>NZ_CP022367.1:385000-685000 GCF_003119115.1 Azospirillum sp. TSH58
AGGCGTCCTCCCGCCCCGCCACCACCGCGGGCAGGGTCACCCCGGCTTCCGGCATGCGGGCGATGGGCAGGGTGGGATCGGCCTGAAGCTCCTGCATCGGGCCGGCGGCGACGACGCGCCCCTGGCGCAGCAGCACCAGATGGTCGGCCAGCCGCTCGACCTCCGCGATGTCGTGGCTGACATAGAGGACCGGGACGGACAGCACGCCATGCAGCCGCTCCAGATAGGGAAGGATCTCCTCTTTGCTGAAGCGGTCCAGCGCCGCCAGGGGCTCGTCCATCAACAGCAGGCTCGGCTGCGAGAGCAGCGCGCGGCCCACCCCGACGCGCTGGCGCTCGCCGCCGGAGAGATGCTCCGGCGAGCGGTCGAGCAGGTGCCCCAGCCCCAGCAGATCCACCACATCGCCCAGGCGGATGTGCTCCGGCACGCCGCGCCCCACCGTCCGGCGATGGCCGAACAGCAGGTTGGTGCGCACCGACAGATGCGGAAACAGGCTGGCCTCCTGGAAGACGTAGCCGATGGGCCGCTTGTGCGTCGGCCGGAAGGTCCGGCCCTCCTGCCAGACATCGCCGTCCAGGGCGAAACGCCCGTTCAGCCGCTGCAGCCCGGCCGCGCAGCGCAGCACCGAGGTCTTGCCGCAGCCGGACGGGCCGAACAGGGCGGTGATGCCGCGGCCCGGCGCCTCGAACGCCACGTCCAGCGCGAACTGGCCGAGCGTTCCGTGGAAATGCACCGACAGGCTCATCGCCCGCCCCGCCCGATGCGCTTCTCCAGCATCATCATCGTCAGGATCACCGTGAAGGAGAAGACCAGCATGCCGCCGGCCAGCAGATGGGCCTCGTCCCATTGCAGCGTCTCGACATAGTCGTAGATGGCCACCGAGAGGACCTTGGTCTGGCCGGGGATGTTGCCGCCGATCATCAGGACGACGCCGAACTCGCCCATGGTGTGGGCGAAGCCCAGCACGGCGCCGGTCAGGAAGCCGCGGCGGGCCAGCGGCACCGCCACGGTGAAGAAGGTGTCGAGCGGCGAGGCGCGCAGCGTCGCCGCGGCCTCCAGCGGGCGGTCGCCGAAGGCCTCGAAGGCGTTGCGGATCGGCTGCACCACGAAGGGCATGGAATACAGCACCGACCCGATGACCAGCCCCTCGAAGGTGAAGGCCATGGAGCGGGCGCCCCACAGGGAGGCCAGCCACCCGCCGGGGCCGTTCGGCCCCAGCAGCATCAGCAGGTAGAAGCCCAGAACCGTCGGCGGCAGGACCAGAGGCAGCGCCACCACCGTGGCCACCGCCTCCTTCCACCAAGCCCCGGACCGCGCCAGCCACCAGGCCAGGGGGGTGCCGACGATCAGCAGGATGACCGTCGTCAGCGCCGCCAGTTCCAGCGTCAGGATGATCGGTTGCCAGCTCATCGGCGGGCTGTCCTTACCAGGGAGGCCGGCATGGTCAGTTCGGCGCCCTCGTGCCGTAGCCGTACTTGGAGATCACCGCGGCGGCCTCCGGCCCCTTCAGGAAGGCGAGGAAGGCCGTGGCGGCCTCGTTGCCGGCGCCCTTCTTGAGCAGGACGGCGTCCTGGAAGATCGGGTCGTGCAGCGCCTCCGGAACCGGCCAGCGGGTGCCGTCCGGCTTGGCGATCACCTGGGACAGGGCCACGAAGGCCAGCTCGGCGGCGCCGGTCTCGGCGAACTGGAAGGCCTGGGCGATGCTGTTGCCCTGGACGATCTTCGGCTGGATCGCCTCGTAGACGCCCATCTTCTTCATCGTCTGCACGGCGGCGAGGCCATAGGGCGCGGTCGCCGGGTTGGCGATCGACAGCTTCTCGAAGGCGCCCTTGCGCAGCGTATCCTCGCCCAGCGGGGCGTCGCTGGCCTTGGTCCACAGCACCAGACGGCCGACGGCGTAGGTGAAGCGGGAGTCCGGAACGGCCAAGCCCTCCTCCACCGCCTTCTTCGGCGTCTCGTCATCGGCGGCGAGGAAGACGACGAAGGGGGCGTCCTGCTTGATCTGGGCATAGAACTGGCCGGTCGCGCCGAAGCTCAGGACGGCCTTATGGCCGGTCTTCTGCTCGAAGGCTGTGGCGATCTCCTTCGCCGGGGCGGTGAAGTTCGCGGCGACCGCGACGTTGAATTCGTCGGCCCGGGCCGTCGCCGAGACGGACAGCAGCGCGACGGCGGCAAGCAGGAAACGCTTCATTCGAAAAACTCCTTCCGATCTATCGTCAATCCACCGCAAGAATGATGTGCGATGCGTCGATCAGCGCGCAGGCCGGGTCGCCGGGCTTCAGGCCGATGTCGTCGGCGCTGCGCAGCGTGATGATGGCGGTCAGCGTCTTGCCGCCGCCGATGTCCAGGGTGATCTCGCTGTTGACCGCCCCGTCCTCGCGGCGGCCCACAACGCCTTCCACGCGGTTGCGCATCGAGGTGCGCTTCGCCTCGTCCGCCGGGGCGAGGATCACGAAGGGTGCCTTGATCAGCGCCGTCGCCGCGCGCCCCGGGAACAGGCCCAGGTCGCGCACGCTGTCACGGGTGATGATCGCGACGATCGAGGTCTGGTCCGAGACGGCCAGGGTGACCTCGGCGTTCACCGCCCCGTCGGTGATGGCGGTGACGGTTCCGCGAAGGGCATTGCGGGCACTGGTGCGCATGAAGAATCCCCACATCAGGCTGGCCGCCGAGAGGCCGGTGCCGTTCAGTTCCGGTTCCAGCACCTGGAAGGCGCGGACCATCTCGCTCTGCAGGCGGTGGAAGGTGGCGACGAGCCGCACGCCGTCCGGCGTCAAGGCGGTTCCACCGCCGCGCTTTCCGCCGGCCTGCGCCTCGACCAGCGGACGGCCGAACAGGTTGTTCATGGCGTCGATGGCGTCCCAGGCCGCCTTGTAGGTGACTCCGACCGACCGCGCCGCACCGGAAATGCTGCCCTCGCGCCCCACCGCCTCCAGCAGGCGGATGCGCTCGGCGCCGATCGGCGACGCGTGCGGCCCGGCGAACGACACCTGCGGTTGGACGGACATCAGCGGTCACCCCGAATTCGCTATATATGCTGGCTATATAACCATGCTCCGCACAGGTGAACTAGCGCTTTCTGCCAATACCATCAAATTTTGAGGGATAAGGGTGGCAACAGCCGTGATGCCGGTCTGAAAATCGGGGCGTCGTCCGAGGCGCGCCGTGCATCCGATGCACGTCATCCGCTCATTGTGCCGATTTTCTGGGCGCTCTTCGGCGTTCGATGATGCTGTGTTGTTTGTCTGATGTCGAAGAAGGCGGATTATCGAAACAAGATTATCAGCTTTGACTTCATCACGCCTTGAGGCACCGCAACACGCCACGCCGCCCGCACCACCCCTTTGGCAAAGGATGGCCGGATGCGGCGGGTCCAATATATAGATGCTCTACACAACGATGGATGCGGACGGGGCGCTGTTCCGCCCCATCAGTCGACCAGTTCCCAGTCGAGCGTGGACACGACGCGGACGATCTTGTCGATCTGCCGGCTTTCCATGATGCCGGGGGCCTCGTCGCGGGCGAGGATCTGGAACAGGCCCTGGTTGGCGCGGCGGATGCCGCCCAGCGTCGCACCGCTGTCGGTGGCGAACTGGGTCGCCGCCTCGCGCGCCTTGGCGGTCGCCTCCGCGATCATCTCGGTCTTCACGTCGTTCAGCCGGGTGAACAGGTAATTGGGGCCGGAGCCCATGCCCGGCTCCCCACCCAGGGTCACGCCCTGGTCCAGCAGTTCCGCCAGATTCTGGCTGGCACGGTCGACCCGCTCCACGTCGGGGCTGCGGATCATCAGGGTGCGGGTGAGGATGTAGCGCTGGTCCGCCGGCCCCTGGCGGTAGGCCTGGGCGAGCAGGTCCACGAGATCGAGCGAGCGCGAGACGACGGCGTCGGCGCCCAGCCCGTAGCGTTCCAGAAAGGCCAGCACGGCCTTCTCGTCCGCCGCCGTCTTCGCCTGGACGGCCGACAGGTCGTCGCCGGTGGCGACGAAGCGCAGAGGCCAGAGGGCGAGGTTCGCCTTGACCTCGCGCTCGGCGGAGCCCTTCACGGTGACGAAACGGTCGGCCAGCCGGACCTGCGCCACCTCCCGCCCCGCCGTCCAGCCCGCCACCGCGATCCCGATGGCGAGAAACGCCGCCGCCGCCAGCGCCGTCCGGTTTCCGATCATGCCAGTCTCCCTCGTCACGTCCTGCGGAGCATGACGGAGGATTGTGGCGAAGCTCAGGCCGGAGCGGCGCCCCGCAGCGGCGTCACACCGTGGTCAGCCAGACGCACAGCAGCGCATAGGCGACGGGGAAGACCACCAGCGACCAGCGGTCCAGGAGCAGGGACTTCGCCGCGTTCCGCTCGTAGATCATCAGCGACACCGCGCTCTGCATCAGGCTGAGGAAGATCATGCCCATGGAGGCGAGGTTGACCCGGTCCGACAGGGTGAAGCCGCTGCTGCGCGGCAGGTCGCTGGCGATGACGAAGTAGCAGGCGACCACGGCGAACAGCGCGCCGATGCCCAGGCCGAAGCGGGGGTCGAGGTCCACCGGCTTCACCAGGAAGGCCAGGAAGGCCACCACCGAGGAGATGAAGATGGTCGAGAAGGTCTTGATGTAATAGACCGAATCCGGCCGCTCCAGGGTGATCGCGTGGGTGTAGCGGGAATAGACGGACTCGTGGTTCTTCGGCAGGGTGATGTCGCCGTAGTTGGTGCGGTAACGGTGCGCCGAGATGGTGGCCCCGTTGTTGATCAGCGTGTAGCCCGAGACGTCCACGTCCGGATCGACGGTGCTGTTGTCGGTGTCCGGCACGTAGACGACGTACTCCGCCGTCTGGTCGCTGTCCTCGATCACGAGACGGATGGTCTGGGTGTCCAGGGGGAACCGGCTGACGTCCCAGGGCTGGTTCAGAACGGCCTGGACGCGTGCCTGCCCGTAGTTGGAGTCCTTCAGCTTGCGGACCGGGGTGGGCGTGCGGGATTCGATCCGCCCGTTCATCAGCTCGAACGTCTCCAGCGGGTTCAGGGAGTCGTCGTCCCAGCGGAACCAGACGTAGAAGTCCACATTGACCTGGTTGTCGCGGAGATTCACCCCGGTGATCTGGTTGACGTAGGTGCCGACCACCACCTTGGCCGGCTCCGCCTTTGACGCTCCGGGCAGGCCGGTCAGAAGCATGGCGAGAAACGCCAGCGCATACCGAATCATGATGCCCTCTCCTTTCCTGCCGGATGTCAGTGCGCGTGGCTCTTCTTGACCAGCACGTCCATCGTCGCCAGCAGCACACCGGAGACGATGAAGGTGATGTGGATGGCGACCAGCCACATCAGGTCGCGGTCGGACACCTCCGACACGTTCATGAAGGTCTTCAGGATCTGGATGGAGGAGATCGCCACGATGCTGGCGATCAGCTTCACCTTCAGCGCGCTGAAATCCAGCTTGCCCATCCATTCCGGACGGTCGGCGTGGCCGGCGACGTCGATCTTCGAGACGAAGTTCTCATAGCCGCTGAAGATCACCATCAGCACGAGGTTGCCGACCATCGTCAGGTCGACCAGCCCGAGCACGATCAGGATGATGTCGTTCTCCGTGCCATGGACCAGAAGCGGCAGCGCGTGCACCAGCTCCAGCGCGAAGCGCCAGCCGATCATCAGCAGGGCGCCCACCAGACCGACATAGAGCGGCGCCAGGAGCCAGCGGCTCTGGAACATCACCTGCTCCAGGAAATGCTCCGCCCGGCGCGCCGGGCCACGGCGTTCCGCGCCTTTGCGGGACAGGACGGTGGTGTCGCCGGTCAGGGCCGACGGGTTGGACTGGGTCATGACTTGCTCGCCAATGTGATGTCGCCACGGATTTGGCCGATTTTCCGGCCGTCGATCTGGTGCTGGTAGGTCATCTGCAGCTGGTCGAAGGCCAGCGCGATGGTCTCGGTGCCGTTGCTGCTGTCGTCGTTGTCGATGGACAGCTCGTATTCGGTGATCTGCGTGTTCTTCAGGGTGATGGTCAGGTACGGCTCGGCGAAGATGTCGCTTTGGCCGAAATGCTCGCCGCCCTGCAGCTGCGCGAAGGTGCGGAAGAAGTGGATCGTCGCCGTGACGTCCTTCTTCTGCGGATCGAAGGCCGCCTGCATCAGCTTGGGCGAGGCGAGGTCGAAGTGACGCTCCAGCTTCAGGCTGTCGACGCCGAGCTTGTCCTGCTTCTGCGCCTTCCGGCTGCCGAAGTAGGAGTTCTCCTCGATCGGGTCGTCGTAGTTGAAGCCGCCGACCTCGCGCTTGCCCGACGACAGGTCGAAGCTGACGCACTCGGCCAGATTCTTGTAGTTGCGGATCAGCGACTCGCCCTTGATGCCGGGGTAGTCGAGCAGGATGCGGGGCATGGCTCAGCGCTCCTCAAGACGCAACAAGCCGAAGATCCGTCCGACCTCGCCGCGGTCGCCCAGCAGCTCGGCGTAAAGCTCCGGCAGGGACAGGTTCCCCCAGGCCGCGGCGCGGCGGACAAGGTAGGAGGTCGGGCTGTGCGGCTCCTCCCGCGCCAGGAAATCGGCGATCTGGTGGAGCATCGCGTAGGCTTCCTGCCGGGTCCGCGGCCCGCCGGTACGGGCGAAGGCGGCGGCGGGCACGATCTCGGCGGACGCGTCGATGGTGGCCTCCTCCCCGCCCTCGGCCTCCTCCGTCGCGGCGGCGCCGTCCGGATCGATGCCGCGCTTGGCGAGCGCTTCGCGGTGGAACTGGATCAGGCTCTCCAGAGTCTTCAGAAGCTGGCTGAAGCCGGGGGCGGAGCGGCCGGCCACGGCGTCCAGCTCCGCCGCCAGGGTGCGCACCGCCGTCACCGTGTCGCGCAGATGGCCATGCTGGATCTGGTAGAAGTCCGGCGGGGTGCGGTCCTGGGCGGCGAGGATCTGCTCGACCGTGACCTCCCCGTCGTCCACCGCCGCGTGGAAGGCGCGCGGGTCGCGGGTGGCGAGCTTGCGCAGGCGCTGGGCGTTCTGCCAGTCCTGGAAGCGGTGCGTCTCGTCGGTGTTCGGCCCCGGATGGGTGACGGCGGTCGCCATCAGATCGCGCGACAGCTGGCTGTCCAGCCAGACCAGCGGCGCCAGCCGCGGCTCCGGGTCGCCGTCGTCCAGGCGCGGGTAGAGGCCGTCCCAGAAATCCTCCACCAGTCCGTGGACCAGCAGAAGCCCCGGCGCCAGCCCCGCCGGACCGTGCAGGCGGCCCAGCGCCTGGACCAGCCACGCCGCGACCTGGAGGTCCTTGGTGCGGGTCTTCAGCAGGTCCGACGCCTGCAGGACGACGCCCTTCCAATCGGCCTTCTTGACGGTGGTCTGCCAGATGCCCTGGTCCAGATCGTCGTCCATCCGGCGCGCCTCGGTCAGCGCGTCGAACTCCGGGCCATGGCGCAAGTCGTCGCCCGCCGGATCGTCGCCGGGGATGGGCTGGAGCAGGGCGCCGATGTCGATCAGCGGGTGGGATGCGGTCATGGGGCTGCTCACGGGAAGCGTTGGGCCGCGGGGCGGAGCATCGGGGGCTGGGACGGGGCGGTGCCCAGATCGAAGAAGGCGCGGTCCGCCGGAGCCACCGCGCCCGACGGCGCCGGCCAGCCGGCCAGCCCCGGCATCCGCCGCATGGAGCCGACCGGGGCCAGCGGCGGCGCCTGGGCGGGCAGCGCCGGCACGGCCACCTTCTCCTCGCGCGGCGGCTTGCCGTCGGCCAGGACGGTGCGCTTGACCGCGAGCGTCATGAAGACCCGCACGTTGGGCTTCACCGCGGGTTGCGGCGCCGCCTGAACGGCCGGAGCGATCGGCATCGGGGCGGCGGCCGCCGCCTCCTTGACCGGCCCGCTGGCCGTGGCCTCGAACAGCAGCAGCGGTTCGGTGTCCGGGCCGGGGCGGCGGTCGCGCTGCGGCGCGGCCTGCCGGCTGGCCAGGGCGAACAGCGCCCAGGGGCCGTCATAGTCGAAGCGCAGCGAGGGTCCGTCCACCGTCACCCCCGCGCCGACGCCGGACACCGGAAGCACCGTGCCGTCCTTCGCCCAGCGCAGCGTCACGCTCAGCTTGTCGCCCGGATACCAGCGCAGCGGCGTGCGCGGCAGCATGCTGGACAGCGCGCCGTTCGGCGTGGCGAGCTTCCATTCGATGATGTCGCTGCCCCCGGCCTCGCGGCCGCGGTTGACGCGGAAGGCCGGGTCGAGCGCCAGACCGCCGCTCTGGTCCGGGGTCACCGCGGCGATCAGCAGCGGACGCGCCCGCTCCATCGTCTCCACGAAGCGCAGCGCCTCGCGCCCGGCGGTGCCGAAGCGCTCGCCGCGGCGCAAGCCCTCCAGAACGAAGGCCGAGCGCGCGTCGAACCGCTCGTAGAAGGCGCGCACCGCCGCCGGGTCGGCGTCCTCGCCCGACACCGACGCGGCGGCGAAGGGGAAGCGGCCGGCCAGCATCTCGTTGAAGGACGCGGCCATGTCGACATAGGCGTCGTAGACGCGGGCGTCGGCGGCCAGGACGCAGCGCGTGGCGATCCACTGCTTCAGCTCGGCCAGACGGCTGCGGAAGAAGTCGTCCGGCACCCCGTCGATGGCGCCCAGATTCTGGCACCCGGCGGCGTCCACGGCGGCGCTTTCCACCGTCACGAACTTTTCGAGCTGCGCCAGCGAGCTGTTCGGGCGCCCGCCGTCATACTTGTCCAGCTCGGTGATGATGCGCGCCCACTTGGAGGCGGCGCCCGATCCGGTCCCGGCGCCCATCACCGGGCGCTCCAGGATCTCGACCACCGGGGCGGCGATGTCGCGGGCGAGCACCGTCACCTCCTGCCGGGCGTTGCCGAGATAGAGCGCCAGCCCGGCCGGCGTGGTCTGCCCGAACAGCAGGTGCGGCACCAGCGGGCCGTCCACCCAGACGTCCAGCGCGTGGGCGTCGGGCCGGTAGAGCTGGTCGCCCTCCAGCAGCCGGTCGGCCTGGGCCAGCACGGCGTTGGCCTGCCGGGCCACCGTGTCGCGGATGGTGTCGGCGGAGGTGGTCAGCCCGATCTGGCGGAAGGACTGCATCGTCTCGGCCAGCACCGGGAAGGCGGTGCGCAGCGCGTGGGCCGAGGCGCGGAGCTGCGCCAGCCCGCCGGCCCGGTCCACGCCGCCGCCCGCCGGCCCGCTATAACCAGGACTGCCGGCCAGGGCGCGGGCGAGGATGCGCTCCACCCCCTGGCGGAGCTGGTGCTGCGCCGCCGCCCGCATGGAGGTGCGCAGCATGGCCGGCGCCTGCGGCAGGTCCTTGGCGTCGAACAGGAGATAGTCCTCGACCAGCGGCGGGATGCTGTCCAGCGCGGCGCGGTCCCAGCCGGCGCCCACGGCGGGCATCGCCAGCGCGCCGCTGTCGTCCGTCTTCATGAAGCGGCGGGCCATCCACACCGACAGGGTGCGGCGAAGCTGCTCCGCCGCCGGAGCGAGACGGGCGCCGCCGTTGGGCGCCTGCTCCAGCAGGCGGCCGATCACCGAATCCAGGCTGCGCGCGCCGACCCCCGCCTCGTCGTAGCGGCGCTGCGCCAGATCCAGGATGTCGGCGCGCAGGTTGGGGCCGAGCAGGTCGGACTTCTCAAGCCGGCTCAGCAGCGCCTCGAACTCCGGCGGCAGGACGGGGCCGTTGGCGCCGATCCAGGCGCCGCGCTCCGCCCCCAGGCCGCGGGCGGCGTCCTCCAGGCTCGACAGCACCTCGGCGTAGGCCGCCGCAGCGTCGGCGCCGGAGCGCGCCCCGCCGGCCAGCAGCTCCAGCTCGTTGGCGGCGACCGACAGCCGGGCGGCGGCGAGGCCGCCCATGGCGAGGTCGCGCAGATAGGCGTCGGCGTACTGGCGGAAGCGGCGGCTGACCTCCGCCCGGTGCGCGGTCAGGTCGATGGGGCGCTGCGCCCCCGGTCCCGGCGCCGGGATGGCGGTGCCGCCCGGCGGCTGGTCGATCTCCCAACCGTGCAGCCGCGCGGAAAAGCCGCGCGCCACACCGGAGCCCAGCGCGAAGTCCAGCACCTCGTCCAGCGGCAGGGTCGGGTCGCGGGCGTCCACGTTGTTGTAGGCACGGGCCAGCCCCTCGGCGATGCCGATCTCGCCCGCGAAGGCGCGCAGCCGTTCGAAGGCGCCCGCCCCCGCCGGCCCCACCCCGCCCTCGCGGGTCAGGCGGCGCAGCCGGTCCTCGGCGACGTCGCGCACCGTCGACAGGGCCAAGCGGCGGTAGCCGACGGCCAGCGCCCCCGACACCGCATCCGGGACGCCGCTGATCCACGACGCCGGCAGCGGGTTGAAGGTCCAATCGGTGGGCAGCATCGTCACGCCCTGCACGAAGCGGGCGGCGGGGTCGCCGTAGGCGGCGGTCATCGGTGCCCCGGCCTCGACCGCCGGGCGCTGGTCGGCGAGCTGCTGAAGCCCTCCCGGAATGTCGGCCAGGACCGGAACCAGCCGGTCCGACAGGGTGGAGGCGCGCTGCACCCCCATCCACAGCAGCAGGATCGCGGCCAGGGCGGCGGCCCCCGTCCCCACCGGCCAGGAGTAGCGGCGCCACGCGCGGGACGCGGCCAGCGCGCGGGTCGGCTTGGGCAGCCCGGCCTCGGGGAATATCTTGCGGTTCAGCAGGTCGCGCCCGAACAGGGCCGGCGCATCCGCGTCGGGGCGGCCGGTGAAGTAGAGGCCGCGGACGTAGAGCGTCTCCTGATAGGCGGTGCGCTTGAAGGCGGTGCCGAGCAGGGCGCGCAGCGCCGCCTCCGTCCCGGTCAGCCGCTCCGTCAGCGCGAACAGCGGGGCGCCGTCCGGCGTGGCCGTCGCGCCGAACACCTCCAGCTCCACCGCCAGCAGGCCGTCCGCCAGCGACTGCAGCGCCTCGCTCACGAAGTCGGGGGAGAAGGCGGTCTCCAGGGCGTAGGGGCTCGACCAGCCGAGCATGCCGCCGGTCAGCGACGCCGGCAGCGCCTCGGCCAGAGCCGCGAAGCCGGGCGCCTCCTCGCAGCCCATGACCACCACATACACCGGCAGGGCGAAGCCCAGCGTGCGCTGAATCTCCCACAGCCGGGCGTACAGCTCCGTCCCGCGCGCGGTGGCGCGGCGCACGTCGTCCAGCTCGGCCAGCGGGATCGTCAGGATCAGCCCGTCGGCGGGCAGCATCGGGCGGCGGCGGCCCAGCAGGTCCAGCACGCCCGCCCAGGCGGCGCGGGGGTCGTCCACGTCGATGACCACCGCCCGGTCGTAGAAGCGCCAGGAGAAGCCGGCGTGGCGCTCGGCGGTCACGGGGGGGCGCACCTCCTCCGCGCAGGACAGCAGGCCGGCGTCGTCCGACGCGGCGACGTCCGTGCGCAGGTACCAGGGCACCAGATAGACGTTGCGCGACAGCGTCTCGCGGTAGGCGGCCAAGCCGTCGCGGAACAGCCGGCGGATGTCGCGGATGGTGACGTCGGGCGCGTTGGCGGACAGCGCCGGAACCGCCCCGCCCTCCTCCGCCACATCGGGCGGCGGCAGGGCGGCCGGCTCCGCCGGGGCGGGCGGCGCCGCGCTGCGGGCGCGCAGCAGGATCGCCGCCATCACCGCGATGATCACCAGCACGAGGACGAGAAGCCCCGCGAAGACCCAGAACTGGTTGCCGGCGATGCCGGACAGGACCGCTGCCAGGAGTTCCATGACCGTCCTCTCCCGTCAGCGGGTCACGCGGACCGATGCCTGAAGCACCGCGTCCGCCGCGTTGGAAAGCTGCGCGGTGGACATCCACCAGAGCGCCTGACCCAGCACCAGCCACAGCCCGGCGATGGCCCCCAGCACCAGCGGCCAGCGCGGCCCGCGCGCCAGCGTGCGCGCCTTGCCGTCGGTCAGCGTGCAGGCGTAGGCGGCGGGGATCAGCGTCCGCCCCGTGGGCAGCACCCCGGCGCCCAGCTCGGACTCGCGGCCGGCGATGAACTCGAACAGGCGGGCGCTGTAGTCGCGCAGGGTGGACTCGCCGCCCGGCACCCGGCAGCGTCCCTTGAAGCCCATGCCGAGCACGCAGAGATAGACCGCCGCCAGCTGGACCAGCCGCCGGTCGTTGCTGGCGAGCAGCGCCTCCATCCGGTCGAACACCCGCTCGCCGGCCAGCCGGGTGCGGAACACCGCCTGCTCCAGCAGCACGCTGCGCCACAGCTCCCGCCCGTTCCACTCCACGTCGTGGATGAACAGGTCGTCGGCCAGCGCCGCCATGGCGTATTGCGCCTCGCGGTGCTGGCTGATCATCAGGTCGGTGCCGGTGCGCCCGACCTGGACCGCCTGCGCCTCCAGAAAGTCCTGAAGACGGCGGATGATGATCTCGGCGTCGGGCTCCAGCGCCAGGGCCGGCACCGCCGCGGCGGCCCCGCGCGGCGCCGGGATCGCCAGGGCGTCCTCGGTCAGGAAGGCGGGCAGGCTGTCCGCCGTCTCGCCCGCGGCGCCCTCCGGCTTCGCGGCGGCGGCTGTGGGGCGCCCGGCGCCCCCGACGGTGGCGCGGTGCTTCCGAAGTTCCCGCGCGAAGGCGAGGAAGTGATCGACCAGATCCCGGCGGTGCAGCATGGCGGTCATTCCCAGCCTCAGGCGCTGACGAAGAGGGTGATCTCGACCGGGCGGAATCGGCTGCCCAGCGAGTCCGGATTCCAGATCTCCAGCCGCTCGCCGGGGACGATATAGCGGGGATCGACCTTGATCTCGAAGGGCACCACGCCGCGCGGGGCGGCCACCCCGCCCTCGCCGCTGTCGTCCAGCGCGACGCGCTCGGCCCCCTTGACGCGCAGGCCGGACAGCGTCTCCAGCCGCGAGCGCGAGGCGACGATGCAGTTCTCCATCCAGGCGGCGACCTCGCTGACCGGGGCGGCGGCCGGACCACGCACGCCGACGACCAGCCGGCCCTTCAGCCAGGTCTCGTCCATCAACAGGCCGAACATGCCGTCCTCGAAGGTGAAGGGGATGCGGGCGACGCCCTCCTTCACGCGGTCGATCATGCGCAGGATGAAGTCGCGCACCTCCCCGAAGCTCGACATCGGGTCGTCGTGGTCGTAACGCGACAGCTTTGCCGGAACGGCGCCGCTGGCGAAGGCCGACAGGTGACCGGCCAGCGTGCAGAGCGACATGTAGACGTCGAAGGGGTGGCAGACGCCGACGCCGAGCTGCGCCTCCAGCGGCGGCAGGCCGGTGACGAGGCTGCGGATCTCCGCCCGCGCTGCCTCGGCCAGCTCGGTCGCCGGGTTGCCGTTGCCGACGCCGGAACGCTCGGCCAGGAACAGCGCCTTCTCGCGCACGCGCCGCACCACCTCCGCCCCCAGCCGGCCGAGCGGCGCGTTGGCGGCGACGGTCAGCGCCGGCGGCACGAAGTCGGTCAGCACGAAGGCGTCGTTGCGGAAGGTCGCCTGCGCGATCGGCATCGAGACGAACTTCTGCGGCGGCTTCTGCGTCGGACCGGTGGTGGCGAACAGCGCCGGACGCGGGCGCAGCCGGGCGATGGACAGCTCCTCCCCGCCGTGCTGGTCGGCGACCGGCGCACCCTCGACCGAGACGTAGCGCGGCGTCTCCCCCGGCCCCGGCGCGCGGTCGCCGCGGGCGGCGGGTACGATCAGGTGGATGGTGATCTGCGTCTGCCCCACCGGGTCCGCGTAGGCGGAGATGTCCACCTCCAGCGGCTCGTCGATCCCGGCGCGGTAGTCCACGACGAGGCCGTCGGGCAGGATCGCCTCCAGCTCCCGCACCTGGACCAGCCCGGAGACGAGCTGCACCCGGTCGACCTGGAGATGGACGACGCCCCAATGGAAGGGCCGCGCCTGCCGGACATGGTAGGTCAGCTGCCGCTCGTGCCGCAGCGCCTGCTGCTGGAAATGCTGCGGGGCCAGCAGCATCCCGTCGTGCCAGTCGATGGCGTCGGGAATGTCGCGCGCCTCGGTCATGCGGCCCTCACGGATTGGGAAAGAACATCACGGAACCAGTTCGACATCCTTGTCCCCGGCGGTGAGGGTCAGCGTTCGTGTGTCGGGCACGCGCAGGCGGTGCGGCCCCGGCGTGGCGTAGTTGGCGAAGACCAGGATCGCCCAGGCCGGCTCGCCCGGCGGCAGGTCCGCCTTCAGCGTCTGGCCGGGGACCAGCTCCCAGCTCGTCACGCCGAGCGTGGTCGGGTGGTCGCGCAGGGACTGCTCGCGCTGGCCGAACCACTCCGCGGCGGTCAGCGCCCCCAGCTTGTCCACCAGCGCCTTGTCGCGGACGGCGACGAGGTCGATGGCGACCGGCGTGGTGTCGTTGGCGGCGGGCGCGACCGTGAAGGACACGCTGTCCAGCGCGGCGCGCGGCTTGTCCGCGCACCCCGCGACCATCAGCGCCAGCACCAGCGCGCCGGCAAATCCCAATTGCGGCCCAAATCCTTTTCCGTTCACCGGAGTCATGGCGTTCAGCGCTCTCCCGCTTCGGCAAGGGTGACGACGGTCCCGGTCACGCCGTTCGCCCGCGTCAGCGCGTCCAGCGCGCGGGCGGCCTCGTCGGCAGCGGCGTAGCGTCCGGTGCGCACGGCGTAGGGGGCGTTGCCGCCCGGCAGCGGCGCGAAATCGACGGTGCCGCGCACCCCGCGCTGGGCGGCGGCGGCGGCGAAGGACTCCGCGTTGGCCGGGGTGGCGAAGCGACCGAGTTCGATGGCGTAGTGGCGGACCGGCGCCGGGCCGTCCTCCTTCAGGGCGTCCAGCCGGTCGTTCAGCGTGTCCTCGACGACGCCCTCCACGCTGTTGCCGGCGAATTCGGTGACCCGGTAGCCAGTCTTCTCGATAACGTGGGCGGCGGTGCCGGCCATCCAGCCGGGCAGGAAGCGGCGGGCCGCGTCGGCGGCGCCGCGGGTCACCGGCTCGGTGGCCGAGATCGCCCGTCCGCGCGCCTCGTCACTGAAGATGTCCGCCGTCTCGATCACGCCCTGGCGGGCCTCGAAGCTGTCGGCGACGTTGCGTTTCGCCATCGCGGCCAAACCGCCGCCCGCGGCCGGCGCCCCGTTGGATGACGCCGCGTTGGATGACGCCGTGGCGGGAGCCGAAGCCGAGGCCACCGGCGCGTCGTCGTCGCCGGTCAGGATCAGCGCCGCCATCACCGCGCCCAGCAGCAGAGCCACGACGGTCAGCACGGCGACACCGGCGGCCAGAGCCGCCACCTGCCATCGTCCGAGCGTGATCGTGGTCATCGCGGGAAATCCTGGGGAAGACACCATCGGGCGGACCGCCCGCCGTGCAGGGCGGCGGCCCAGCCTGATAGAAGCATCCCGGCGGCCCAAATCCGCGCGCTGTCTGGTTCGTTCTGGCGTAGTCCCGCGGGGGTTTCGCGGCGACGGGCCGGAAGCCCACCCCACCATGCGGAGAAGCCCGCAAATCCAGCGGGTTACCCCCTTGGTCCGAACTGGATCATTCGCCGCCGCCGGCCTTCGCCGGTTGGGCGGCGGGAAGCGGCTCCTCGACCACCACCCCGCCGATCCCGGCGGTCCGCTCGAAGGACGGGCGGCGCGCCTCGGCCTGCCAGCGGTCGGCGAAGGCGCCGGCGCGCACACGGTGCCACTGCCCCCCGGCGGCGTCCATCGTCTCGACGATCTCCACCGGCAGGCCCCGCCCGGCCAGCGCCGCCGCGAAGTCCTGGGCGTTGCCGGCGGAGCGGAACACGCCGAGTTCGATGGAGAAGCGCGCCGTCGCCGCCTTCACGGCAGCGACTGGACGGACCGGCACCGCGGCCGGCGTGGCGGCCGGCGCGGCCTTGTCCGGCTCCGCCTTCGCCGTCTCCTGCGGCGCGGCGGGTGATGCGGCGGGCGCGGCACTCGCCCCGGCGGGTGCGGGGTCCTCCGCCGCACCCGGCAAGCCGCCGCCGGCCAGGAAATAGCCGCCGGCGAAGGCCACCAGGAGGAGAAGCAGCGCCAGCACGCCGAGCAGGAGTTTCTTCATGGCACCGCGCTCACGAGTCCGGGCCGCCGCACAGCCGGCGCATCTCCGCCGTCTCGCGCTGGTAGCCGAGCCGCACCCGCCGGTCGAGCACGAGGCAGAGATAGGTGTCCTGCGCCGTCGGGTCGCTGGCGTGGTAGCGGCGCACCGCCTCCGTCCAGGAGCCGTGGCGGTCGTACAGCTCCCGCAGGAAGCGGGCGGCGTAGGCGACGTTGACCGCGGGGTCCAGCATGTCCTCGCCCCCCGCGAAGGAGCCGGCGTGCCAGCGCGTGTGGATCTGCATGCAGCCGACCGCCACGTCGCCGCGCAGGCCGCCCTCGCCGTCCTGCATCAGCCGCAGCGCCTCGCGCCGCGTCGCCGGGTAGTGCGGGCGCCCGGAGACGTTCAGCGCCCAGGGCCAGGGCATGCCCGCCCGCCCGGACTCCACGACGCTCATGGCGTGCAGGATGCCCGGCGGAATGCCGTAGAGCGCCTCCCCGTTGCGGAGGTAGCGGCTGCACTGGAACAGCGCGGGGCCGCCGTCCGATACCGGGGCCACCTCCGCCGCCGCCGGCCCGGCGAGCAGCGTGCCCACCAGGGCGAGCGCGCCGGCCAGGATGCCGCGCGTCCTCATGCCCGCACCCGCAGGGCGACGCACAGCCGGTCCACCGCCATCGCGGCACCGCCGCCATGCTCGGCCAGCCCGGCCGACACCGCCGCTGTGACGCTGGAGGCGGACAGGTCGTCGAGGTTGCCGAGGATGCCGGTCAGCCGCGCCCGCCCGAAGGCGATGCCGAAGCGGTTCTCGCCGTCCAGCAGCCCGCCGTTGCACAGCACCAGCGTGGACGGCACCGGCAGGTCGAGTGCGGTTTCCACCGCCGTCATCGCGGGATCGAGGCCGAGCGGCGGGTTGGCCGCCACCGGCAGGTCCACCACGTCGCCGAAGCGCCGCAGCAGGAAGGGCTCCGGCACGCCGGCGGCGGCGAAGACCAGCCGGCGCGAGCGCGGCGACACGATGCCCATGGCGAGCCCGATCGACAGGCCCGCCGCGTTGTCCGCCGCGAGCAGACGGTTGGCGCCGGTCAGGCAGGCCGCCGGCCCGAGCCCGGCCGCCGCCAGCGTCCGCAGGGCGGCGCGCGCCGTCACCGTCATGAAGCCCGCGGCCAGCCCGCCGCCGGACACCTGCCCGATCAGGACCGCCAGAGACCCGTCCGCCGTCAGGAAGAAATCGTAGAAGCTGCCGTCGAACTCCGCCGCCGGGCGCATCAGGCCGGACGCCTCCAGATCGGGGGCCGTGGTGAGGTCGGGCGGCAGGATCGCCGCCTGCATGCGCCGGGCGATCTCGAACTGCTTCTGCAGCTCGACAAGCTCCGTGCGGGTGTCCAGGGCGGACTGAAGCTGCCGGACCATCCCGTCGAGCGCCGTGTGCTGGTCGCGCACGCGCTCGGCCATCACCTCGAAGGCGACGGCGAGCGCGCCGGGGTCGTCGGTGCGGGCGCAGGGCGTCCGGCCCTCCGACGCGGCCTCGATGCGGGCGAGGTCGGCGAGGAGTTCCCGCCGGCCCTGCTCCGGCAGCGTTTCGGACAGGCGGAGCATCTGGCGGCGGATGAAGGACTGCTGGCGCAGCCAGTGGCGGGCACGCCGCTCCTCGGCGTCGCGCAGCGCGCGGCTGCGGCTGCGGAAGACCTCGACGGTGCGGGCGAGCTGCCCGGCCTCGTCGGCGCGCTCCGCCCCCAGCACGGCGACGCCGGTGTCCCCCGCGGCCAGCGCCGACAGGGCGGACATGGAGGCGTAGACCGGCGTGAAGACACGGCGGAAATACCAGTCCAGCCCCAGGGTCCCCGCCACCAGCACCATCAGCACGACGAGAATGGCGGAGCTGTCGAGCAGGCTGTCGGCCATGGCGGCCAGCGTGGTCTCCCGCGCCGTGACGAGGTACAGCGTGCCGTCCCCCTCCGTGCCGGCCACCTTGGGCAGGCGCAGCTTGCGCACGCCGTAGCCGCGGGCGCCGATGGTCGCCTGCACCTCCTCGCCGCGCTCCGCGGCGGGACGCACGTCGGCCCAGGTCAGCGGTCCGGCGTGGCCGTACAACGCGCCGTCGCCGCCGACCAGGAAGGCGGAGCCGCCGAGGACGCCGGCCAGCGCCTCCAGGCTGCCGGTCAGCGGACGGGTGGCGACCAGCGCCCGGTCGGCGGGCCGCTGCGCGCCGAGGGGGCGGGCGAGCAGAAGCTGCGCGGCACCGCCGGTGAGGACCAGACCGTCCTGCGTGTCGTTGCGGGCCAGCACCTGCCCGATGCGCCGCTCGTCGAGGACGCGGATCGGCTGGTCGGCCGGGACGGCGAGCAGGGTCTGCCCCGCCCCATTGACCACCGTCACCGCCGTGAAGCCCAGAGCGCCGATACGCTCCGCCACCGCCGCGGCGTTGCCGCGCTCCAGGGCGTCGGTGAGGCGGGGATCGCCCACCGCCACCCGCGCGGCCGCGGCGGACTGGTCGAGCAGCCCTTCCCACAGCCGCAGGGTCATCCGCCCCTCGTCCTCGGCGTGGCGGGTGGCCCAGCTCTCGATGCGCAGCAGGGCGAACACCGCGGCGGTGACGAGCACGGCGAGGACCACCGCCGCCGCGGCGACCGTCATGCGCTGGCGAAGACCGGTCATCGCGCGGCCTCCCCTTCGAGCGGAACGCGCCGGCGCGGCGTGGCGCGGCGCCACAGGGCCAGCGCCAGCGGCGGCAGGGCGGCGATCCCGGCGAGCAGGGCGAGGGAGGGCAGCGTTCCGGCGGCGACCACCGCGTTGCTCCCGCCGGCCAGCCACAGCAGGCCGAACGTCCCGGCCAGGGTCAGCGCGGCGCGGACCGCGGTCATGCCCCCCCAATCCCCGGACGCCGCGAAGCCGGCATGCCCGGCGCCGAGCGCCGCGGCAACGCCCAGCGCGACGGCCGTTCCCGGCTCCACCGGGCCGAGCGCCAGGAGCAGCCCGACCGCCGCCGTTGCGCCCAGGCTCAGCAGCGCCGCCGCGCTCCGCGGCACCAGCACCGCGACGAGCGCGGCGGCCAGCCAGGCCGGCGTGGCGTGCAGCCAGAGGAGTTCCGCAACCCGGCGGGCGTCCATCGCCCCGTCGCCGTCGGCCCGGCTCAACACCGCCACGGCCAACGCGGTGACCAGCCACAGCCCCCACCCCTTGGGGCGCACCGCGCCGTCCGCCCACCAGCGGTCCATCGCCAGCACGGCGCGGAGGGTCACGCGCGGCAGCGTCAGACCGCCCCGCCGCTCCAGCCGGACGGCGGCCAGCAGACCGGCCAGCCCGGACAGCACCGCTCCGGCCATGAGAACGCCGGGCACGGCGCCGCCGAGGCACAGGACCGACAGCCCCGTCCCGACGACCAGACCGCCCGCGGCGGACACCGCCGGCCCGGCGCGCAGGTTTTCCGCGGCCGGCCGCGCCGCCTGGAAGGGAAGCGCCGCGCAAAGCCCGCCCAGCACCGCACCGGCCAGCCAGACCGCCACCCCGTCGCCCAGCGCGGTCAGCAGCGCCCAGGCGCCCAGCGCCGGCGCCGACGCGAATGGCGCGCGGCGGCCGAGCGCCAGCGCGAGTGGCACCGCCGCGGCCATGCCCAGCACCACCCCGCCGAGCGCCACGCCCGGCGGCAGGTGCCGCGCCGCCACCGCGGCGGCCACGGCCGCCCCCACACCGGCGCAGAAGGCGGTGGCGTAGGGCAGCGACCCGGCGTCCGGCAGGGCCAGCGCGGTCAGGCGGTCGGGCGAGAAGCGGCCCAGCCGCTCGATCCGCTCGATCAGCGGCGCCACCTCCGCCGCGGCGTCCTTGTTGAAGCTGAGGTCGCGCACCTCGGCCAGATAGCTGCGCAGCCGGGCGAAGCGGTCGTTCACGCCGGTCACCACCCGGTTCATCTCGGCCAGCAGGTTGCCGATCAGGCTCTGCTCCACCGGCGGCGCGATGCGGTCGTAGGCGGAGCGCGCGAGGTTGGACTCCAGCGACGCCGCCAGCCGCAGCGGCGCCATCACCTGGGCGTTCAGCATCGTGCGCAGCGCCAGCCCGCCGAGCGCCAGCGCGATGCTCAGCGCCACCGCGAAGTCGATCAGGATGCGCTGCGCGTTGGCCGGCTGCGCCACGGCGTTGCGGCCCAGCAGGACCTCACCCGCCGTGGCGGCGCCCTGCCGGATGGGAAAGCGCTGCAGGACCAGCCCCAGCGCGGACCAATCGGTCTCCGCCGGCACCAGCCGGACCGACAGGTCGGGGCGCGCGGCGTCGGACTTCTGGAACAGCGGGCGTCCGGCGCCGTCCACCACCAGGATCAGCTTGATCTCCGGGAAGACCCCGCCGGCCTCGCCCAGATAATCCTCCATCCCGGCCATGCGGTCGAGCGGCAGGCCGAGCGCCAGCGCCTTCTCCAGGTCATGGGCGATGCCCGTCCCGACGATCTCGGCGCGGGAGGCGGTTCCCCGGTCGGCCAGTCCCGCCGCGGCGATCAGCGCCGCCGCCAGCGTGGCGAGCCAGGGCACGACCACCACCACCGCCATCAGCGGGATGAAGCGCCGCAGCACGCCGCGCTGGGGGAAGAGGGTCACCGGGCGGCTCATCGCAACACCTCCCCGTCGATGCGGGCGGCCTCGGTCTCCGCCGCGCGCAGCCCGGCCAGGACGGCGGACAGCGCCGGATCGCCCACCGCCACGGCGGCGGGCGCGTCGGCCTGAAGCTGCCGCGCCTCGGCGGCGTAGAAGGCCGTCCGCTCCAGAACGGACCGGCAGACGCCGGACAGCAGCAGCCGCGTGCCCAGAACGGCGAGAAGCCCGATGGCGGCCAGGAAGACGGCGGTGACCGTCGCCGTCTCGCGCAGCGCGGCCAGAACCTCCACCCGCGCGTCCTGCTGCGGGGCGAGGCCCAGCACGGCGCCGGCGGGCTTGCCCAGCGCGTCGGCCACCGGCACGCCGACCAGCACGCCGTCGCGGTCCGCGAGGTCCCAGGGCTCCGCCGGCAGCCCGGCGGCGCCGCCCATCCAGGAGGCCGGCACCGGCGTTCCCGCCGCCTGGGCGGTGGCGAACAGAACGGTGCCGCGCGGGTCCACAACATAGAGCCGCACGCCACCGCCGCCGGTGGACGCCACTTCGATCAGCCTTTGCAGGTCGTTCTGGTCGGCGAGCGGAAAGCCGATCGCCGCGCGCTCCGCCGCGCTGGCGGCCACGCGGCTGGCCAGCGCCGACGCGCGCGCGGCGATTTCCGCCGTGTGCGCCTCCGCCACCGCGTTGTGAAAGGCGAACAGGGTGAACGCCTGCCCGCCCACGGCGCACAGCCACAACACAAGCGCCAGACGCCCGAAACCGTAGAGCATGGCCAGCCTCCCAAGGGTCCGGCTATAGCGGCTTTCCGCCGGGCCATCCCGTTCAGATTGGCCCAACTTGGTCTGATCTGCTTTTGCCGCTCCCCGGCCCCTGCGATACTCCCCGGCCAACCAGACCGGCCAACCAGAAAGGACACGCTCCATCATGAAGCGGCCATCATGAACCGGGATGCCCGCCTGCACGCCATCCTCGCCCGGCTGCGCAGCGACTCCCCCGGCGAGCGGCTGGCCGCCCTGTCCGCGCTGGACCGGCTGATGCCCGCCGGAACCTCCCTCTACGACGTCATCCAGGTCGGGCTGTTCTACACCGACCGCGGCACCGTCGCCCCCTCGCTGGTCGAGGAGGTGGACCGCCTGCGCGGCGAGGCGCAGGAGGCCGCGCGGCGCGAGGAGCGGCAGCGCCGCCGCGCCCGGGCGCTGGAAACAGGCATCCGCGCCGTGATGGAGGACATGCGCGGCGGCAAGGACGCCTGACCGCCTTCGCTCCGCAACGGACGCAGTTCCGGCGGCGTGACTCCGGGAGTGGACCAACAAGGCGTTCCGCGGCGGCCCGCCATCGCACACCTTGCGGGGCATTACCGCCGTGCGTACCCGGAGGCCCTTTGCCCACCATCACCGCACCCTGTCAGCATGCCCTGTACGCCGCCGTGGACTCCGCGGCGACGGCGCGCGGCATGACGGTGCCCGCCCTGATCCGCTCCTGCCTGACGCTGGTCGGGCCGGAGGCGCTGACCCATCTGCCCGATCCCGGCAGCCCCGAGCCGGTGGACGTCTCCCACCGCACCGTGACGCTGAAGAACGGCGGCACCCGCCGCGTGCGGGTGGTGCCGAAGCTGCGGGTGCGCCACGCCACGCCGCTGGACGCGGCGACCGTGCGCAAGGCCGCCTGGGTCGCCGCCACCATCGGCAACGACGACGGCGCGCACCTCATCACCGCGGGCGAGCTGAACGCCGTGGAAAGCGAGATGAGCCGCTGCCGCCTGCGGCTGGAGCAGCTGACGGCGGCGCTGGAGACGCTGGCCTTCCGCCCGCTGCGCCAGCCGATCCGCAAGCCCTGGCAGGCCACCTACGTGCTGGGCTTCACCCACGAATGGGGGCTGGACACGCAGACGGTCAACAGCCGCTTCCGCACGCTGGCCCCGATCTTCCACCCCGACACCGGCCTGCTGTCCAGCGCCGAGCGGATGAGTCAACTCTTGGAGGCCCGCAACTTCCTCTTGCAGCACCTTCGAAGCTGAGCGGGCGATGCTTCGTACGCCGGACATTCCCTCCGAAACGGAGGTGTTCCGGGGCGATGTCGTCCAATTGGGGTCCATCTCGGCTGGCCTCCGCAGGGGTGCCTTTCGAATGATGGCGAAGCTCGACAGCCGGCGCGCGACGCGCACAACCCTATGAGGTCGTCAGATATGAGCGAGAGCAGTCAGAAGAAGTTGGAGCGCGTCCGCCCGCCGCGGGTGAAGCTCACCTACGAGGTCCACACCGGTGGCGCCCAGGAGATGAAGGAGCTGCCCTTCCTGGTCGGCATCCTGGCCGACCTCAGCGGCAAGCCGGAGAAGCCCCTTCCCAAGCTGAAGGAGCGCAAGTTCGTCGAGATCGACCGCGACAACTTCAACGACGTGATGGCCGCCACGGCGCCGCGCCTCGCCTTCCAGGTGGACAACAAGCTGCAGGAGGACGGCGGCAAGCTGAACATCCTGCTGAACATGCGCCACATGGACGACTTCCAGCCGGTGGAGGTGCTGAAGCAGGTGCCGACGCTGAGCCGCCTGTTCGAAGCCCGCCAGAAGCTGTCGGACCTGCTGGCCAAGCTGGACGGCAACGACGAGCTGAACGGCCTGCTGAACGACGTCATCACCAGCACCGAACAGCAGGACGAGCTGAAGAAGCTCCTCGGCCCGGTGG
This sequence comes from Azospirillum sp. TSH58, assembly GCF_003119115.1. Lineage (NCBI taxonomy): Bacteria > Pseudomonadati > Pseudomonadota > Alphaproteobacteria > Rhodospirillales > Azospirillaceae > Azospirillum > Azospirillum sp. TSH58. The sequence continues at coordinate 408,109 of NZ_CP022367.1, forward strand.
CCGGCACCCCGGCCGGCGAGCCCGCGGGCGAGCCCGCCTGATTCCCCGTCCCGGCAAGCCCAACCAGAACCCCCTTCACGGAGCGAACAGGTGAGCACGGAAACGTCCGTTGAGAGCGCCGCCAGTCTGTCCCTGCTCGACCGCATGATGGTCGAAGGCAAGATGGCGCGCGAGGAGGGCCAGCGGCCCTACGCCCGCGACCTTCTGACCGAATTCGTCGACCAGGTCCTCGCCGAGACCGGCGACGCCTCCGCCATCGACGTGGTCGAGGCGATCAACCAGCGCATCGCGCAGATCGACGAGCTGATCAGCGACCAGCTGAACGAGGTCATGCACCACCCCGACTTCCAGAAGCTGGAAGCGACGTGGCGCGGCCTCAACTACCTCGTCATGAACACCGAGACCTCGACGACGCTGAAGCTGCGCGTCCTCAACGTCTCGCGCAAGGACCTCCAGAAGGACCTGGACAGCGCGGTCGAGTTCGACCAGAGCGCCATGTTCAAGATGGTCTACGAGGCCGAGTACGGCACGCTGGGCGGCACGCCCTACAGCATGCTGGTCGGCGACTACGAGTTCGGCCGCCATCCGCAGGACATCTCCCTGCTGGAGAAGATGTCCAACCTCGCCGCCGCCGCTCACGCGCCGTTCATCAGCGCCGTGTCGCCGGCGATGTTCGACATGGAGAGCTTCGGCGAGCTGGGCGCCCCGCGCGACCTGTCGAAGATCTTCGAGACGGCCGAGATGGTGAAGTGGCGGTCCTTCCGCGCGTCGGAAGACTCCCGCTACGTCTCGCTGACCATGCCGCACGTCCTGATGCGCCTGCCCTACGGCCCGAACACCGTTCCGGTCGAAGGCATGAACTTCGTCGAGGACACCGACGGCCGCGATCATTCCAAGTACCTGTGGGGCAACGCCTCCTGGGCGCTGGCCGCGCGCGTCACCGACAGCTTCGCCAAGCACGGCTGGACCGCGGCCATCCGCGGCGTGGAAGGCGGCGGCAAGGTCGAGGGTCTGCCCAGCCACACCTTCAAGACCGACGAGGGCGACGTCGCCCTGAAGTGCCCGACGGAGATCGCCATCACCGATCGCCGTGAGAAGGAGCTGAACGACCTCGGCTTCATCTCGCTGGTCCACTGCAAGAACACGGACTACGCGGCGTTCTTCAGCGGCCAGACCACCAACAAGCCGAAGGTCTACAACACCGACGAGGCCAACGCGAACGCCCGCATCTCCGCGATGCTGCCGTACATGCTGGTGTCGTCGCGCTTCGCCCATTACCTCAAGGTGATGCTGCGCGACAAGATCGGCGCCTTCCTGACGCGCAACAACATCACCGACCACCTGAACACCTGGATCGCCAACTACGTCCTGCTGGACGACGAGGCGTCGCAGGGCACGAAGGCCCGTTTCCCGCTGCGCGAGGCCCGGATCGACGTCTACGACGTGCCGGGCCGTCCGGGCGTCTACCGCGCCAACATCTTCCTGCGCCCGCATTTCCAGCTCGAAGAGCTGTCGGCCTCCATCCGCATGGTCGCCGAACTGCCGGCGCCGGAAGCCTGATCCCCTCCCCACCGAACGCATCGTCCGGAGTAAATCCGCATGTCTATGATCATTCTCGATATCCCCAACGTCCAGGGGGAGTCCGCGGTGGAGATCGCCGGGGGCGTGGTGTTCAAGGACATGATCCTGTGCGAATCCCTGTCGCAGGACATGACCGTCGAAATGGAAGTGTCGACCAACGCCCGCCGCACGGTCCACACCCCGAAGGTCGAGAACATCACGCTTGAGCGCAAGTGGGACCGGGCCTCGCCCAAGCTGATCTCGCTGCTGCTGCGCTCGGCCAACTCCGACACGGCGAAGAAGCAGTGGACCATCCATTGCCTGAAGCCGATCGGCGACACCCACCAGTGGGGCGAGTTCCTGACGATCGAGCTGACCAACCCGCTGATCGCCAAGCACAGCCTGAGCGTCAACGAGGGCGACACGACCGAGACCATCGAGATCAACGCCACCGAGATCTACTGGACCTACAAGCGCTACACCGAGGAGCAGAAGCACGAAGGCGGTGGCGGCGTGAAGTTCAACCTGCTGAAGGGCACCGTGTCCGACAGCTAATTTCCTACGCTCACCAAAAGCCCTCTCCCCCCTGGGGAGAGGGTTGGGTGAGGGGGCATTGCGCCCGGCAGGGCGGAGAAAATCTCTTTGCCATCACGCGGTGTGCCTTCGGCACCCCCTCATCCTAACCTTCTCCCCGGAGGGGAGAAGGAATTGAAGCCCCAACGGACACGGCGATGACCCAGCCCAAGACGATGACCGGCGGACGGTCGCTGCTGTTCGAACGGCTGATCGACTTCGAACCGGACCACCCGACGGGCGACGAGCCGTCCGCCACGGTCCTCTCCATGCCCGACCTCAAGGCGTCGATCCGGCGCGAGGTCGCGCGCATCCTCGACAGCCGCAGCACCGGCACCCGCCGCCCCGACCTCGGCGGAACGGCGCTGGACTATGGGATTTCCGACATCACGCATCTGGACGCCGCCTCCGACGCCGACCGCCGTCAGGTGGAGCGGATGGTGCGTCAGGCCATCATCGATTTCGAGCCGCGGCTGAAGCGCCCGCGGGTGACCGTCAGCGCCGGAACCGGGCGCGGCACCATGGTCACCAGCATCTCCGGCGAGGTCGTGGCGGGCACCGTCACCGAACGGCTGGAGTTCGACGTCGGCCTGCGCGGCCCGGCCCCCAACGAGCCAAGCCAGTCCGGCTGAAAGGACGCACCAGGATGCGGCGCGAGGATCTCCTCGACCATTACGAACGCGAGCTTCTCTACGTCCGCCGGGCGGGCGAAGCCTTCGCGCGCAGCTATCCCAAGATCGCGCGCCGGCTGGCGCTGGGGCCGGACCAGGCCGCCGACCCGAACGTCGAGCGGCTGATCGAATCCTTCGCCTTCCTGTCGGGTCGCCTGCAACTCAATCTGGAGCGCGAGTTCCCGCGCTTTTCCGAAGCGCTGCTCGGCATCCTGCACCCGCAGATGATCGCGCCGATCCCGGCCATGGGCATCGCGCGGATGGAGCCGACGCCCGGCGAGGGGCGGCTGACCGGCGGATTCCGCGTGCCGCGCGGCACCCCGCTGCACGCCGTGGCGGAGGACAACATCCGCTGCCGCTTCCGCACCGCCTACGACGTGACGCTGTGGCCGGTCGCCGTGACCGACGCGGCGGTGGAGCCGGCGGACCGCTACGACTTCCTCGACGGCGCCGCCACCGCGTCCGTGCTGCGGCTGCGGCTGGAGACGCGCAACCAGTCCTTCGAGAATCTGCCGATCGACACGCTGCGGCTGTTCATCGACGGCGAGACGATCCTCACCTCCGCCCTGCACGAGCTGTTCCTGTGCGGCGTGGTCGAGATCGCCTACGTCCAGCCCGGCAAGCCGCCGGTGCGGCTGCGCGGCGAGAACCTGATCGCCCCCGTGGGCTTCGGCCCGGACGAGACGGTGCTTCCGCATCCCAAGCACGCCCAGCCCGCCTACGGCCTGCTGCAGGAATACTTCGAGTTCCCGCAGAAGTTCGACTTCTACGACCTGCCGCTTCCTCGGGGCCGGCTGTCGGGCGAGGTCGTGGACATCCTGATCGCCGTGTCGCGCCCGCTGCCCAACCGGCTGACCCTGCGCAAGGACAGCTTCGTCCTCGGCTGCACGCCCATCGTCAACCTGTTCAACCGCACGGCGGAGCCGATCCGGTTGAACCACCGGCGCACCGCCTACCGCGTCGTCCCCGACGCCCTGCGCGAGCGCACGACCGAGGTCCATTCCATCCTGGAGGTCAGCGGCCTGCGCGACGGCGACGGCATGCACCACCGCTACGTCCCCCTCTTCTCCCACCAGCACGCCGAGGCCGAGACCGAGCCGCGCGGCTTCTGGCTGGCCGCGCGCGAGCCGACCCAGCGCGACGACGTGCCGGGCACCGACCTGCATCTCAGCCTGCACCATCTCGACCTGACGCCGACCGACCCGGCGGACGAGACGCTCCTCGTGCGCACGCTGTGCACCAACCGCGCGCTGGCCGAGCAGGTGCCGGCGGGGGCCGCGCTGATGATCGAGGAGGCGGCGCCCATCGCCACCATCCGCTGCCTGCACAAGCCGACGCCCGGCCGCCCCGCCCCGGCGGGCGGTTCCTCGGCCTGGAAGCTGATCTCCCACCTGTCGGTCAACCATCTCAGCCTGACCGGCGACGCCGAGGGGCTGCGCGCCCTGCAATCCATCCTGCTTCTGCACGCGCCCGACGACCCGTCCGCCCAGCACCAGATCCGCGGCGTGCAGGGGCTGTCCTCCCGCCCGGTGCTGCACCGCATGGGACAGGACGCCTGGCGCGGCTTCGTGCGCGGGCTGGAGGTGACGGTTGCCCTGGACGAGCGGAATTTCGTCGGGGCCAGCCCGCTGGTCTTCGGCGGCGTGCTCAGCCGCTTCCTCGGGCTCTACGTCAACGTCAACGCCTTCGCCCAGCTTCGGCTGCGCTCGGTGCAACGGGAAGGGGTGTGGAAGGCATGGTCGCGCCTTGCCGGCAGCCAGCCGGTCCTGTGACGGACCGCCCTCTTCAACCCTCCGGCGGAGCCCCCGCCCTGATCGACCGGCTGGAGGCCGAGCCCTGGGGCTTCGACCTGCTGCAGGCCATCGCCCTGCTGGAGCGCGCAGCACCCGGTCTGGCCCCGCTCGGCACCGGCATCGACCCGGAGCAGGAGGCCGTCCGCATCGAGCACGATCCGAGCTTCGTCTTCCCCGCCAGCGACGTGGTCGAGGCGCGGCGGACCGAGGACGGGCGCGGCGTCGTGCGCTCCCCCGTGCTGGGCGTGGCCGGCATCAACGGCCCCCTGCCCTACGTCGCCACCGAACTGCTGGTCGAGCGGGCGGCGCGGCGCGACACGGCGGGCACGGCCTTCTACGACATCTTCAACCACCGCCTGATGTCGATCTTCTACCGCACCCGCCAGGGCAGCCTGCCCCTGCTGGAGCGCGACCCGGAACGCACCCTGATGGCCCGCGTGCTGCGCGCGCTGGCCGGCATCGGCACGCCCGGCCTGGAGCAGCGCCTGCCCGGCACGCCCGACCGGATGCTGCTGGCCTTCTCCGGCATCCTCGCCAACCGGCGCCGCTCCTCCGCCGGGCTGGAGGCGATCCTCGGCGCCGTCTTCCGGGTCAAGGTGCGGGTGGAGAGCTTCGTCGGGCGCTGGTTGCCGCTGGACGAGGAGAGCCGGACCCGGATCGGCGGCGGCTTCGGCGCGCGGAACAACAGCCTGGGCCGCACGGTGGTGCTGGGCCGCCGCGTCTGGGACCAGCAGAGCTGCTACGCCATCGAACTGACGCTCGACAGCCTGGAGCGTTTCCGCGAATTCCTGCCCGACGGACGGCACCACCAGACGCTCTGCGCGCTCGCCCGCTTCCACACCGGGGACGGGATGGACTTCCGCATCGTGCTGGTGCTGGAGGCGACCAAGGTGCCGCCGACGCGCCTGTCCACCAAGCCGCAGGAGGGCAGCCGCCTCGGCTGGACCTCCTGGCTGCGGGCGCCGGGCCGCCCGAACCTGAAGGACGGGCGCCTGACCCTCGACCCCTCTAGCCCTCTCCCCCCCGCTCACGCGCAAACAAAGTTTGCGCTGACGCGACAGGCGGACCTTTGGTCCGCCGAAAGCGGGGAGAGGGTGGCCCGGAGGGCCGGTGAGGGGGTTGCGCTTGTGCCGGACGTACCGCATAGCGCAACCCCCTCACCCTAACCCTCTCCCCAGAGGGGAGAGGGGACTGCGAAAGCACTACCCCTCGACCCCGCCCGCAACGTCACCCCAGGGAGCCGTCCCGTGACCGCCGACATCAAGTCCCTCATCGGAAAGCTCGACCGCGACGGGCGCAAGGTGCTGGAACGCTCCGCCGCGCTGTGCGTCTCGCAGACCCATTACGACGTCGAGGCGGAGCATGTGCTGCTCGCCCTGCTGCGGCTGAAGGACGCCACCGTCGCCGGTATCCTGCGCCACTATGGTGTCGAGGCGGGCCGGCTGGAGACGGAACTCGACGCCGCGCTGGACCGCATCCGCCGTGGCAACAGCCGCACCCCGGCCTTCTCCCCCCGCGTGCCGGAGATGCTGGAGACGGCGCTGCTGATCTCCGTCACCCATCTGGACAGCCCACAGATCGTCCTGCCGGCCATCCTCTGGGCGGCGGTCGCCTGCGATTCCGTGCGGGCGGTGGTCACGGAGTCCGCCCCCTCCCTGCTCGCCCTGCCGCGCGAGCGCACCGCGTCCGACCTGCCCGAGCTGGTGCGCGTCCTGAAGGAGGGCGGACCGTCCGCCGCCGCGTCCGATGCCTCCCCCGCCGCCGCTCCGACCGGCGGTGCCGCGTCCGACGGGCGGGCCATGCTGGACCAGTACAGCCAGGACCTGACCACCCAGGCCAAGGCCGGGAAGATCGACCCGGTGATCGGGCGTGACCGCGAGATCCGGCAGGTCATCGACGTCATGATGCGCCGCCGCCAGAACAACCCGATCCTCGTCGGCGACCCCGGCGTCGGCAAGACCGCCATCGTCGAGGGGCTGGCCCTGCGCATCGCCGAGGGCGACGTGCCGCCGCCGCTGCGCGGCATGGTCATCCGCACGCTCGACCTCGGGCTGCTCCAGGCCGGGGCCGGGGTGAAGGGCGAGTTCGAGAACCGGCTGAAGTCGATCATCAAGGAGGTCTCCGCCTCCCCCGTGCCGATGGTCGTCTTCATCGACGAGGCGCACGCGCTGATCGGCGCCGGCGGGGCCGCCGGCCAGGGCGACGCCGCCAACCTGCTGAAGCCCGCCCTGGCGCGCGGCGAGTTCCGCACCATCGCCGCCACCACCTGGGCCGAGTACAAGAAGTATTTCGAGAAGGACCCGGCGCTGGCCCGCCGCTTCCAGCCCGTCTCGGTGCCGGAGCCGGACGAGACGGCGGCGGCGGCCATGCTGCGCGGCCTCGTCCGCCGCTTCGAGGAGCATCACGGGGTCAGCGTGCTCGACGACGGCATCGCCGCCGCCGTGGCCCTGTCCGCCCGCTACATCCCCGCCCGCCAGTTGCCCGACAAGGCGATCAGCGTGCTCGACACCGCCTGCGCGCGCGTCGCCATCGCCCGCAGCTCCAAGCCCGAGGCCATCGAGGCGATGGAGCGCGAGGACGCCATCCTGGCCCGCGAGGCGGAACGGCTGGAGGCCGAACCCGGCACCGCCCACCACGCCCGCCTGTCGCAGATTTCGCAACGCCGCGGCACCCTCGCCCTGGAGAAGGCCGCGCTGGACGAGCGCTGGACGCGCGAGCGCGATCTGGTCGATGCGGTGGAGGCCGCGCTGAAGGCCGGCCACGCGGTGGAGGCCGCCGCCGCGACGGAGAAGCTGAAGGCCGTGCAGGGCGACAGCCCGCTGGTCCCGCACCGGGTGGACGGCGCGGTGGTCGCCGCCGTGGTGTCGAACTGGACCGGCATCCCGGTCGGCTCGATGTCCAAGGACGATCTGGAGGTGGTCGCCACGCTGGAGGACCGCATGGCCGCCCGCGTCGTCGGCCAGCCGCAGGCGCTCCAGGCCATCGCGCGGGCCGTGCGCGGCTACCGCGCCGGGCTGGGCGAGCCGCACCGCCCCATCGGCGTCTTCCTGCTGAGCGGCCCGAGCGGCGTCGGCAAGACCGAAACCGCCCTGGCGCTCGCCGAACTGCTGAACGGCGGCGAGGACAGCCTGATCACCATCAACATGTCCGAGTATCAGGAGGCCCACGCCGTGGCGACCCTGCGCGGCGCACCGCCGGGCTATGTCGGCTACGGCAGCGGCGGCGTGCTGACCGAGGCGGTGCGCCGCCGCCCCCACGCCGTGGTGCTGATGGACGAGGTCGAGAAGGCCCACCCCGACGTGCTGGACATGTTCTACCAGGTCTTCGACAAGGGCGTGCTGGAGGACGGCGAGGGCGTGGAGGTGGACTTCCGCAACACGCTGATCCTGCTGACCAGCAACCTGGGGGACACTGAACTGTTCGCTCTGGGCCGCGAGGCGCTCGACGCCGGGCGCATCGGCGAGGCGCGGGAAGAGGGGCTGGCCGCCATCTCCGACGTGCTGCGCCGCCGCTTCCGCCCGGCCTTCCTCGGCCGCCTGTCGGTCGTGCCCTACTACCCGCTGAGCGAGGCGCAGATCCGCCGCATCGTGACGATGAAGCTGGACAAGCTGCAACGCCGCACCGCCGGCAACCGCGGCGCCGAGCTGGCCGTCACCGACGCGGCGGTGGAGGCGCTGGTGCTGCGGGCGCTCAACTCTGACGCCGGGGCGCGCATGATCGACACGCTGCTGTCGGAGTTCGTGGTGCCGGAGGTCGCGATCCGCATCCTCGACCGCGTCGCCGCCGGCCAGCCGGTGGGCCGCATCACCGTGGACCACGGCGCGGACGGGCGCTTCACCGTGAGCGTGGACGGCACGGCGGCCTGACCGGGGAGCGGCGAGGATGGCGAAGCGCTTTTCCCAGGACGGCCAGTATCTGTCCATCACCACCCCGCTGGGGGCGGACGCGCTGGCGCTGCGGACCATCGTGGGTGAGGAGCGGCTGTCGTCGCTGTTCACCTACCGCATCACGATGATCTCGTCGGACGAGGACATCGCCTTCGACCGCGTCGTCGGCAAGGCGGTGACCGTCGCCATCACGCTGGGCGATCAGGAGACGGTGCGCCACATCAACGCCATCGTCGGCCGGATCGAGCTGACCCACGTCGACGACCGCAGCCAGGTCGCCCATTACGAGGCGGAACTGCACCCCTGGCTGTGGATGCTGACCCATTCCGGCGACTGCCGAATCTTCCAGGAGAAGACGGTCCCGGAGATCGTCGAGGAGGTCTGCAAGGGCGCCGGCTACACCGACATCAAGAAGTCGCTGACCGGCACCTACGCCAAGCGCGAATACTGCGTGCAGTACCGCGAGACCGACTACAACTTCGTCGCCCGGCTGCTCGAAGAGGAAGGCATCTTCTACTACTTCGCGCATGAGGACGGGAAGCACACGCTGGTGCTGGGCGACGGGGCCAACGCCTTCGCCAAGAGCCCGCTGCTCGACGCCTTCGAATACCGCGCCACCGAAGGGCACGACGACGAGGACCATGTGCTGAACGGGCTCAGCGTCGAGCGGCGCGTGACGACCAAGAGCTACGGCATCGACGGCTACCATTTCGAGACGCCCTCGACCGACCTCTACGCCACGGCGGAAGGCGCGTCGGGCTTCGGCACGGTCAGCGACTACATGGGCCGCCACACCACCTCGTCGGACGGCGAGGCGATGGCCAAGCTGCGCCAGCAGGCGCTCGCCTTCCCCGGCCGCCGGGTGCGCGGCAGCGGCGAATGCCGGTCGCTCGAGGCCGGGACGCGCATCACCGTGTCGGGCCACCGCAAGAGCGACCTGAACGCCGAATATGTCCTGCATTCCGTGCGCATCGACGGGGCGAGCGGCCATTTCAACGCCCATTTCACCGCCTTCCCGCCGGACCTGCCCTTCCGCCCGCTCGACACGGCGGTGAAGCCGCGCATCCATTCCACCCAGACCGCCATCGTTGTCGGCAAGAGCGGGGAGGAGATCTGGCTCGACAAGTACGGCCGCATCAAGGTGCAGTTCCACTGGGACCGGCTGGGCAAGAAGGACGAGAAAAGCTCCTGCTGGGTCCGCGTCGCGCAGAACTGGGCGGGCAAGAACTACGGCATCATGTTCTTCCCCCGCGTCGGGCAGGAGGTGGTGGTGACCTTCCTCGACGGCGACCCCGACCGTCCGCTCGTCACGGGCTCCGTCTACAACGCGGAGCAGACGGTGCCCTACACGCTGCCCGACGATTCGACCAAGAGCACCATCAAGACCCAGACCTCGAAGAACGGCACCGGCAAGTTCAACGAGATCCGCTTCGAGGACAAGGCCGATGCCGAGGAGATTTTCGTTCACGCCCAGAAGGACATGAACGTCGAGGTGTTGAACGACGTGACCCGCCTCGTCAAACACGACGAGGTGGAGACGGTCGAGAACGACAGCACCATCGAGATCCAGCACGACCGCAAGCTGACCGTGAAGAACGATCACAGCATCACCGTGTCGGAAGGCAACGAGACGCACGACGTCGCGAAGGGCACGCGCGCCGTGACGGTGAAGGGCAACGAGACCCACACCAACAAGGCCGACTTCACCCACAAGGCCGACGGCGACTACACCCTGACCGTGAAGGGCAACCTGACCATCGACGTGACCGGCGATGTGGTCATCAAGGGCAAGTCGGTGAAGGTCACCGCCACCTCCGGCGAGGTCGGCGTCAAGTCCGCGACGGGCATGACGCTCGACGCGGGCGGCGCCTTCAACGCGAAGTCCGGCATGGCGATGGAGATCAAGTCGGGCATGGGCATGGACGTCAAGGCCACCATGGGAATGAACCTGAAAGCCGGCCTTGCCCTGTCCGCCGAGGGGCTGTCCGCCACGCTGAAGGCCCAGACCATGGGCGAGGTCAGCGCCGGCGCCATCCTCACCGTCAAGGGCACCATGGTGAAGGTGAATTGAGATGGCCGCTGAGAGAGCCGACCACGCCGTGTCCGATCCCCAGCCCGTGGAGGAGCGCGACGAGCAGGGGCGCATCGTGCGCAGCGGCGAGATGCGCGACGAGCTGTTCCACGGCCTCTACACCGCCTATGGCGAGGACGGGCATCCGATCCTGCGCGCCCGGCTGCGCGCCGGGAAGCTGCATGGCGAGGTGCGCAATTATGCCCCCGGCGGCGCCCTGGTCCAGGTGGCGGAGTATGCGGACGGGGTGCAGCACGGCCAGACGACCTTCTACGCCAACGCCCGCCCGACCTGCCGCATGACCTACCGCGACGGGCTTCTCAACGGCCCGTCGGTCTTCTTTCACGAAACCGGCACGGTGGCCGCCATCTTCCAATATTGCGACGGCAAGCGCGAGGGCGAGGCGCTGTTCCACAGCCCGCAGGGCCGCCCGATGCGGCGGGAGAGCTACGCCAACGACCGCCTGCACGGGCCGGTGCTGGGCTATTACGACGACGGCACGGTGAGCGAGCGCGCCGCCTTCCTGGACGGGCTCCAGGACGGGGTGCTGCGCCGCTTCTTCCCCTCCGGCGCGCTGATGCAGCATGGCGTCTACCGCCGCGGCCTGCTGATCGAACCGCTGCGGACCTATTCCGAGGACGGCAAGGAGATCGCCGTGCTGCAGCCCCCGGCGGGGTGAGGAAAACCTTGGGGCGGTGTCGCCCCCGCCCCTGCCCTCCCCCGCTGTGCAGGGGAGGGTGCCTTACGCGAAGCGGCGGCAGTCCCCTCCCCTGCGAAAGCGGGGGAGGGTTAGGGTGGGGGCAACACCGCCCACGCAATTCACGGCGTCTGAACCGTGAACTGCCCCGGCAACACGATCTGGATCACCCCGCCCCAGTTGCACATCAGCTTGCTGGTGGAGGTCAGGGCCGGCATGTTGCCGACCATCACGGTCGGGGCGCCGGGCACCCAGGGGGCGACGGTGCAGGGAACGCAGGGCTGCGGCTTGATCACGCCCGGCGGCGGCACCGGAATCATCGAGGCGACCACCGGGTTGGCCGGGCTGGTGCACACGCCGAAGGGCGGGATGTTCATGATCGGCTTGTTGTCCATGATGTTCGCCATCGGCGGGCCGCCGGCCATCGTCCGGTTCAGCGGCAGCACCACCAGGGCGGACGGCGCCGCCCCGAAGCTGCAGGTCATCATGGCTCCCGCGCACACCGCCTGACTCATTCCGTCTCTCCATCCCGAAACGACGGCGGAAAGAGTGGAGGCCTCCACCGGTCCGCGGCAAGCGGTCCCTGGACCGGAATGGTCCGAATTCGCTTCAGCCCGGCGAAGACGGAGCGAATCCATCGAACAGGCCCGGCTCCGCCTCGGTCTCCGGGTCGAGCAGGTCGGTGCAGCCGACGCCGATCAGCCGGATCGACCGGCCGTCCGGCTCGGCGTCCAGCATCTCGCAGCCGGTCTGCCAGATCAACCCGGCCGACCGCGCGGGCGGATCGACGCGGCGGGAGCGGGTGATGGTCTGGAAATCGGCGGTCTTCATCTTCAGCACCACGCTGCGCCCCCGCAATCCCGCGGCGGACAGGCGGCGGGCCACCGTCTCGGCCAGCGGGAGCAGCGCGTCCTTCAGCGCGGCCTTGTCGGCGGTCTCCCAATCGAAGGTCGTCTCGGCGGAGATGCTCTTGCTCGGCGACTCCGGCTCCACCCGGCGGTCGTCCTGGCCGCGGGCGAAGCGGTGCAGCAGGCGGCCCATCTTGCCGTGGCGGCGCACGAGGTCGATCTCCGACCAGCCGTACAGATCGCCGACCGTGCGGATGCCGTCCGATTGCAGCTTGCGCTGGAGCACCGGCCCGACGCCCCACAGGATCGACACCGGCTTGGGCGCCAGGAAATCCAGCGCCTGCCCCCTCCCGATCACCGAGAATCCCCGAGGCTTCTCCAGGTCGGAGGCGATCTTGGCGAACAGCTTGTTGTAGCTGAGCCCGACCGAGGCGGTGATGCCCAACTGGTTCTCGAATCGGCGGACCAGCTCGGCCAGCGCCTGGGCCGGGCTGATGCTCAGCCGCTCCGCCACGCCGGACAGGTCGAGGAAGGCCTCGTCGATGGACAGCGGCTCGACCAGCGGGGTGAAGGCGTGCATCAGCTCCCGCGCCTGCCGGCCCACCGCCTTGTACTTCGCCATGTCTGGGCGCAGCACGACGGCGTCCGGGCAGGCCTCCAGCGCCTGCCACATCGGCATGGCCGAGCGCACCCCGGCCATCCGCGCGATGTAGCAGCAGGCGGCGACCACCCCGCGCCGGTCGCCGCCGATGATCAGCGGGCGGCTGACCAGCTCGGGCCGGTCGCGCTTCTCCACCGTGGCGTAGAAGGCGTCGCAGTCGATGTGGCCGATGGCGAGGCCGTGCAACTCCCCATGCCGGACCAGCCGCCGGCCGCCGCATTTCGGGCAGCGCGGCTCGCTTCCGCGGAGGGCCGCCGCGCAGTCGCGGCATAGGGCCTTGCAATCGTCGAACACAGCCATGGCCGCAGTCTAGCAGCAGCGCACCCGCAGCGGGGAAGGAATGTTCCTGTCCCGTTCCAGTTTTCCGATCGGGACCGCCTCGACACCCGGGGAGGATGGTCGAGCGCGGCGGACCGTCCGACCGGATCATCGACGAACACGCAACGGTTCGCCTCTCCTCCCGTCCATAGCCATCCCCCGTTCACCCACCCCTGACCGCCCCATCCCGCGCGACCAACCCCACGGCGAACGGCAGAGAGAGTCAGAGTTGCAATTAGGAATCACTTGCACTTTCAATTCCCGATTGGCAAAACATGGCGTTCATCAACCTTATCGGATTGGCGCGCCATGATTGACAGCGCATCGATGGCAGAAACCGCCTGTCACGGGCTGGCCCTGGCGACAACCATGGCCGGAATCATTGCCTTCTACCTTTCGGCACCGCGCCAGCAGTGGCTGGCCCGCCCGCTGGCAGCCCGCCGCAGCCGCGTGGTCGGGGCGCTCGCTCTGCTGGAAGGGTGGCTGCTGTGGTCGGTGGTGATGCATCCGGTGACCGCGCTGTTCACCAGCCTCACCGTGGCGATGCTGCTCCTCACCATCCTGCCCTTCGCCGCCGCCGCCCGCGGGGCGATGCTCGCGCGCCGGGAGGGCTGAGCGATGGCCGATGCACCCTCCACCCGCAACGCGCCGGCGCCGATCCGTCCTGATTGGTGGAGCAAGAGTGTGGCCGGGGTGGTCCTGGGATTCGCGCTGGCCATCGCCCTGTCGGGACTGTTCGCCTGGATCGGCCCCGGCGGGCCGGCGGCGGTGAACAAGCTGCAGTTCGTCATGTGGCTCGTCGTTCCGATCTGGCTGGGGGTGGTCAGCGTCTGCTTCCTGTTCCGCAGCGGGCGTCAGGCCTGGCTGTGGCTGGGCTGCGCCAACATCCTGGCCCACACGGCCCTGCTCGCCAGCCGCGGCCCCCTGCCCCATTGATCGCCCGACGATCCGCCCGCCCGCATCCTCTCACAGCCGCGAGCCGAGCCATGGCCATCCGCACCGACGTCGTGCGCCTCTACCGTCAGGTCCACACCTGGACCGGCATCCTGACCGGGTTGATCCTGTTCGTCTGCTTCTATGCCGGCGCCCTGACCATGTTCAAGGAGCCGCTGGAACGCTGGATCACGCCGCCGTCGGCGGTGACTCCGGCGACGCTCGACCGGGCGGAGGATCTGGTCGCCGCCACGCGCGCCCTGCGGCCGGAGGTGCGGGACTTCACCCTGGCGGTCGAACCGGCGCTGGCCGGAGAGGCGCCGCTGCGCCTGACCTGGACCGAGGAACGCTTCGATCCCGCTCCATGGGCCGCCACCCTGGCCCCTGACGGGAGCGTGGCGGTGGAGCAGCTCAATTCGTCCGGCATCGGGCTGCTGGTGGATTTCCTCCATCGCACCGTGGGCATTCCGGGCGATCTCGACGTCGGCACGACGGTGACGGGGATCGCCAGCGCGCTCTACGTCGTGGCGCTGGTGTCGGGGGTGATCATCCTGCTGCCGTCGCTGGTCAAGGATTTCCTGATCCTGCGCGTCACCCGGAATGTAAAGCGCCTGTGGCTGGACGCGCACAACGTGCTGGGGCTGATCAGCCTGCCCTTCCACCTCGTCATCGCCCTGTCGGCGGTGGTGTTCGGGCTGCACGACCACATCTACGACACGCTGGACCGCGTGGTCTACGGAGGGCAGATGCGCGCCGTGGCGGCGGCCAGCAGCCCCTTCCGCACGGTGCCGAAGGACATGGGCCCGGCGGGCATGCTGCCGCCCAAGGAGTTCCTGACGCGCGTGCACAGCCTCGCCCCCGGCTTCCAGCCGGTCAGCCTGGAGTATCACGACGCCGGCACCGGGGCCGCCACCGTGCGCGTCTGGGGACACGACCCGCGCTATCTGGTGCGGCGCGAGGGCTTCGTCCTGATGGGGGCGGTGGACGGCCGGATCATCGACACCCAATACATGCCGGGCCACCAGAACGGATGGTCGGCCACCGTCTCCGCCTTCTTCGCGCTGCATTTCGGCAGCTTCGGCGGCGGGATCGTGCGCTGGTCCTACTTCCTGCTCGGGCTGGCCGGGGCGGCGCTGTTCTACACCGGCAACCTCCTGTGGATCGAATCGCGGCGGCGGACGGAGCGTCAGGCGAAGGGCCCGGTCGCGCAGAGCCGCGCCACCCGCCTGCTCGCCGCCGGGACGGTCGGGGTCTGCCTGGGCTGCGTGGCCGGCCTGTCGCTGACCATCGCCGCCGGGAAATGGCTGAGCGGGCTGGTGGACGACCTGCACGCCTGGCATTGGGGCGTCTACTACGCGGCCTTCCTGGGCGCCTGCGCCTGGGCCTTCCTGCGTGGAGCGTCCCGCGCCGGGGTGGAGCTTCTGTGGGCCAGTGCTGCGGCCACCGCCGCCATCCCGGCGACGTCGCTGCTCGGTCTCGTCATGCCCGGTCTTTGGCTGTCGGATGGGCTGATCGGGGTCGATCTGGTGGCGTTGGCCGGTGCGCTGGTCTTCGCCGCGATGGCCCGCGGAGCGGAACGGCGCGCCCAGACCGGCCCACGGGACAGCGTCTGGGCCGCCCCGGTCGAGCGCCCGGATTCCGAGATGGGCGTCCAGCCGCTGGCCCACCCGGCTGAGTGACCGGACCAACCTGAAAAACAACCCGGACGAGTCATAGTCCTTGCGGCGAAAAGGGATATGCACTAACAATCGAAAGAGGTAATTGCGAATGAGTCGCATTAGCAATTACGGATTTGCCTAATCAGGGGATATGATCATGACCATTCGCACATCGGGGGCGTGTGCTGAGGCAGGGACGGCGGCGGGCCGTCCGGTGGCTGCGGTGAAATCCGCAACCATGGTGGGTGCGGCTCTGGCGGCCGCGCTGGCGGGGGGAACGCCGGCGCTGGCCCAGCAGGCCGCCGCGGAGGGGACGCCCGCCGCCGCCCAGACGCTGGGGCCGGTGACGGTGACGGCGACCGGCACGCCGGAAAGCACGCTGACCGCTCCCGCCTTCACCACGGTCATCACGTCGGAGGACCTGAAGAAGGAGGGCGTCGCCTCCTCCGGCCTGCCGGAAATCCTGGGCCGTTCGGTCGGCGTGAACGACCGCACCGACGCCACGGGCCGTGACGAGGTGGTGATCCGCGGCATGGGCGCCAACTACTCGCTGGTGCTGGTGAACGGGCGCCGGGTGTCCACCTCCGACGCGCTGTGGCGCGGCGGCGATTTCGATTACCATTCGATCCCGATGTCGGCCATCGAGCGGGTGGAGGTCGTGCGCGGCCCGTTGTCGTCGCTCTACGGCTCCGACGCCATCGGCGGCGTGGTCAACATCATCACCAAGAAGCCGACCGACAAATGGTCGGGCGAGATCAACGGCGACTACCGCGTCGTCGAACCGGGCCGTGGCGGCACCCAGTACCGCACCGGCCTGTACGCCGCCGGCCCGATCGTGGACAAGGTCTCGGCCTCCGTCTCCGCCGAGTATTTCAACCGCCAGGCCTGGTACGACGACTCCCGCTACAACGGCGTGGTTCCGGTCCTGGAAAAGAAGAACCTGGCGAACCTGCTGACCACGCTGGCCTTCGACGTGACCGAGAACCAGACGCTGGAGGCCAATTACGGCCTGAACCGGGACAACCGGCCCCGCGGCTATTACGACCGCTGGCTCTCCTCCCAGAAGCAGGAGATCGTCCGCAACACCTTCGGCGCCGCCCACCGCGGCAACTGGAGATGGGGCGACACGCTGGTGGAGGCCAATTACGAAGACGGCCGCATCGACGACTTCAACTCCTCCTTCAACGCGCCGCAGCAGCGGCACCTGAAGGAGAAGAACCTGTTCCTGCACGGCCGCAGCAACTTCCAGCTCGGCTTCAACCGGCTGACCGCCGGTACGGAATACCGCAAGCAGACGGTGGAGGACCCCAACACCTTCCTGCAGTCCGGCAAGTCGGAGATCGGGCAGAAGGCGGTCTATCTGCAGGACCAGATCGGGCTGATCGACGGGCTGACCCTGACGGTCGGCACCCGCTACGACCACCACGAGATCTTCGGCGGCAAGGTCACCAGCCGCGCCAACGTCGTCTACGCGCTGACCGACGCGCTGTCGCTGAAGGCCGGCGTCAGCCAGGGCTACAAGGCGCCGGACGCCTACCAGCTCAGCCGCGAATACCGGATCGTGAGCTGCGGCGGCCGCTGCTTCCTGTCGGGCAACCCGGACCTCGAACCGGAGACCAGCACCAACTACGAGATCGGCCTGGAAACCCGTTATGACCGCTGGGACGGCAGCGTCGTGCTGTTCCACAACAAGGTCAAGGACATGATCCAGGCGGTCTACGACCCGGTGGCCGTCGCCCGCAATTGGAGCAACATCAACAACGTCGACATCTCGGGCGTCGAGGTGACCGGCTCGGTCAGCCTGACTCCGAAGCTGCTGCTGTCGGGCAACTACACCTACCTCTACACCGAGCAGAGCAACGGTGCGGAGCTGGACTACCGTCCGCGCCACAAGATCAACGCCTCCCTGACCTGGCAGGCGCTGGACACCGTCAGCACGTCGGTGTCGACCAGCTACACCGGCCCGCAACTCCAGGGCACCAGCAAGATGCCCGGCTACACCCTGCTGAACTGGGGCGTCAGCGCCGACGTCACCGAGGCGCTGACCGTCGGGGCCGGCGTCAAGAACATCACTGACGTCATCCTCAGCGAGAAGAACGTCAACTTCACGTCGGTGGAGGTGGGGCGCAACTACTACGTCTCCGCCAACTACCGCTTCTAACCCGCCGCCGCCCGTCCCCGGCTTGCCCCGGGGGCGGGCGCGTCCGCTTTTCAAAGACGCCTTCGGCGATGCCGGAAAGGCCCGCCCCATGACCCTGTCGAACCTTTTCGTCGATGTCAGTCTTCTGAAGACCAACCCCGATTTCCGCCGCGTGCTGATCGCCCGGACGATCTCGCTGATGGCGCTCGGCCTGCTGTCGGTGGCGGTGCCGCTTCAGGTCTATGCCCTCACCGGGTCGAGCCTCCAGGTCGGGATCGCCGCCGCCTGCGACGGCGTGGGCATGTTCCTGGGCCTGTTGCTGGGCGGCGTGCTGGCCGACCGGACGGACCGCCGCCGGCTGATCCTGTTCGCCCGCAGCGTCTGCGGCCTGGGCTTCCTCGGGCTGGCGGCCAACGCGGCGCTGCCCTCCCCGTCCCTGCCGGCGATCTACGCCCTGTCCTTCTGGGACGGCTTCTTCGGGGCCATCGGCGTCAACGCCCTGCTGGCGGCGATGCCCCATCTCGTCGGGCGCGCCAATCTGGTGCAGGCCCGCGCGCTGGGCATGCTGTCGATGCGCGTCGCCACCATCCTGTCGCCGGCGCTGGGCGGCTTGCTGATCGCCGGGCTGGGCGTCGGCTGGGTCTATCTGCTGACGGCGCTGGGCACCGGTCTGACCGTCCTGACGCTGCTCGGCCTGCCCCGGATGATGCCGGAGGGCGGCGAGGCCGGGGAGAACCCGCTGCGCGCCATGGCGCAGGCCTTCGCCTTCCTGTTCGGTCACAAAGTCATCCTGGGCGTGGTCGCGCTGGGTTGCCTGACCACGGTCGCCACCTCCATCCGCATTCTCTTCCCGGCGCTGGCCGAGGAGGTGTTCGGCGGCGGCGCCTTCGAGACCGGGCTGATGTACAGTGCCGTTCCCATCGGGGCGACCCTTGGCGCCGCGCTCAGCGGTTGGGCGGCGCGGCTGGAGCGTCCGGGTCCGGTGATGGGCGGCGCCTGCATGGGCGCCTTCGCCTGCGTCGCCGTGATCGGGGCCGCCGGAAGCCTTTATGTGGCGCTGCCCGTGCTGGTGCTGTTCGGCTACGCCACCTCCATCGCCTCGCTCCTGGAATACAGCATGGTCCAGGGCCACACGCCCGACCACCTGCTCGGTCGCGTGAACAGCCTGTGGACCGCCCAGGACGTGTTCGGCGACAGCGCCGGCACCATCGGCATGGGCCTGCTGGCAACGCTGCTGAGCCCCGCCGCGGGAATCCTGGCGCTCGGCCTGGGCGCGCTGGCGCTCGCCGCCGCCGTGACCGCCGCCGCCGCCACGATGCGCGGGGCGCCGATGAGCGACCCCGCCCTGGAGGGAACCGGATGATGGGGAACCGGATGATGACCCGCGCCATGCCGATCCTGCTGAACACTGCCCTCCTCGCCGCCCTGCTCGCCGCGGCGCTTCCGGCCGCCGCCCAGACGCGGGTGAAGGTGACAGCGGTGGTCGCCGCCCCCGTCCGCCAGACGCTGCAACTCCCCGGCACGCTGGTGTCGCCGCAGAGCAGCGCCCTGTCCGCCCAGGTCGAAGGCCGGGTGGACGCCCTGCTGGTCGAGGCCGGCGACCGGGTGGAGGCCGGGCAACCCCTCCTGCGCCTGGACGACACCATCGCCCGGCTGGAGCTTGAGCGCTTGGAGCATTCCCTGGCCGAGGCGGAGCACCTCCAGCGCGACGCCCTGCGGCTGGCCCGCGAGGCCGAGGCGCTGGCCGGTGTGCAGAGCGTCTCACAATCCCGTTACCGCACGCTGCTCGCCCAGGCCGCCATCGAGGAGGCCAAGGTCCGCCAGCTCCGCGCCGCGGTCGCCATCCAGCGGGAGCAGCTGGCGCGTCACGGCCTGACCGCGCCCTTCGCCGGGGTGGTGACCGAACGGCGCACCGGGCGCGGGGAGTGGGTGGGGTCCGGCGGTTCGGTGCTTCAACTCACCGCCACCGACCCGCTGCGCGTCGTCGTCGATGTGCCGGAGCGCCAGCACGGGCGCATCGACGCCGGCACGCCGGTCACCGTTCTGGTCGCCGACGCGGCGGACGGGGCCGGCATCGCCGCGACGGTCGAACGGGTGGTGCCCGCCGCCGATCCGGTCAGCCGCAGCTTCCGCGTCCATATCGCGCTTCCCAACCCCGAAGGGCGGCTGATGCCCGGCATGTCGGCGCGCGTCGGCGTCGCTCTCGGCCCGGCGCCGGGGATGGCGGAGATCGCGCTCCAGGTCCCGGCGGACGCGGTGCAGCGCCATCCCGACGGCAGCGCCCGCGTCTGGGTGGTCCAGCGCGGCGGCGACGGGGCGGTGGCCCGCCCGGTGGCGGTGCGCACGGGCCGCCATTCCGGCGACCATGTGGAAGTCCTCAGTCCCGAGCTTCGCCCCGACGATCTGGTGGTCGTCCAGGGCAACGAGGGCCTGCGCCCCGACCAGCCGGTCGTCCCGGACATGGTGGGGTGAGGAGTTCAGCCCTCTCCCCTCTGGAGAGAGGGTACCCGCGAAGCGGGCGGTGAGGGGGTTGCGTTTTTGCCGGACGTTCCGCCGAGCGCAGCTCCCCCACCCTAACCCTCTCCCCGGAGGGGAGAGGGGATAAAACTAAAAGTTCTTTTCCGGAGTCGCGATGACCCGCCTGATCCTGCGCAACCCGCTGGCCGCCTTGGTGTCGGTCCTGATCCTGTGCCTGCTGGGCGCGGTGTCGGTCTTCCGCATTCCGGTGCAGATGATCCCCGACATCAGCCCGCGCCGGATCATGGTGGAAACCAACTGGCCCGGCGCCACCCCGCAGGACGTCGAGCAGGAGATCCTGATCGAGCAGGAGAAATACCTGCGCGCCATCCCCGGCCTCGTCCGCCTGTCCTCCAGCGCCGAGTTCGGCAGCGGTCAGGTGGAGCTGGAATTCCCCTCCGGCACCTCCATCGACGAGGCGCTGATCCACATCGACAACGCGCTGTCCCAGGTCACCGACTATCCGGAGACGGTGGACCGCCCGCGCATCGTCGCCGAATCCGCGACGGCGGAGCCCTTCCTGTTCTTCGGAGTCGAGCGGCTGGACGGCTCCACCGACGCGGACTCCATCCAGCGCGAGACCAACTGGATCGAAAACGTCCTGCGCCCCCGGCTGGAGCGGGTCGCCGGCGTGGCCAAGGCCGAGGTGATCGGCGGGGCCGCGCAGGAGATCCACATCCTGCTCGACCCGCTGAAGCTGTCCGCCCGCAACCTGAATGTGGGGACGGTGCGCGACGCCGTCCGGGCACGCAACCGCGACGTCTCCGGCGGCGACCGCGACTTCGGCAAGCGCCGCTATTTCCTGCGCACCATCGGGCGCTTCGCCGACCTGGAGGATCTGGCCGACCTGATCGTCGCGCGCGAGAACGGCACGGCCATCCGCCTGCGCGACGTCGGGTCGGTGACCATGGCGACCCAGGAGGCGCGCAGCGTCGCCTTCGCCGACGGGCGCCCCACCCTGCTCGTCACCATCGGCAAGCGGGCCGGCGCCAACGTCATCGCCGTCAAGGACGCGGTGACCGAAGCGGTGGAGGAGCTGAACCGCCACGCCCTGAAGGAGCGCGGGCTGACCATGCGGCTGCTGTCGGAGGACGTGCGCTACATGGAACGGTCCATCGACAACGTGCTGAGCAACCTGATCGCCGGCAGCGTCCTGGCCGCGGTGGTGCTTCTGCTGTTCCTGCGCTCCATCCCGGCGACCGCGGCGGCGGCGGCGAGCATGCCGGTCTGCACGCTGGCGACCCTGCTGGTCCTGGCGGCGGCCGGGCGCAGCATCAACGTGATCTCGCTGTCCGGCGTCGCCTTCGCCATCGGCATGACGCTGGACAACAGCGTGGTCGCGCTGGACGCCATCGCGCGCCACCTGCGCATGGGCAAGCCGAAGGCCGCCGCGACCGAGGACGGCATCGCCGAGGTGTGGCCGGCGATCCTGTCCTCCACCCTCACCACCGTCCTGGTCTTCCTGCCAGTGCTGTTCATCACGGCGGAGGCCGGGCAGCTCTATTCCGACATCGCCATCGCCATCACCGGCGCCGTCGTCATGTCCATGGCCGC
This sequence comes from Azospirillum sp. TSH58, assembly GCF_003119115.1. Classification (NCBI taxonomy): domain Bacteria; kingdom Pseudomonadati; phylum Pseudomonadota; class Alphaproteobacteria; order Rhodospirillales; family Azospirillaceae; genus Azospirillum; species Azospirillum sp. TSH58. The sequence goes on from NZ_CP022367.1 coordinate 429,990, forward strand.
CGCCCTCGTCCTGGTTCCCGTCGTCGCGGGGCGCTGGTCGGTGGCGTCCGCCGCCCCCTCGCACGGGCCGGCAAGAGAGGGCGCGTTGGGTGTGGCGGTGCGCTGGATGCTGCGCAGCGCCCGGCGGGAACTGGCGATCCTCGCCGCTTCCGCCGCGGCCATGGTGGCCGTCATGCTGTACATGGTGCCGCCCGCCGAATATCTGCCGGAAGGCGAGGAGGCGACCGTCTTCAGCTTCATGGCCGCCCCGCCCGGCTACAGCATGGAGTCGATGCAGGAGGTCTGGCGGCAGATCGACCCGCTGCTGAGCCGTCAGGTGGGCGCCGCGCAGGCGGACGCCGAGACCGGCATCCCGCCGCTGCGCGTCAATCTGAGCTTCATGCGGCCCGGCTTCATCCGCTTCGTGACGGAGCCGCTGAACCCCGCCGACACCGACGCGCTGATCGCCAACGTCACCAAGCGGATGCGGGCGATCCCCGGCATGCGCGGCTTCGCCGCGCGCGGGTCGATCTTCTCCGGCAACAGCGGCGGCGCCCGCGCCATCCGGCTGGAGCTGAGCGGCGGCGACCTGACCACGCTCTACGCGACGGCGCTGGCGGTGCTCGACCGCGCGGGCGACCTGTTCCCGGATGGGCAGGTGAACAGCGATCCCTCCCCGCCCACACTGGCGATGTCGCAGCCCTTCCTGGAACTGCACCCGAACTGGGAGCGCGCGGGCGAGATGGGCATCGGGCTGGCCGAGCTGGGCTACACGCTGCGCGCCTATTCGGACGGCGCCTTCGCCGACGAGTATCTCCTGAACGACGAGACGCTGGACATCTATCTGCGGGTGGCCGGGGGCCTTGGCCGCGACCGCCAGAGCTTCGCCGATCTGGTGCTCCACACCGGCCGCGGCGCCCCGGTTCCGCTGTCCAGCCTTGCCGAACTGCGGGAAACCGTGGGCTCTTCCAGCATCGCGCGGATCGACGGGTTCCGGACGGTCACCCTGACCATCATCCCGCCGCGGTCGGTGGCGCTGGAATCCGGCATCGCCGCGGTGCGGACCGATCTGGTGGACCGGCTGCGCGCCGAGGGCGTGATCCCCGATGGGATGAGCGCCCGCATCACCGGGGCCGGCGGGTCGCTGGACGAGCTGCGCTCCGCCCTGGCCGGCGGCTTCCTGCTGGCGCTCGCCATCACCTATCTGGTTCTGGTCGCCGTCTTCTCGCACTGGGGCTATCCGCTGATCATCATGGCGGTGGTGCCCACGGGGATCGGCGGCGGGCTGGTCGGGCTGTGGCTCTACAACCTCGCCGCCGGCCTGCCGGGAGGCTTCGGCCCGCCGCAGCCCTTCGACGTGCTGACCATGATGGGGTTCCTGGTGCTGGTCGGGACGGTGGTGAACAACCCCATCCTGATCGTGGAGCAGGCCGCCGTGAACCGCCGGACGCACGGCATGTCCGGAGCGGAGGCCATCGCCGACGCCTTGCAGAGCCGGCTTCGCCCCATCCTGATCACCACGGTGACGACCGTCGCCGGCCTGATTCCGATGGTCGCGGTGTCCAGCGCCGGGACGGAACTGTACCGCGGGCTGGGGCTGGTCGTGCTGTGCGGCCTGCTGATCTCCAGCCTGGTGACGGCGACGGTCCTGCCCGTGGTGCTGTCGCTGGTCTTCCGCCTGTCCGACCGGCTGGGCGCCATGGCGCACGACCGGAGGGTGGCTGAGGCAGGAGACTGAGTCCGAATGCGAGAGAAACATATTCTGTAATGCAAAAAATACTTGCGCGACTTTGGGCATAACCCTATACTGCGAATGAGAATCATTCGCATATATGCGAACGCGATCCGCGGTCCCGGCAGAAGGCCGGCGGCGATTCCCGTGCCCGCCTGGGACCATCGACGGCGCGTTTTTTTCCGAACATGTCAACGTCGTCCGCGCTGGCGGATGGACAGTGGAGGCTTGTGTTTCCATGGACGTTCTACCCCTGCCCGCCGGGGAGCGGCCGCTTGGCGGCCGTTCCGACCCGGATTTCGCCTTCGCCTCGCGCGGCCGCGTCCTCAAAGCCTACGGCGTGGATGAGCGGCTGGACGTCGCCCTCGACGACCGCAGCTTCGCCGACGGCCGGTGGGAGGAGGCGCTGGACCGCGCCTTCCGCCGCCGCAAGGCCCAGGGGGACGAGAATCCCATCCTGGTCGGCGCCGTCCCCTTCGACGGACGCCAGCACGCCCGCCTGTTCATCCCCGAACGTTGCGATTACGAGGATGCGGGCCGCATGGCCGCCGACCCCGACCCCGTCGCGCTGAAGGCCATCGAGGAGACGGTGGGGCGCGGCGCCTTCGAAGCGGCGGTGGCCCAGGCCATCGGTTTGTTCCGCGACACGCCTTTGAAGAAGGTCGTGCTGTCGCGGCCGCTCGATGTCGAGGCGCGCGAAGCTTTTGCGCCGGGCCGCCTGCTGCGCGCCTTGCTGCGGCAGAATCCCGGAGCTTACGTCTTCACGGCCCCGGTCGCCTATGGGCAGACGCTGGTGGGGGCGAGCCCGGAACTGCTGATCCGCAAGACCGGACGGACCGTGGTCAGCAACCCTCTGGCCGGCTCCGCCCCGCGCAGCCCGTCCGCCGAGGTGGAGCGCCAGCGCACCGCAGCCCTGCTCGCCTCGGCAAAGGACCGGACGGAACACCGTTACGTCGTCGATGCCGTGCGCGCAGCGCTCGCCGGCCATTGCAGCCCGTTGTCCGTGCCGGACGCCCCCAGCGTGATCCGCACGCCGACCATGCTGCATCTGTCCACCGAATTGACCGGCGAACTGATCGATCCCGCGGTGTCGTCGCTGCGGCTGGCCCACGCCCTGCACCCGACGCCGGCGATCTGCGGCACGCCGACCGACCTCGCCCGCGACACCATCGCGCGGCTGGAGAGCTACGCCCGCAACTGGTACAGCGGCATGGTCGGCTGGATGGACAGCCGCGGCAACGGCGAATGGGCGCTGTCCATCCGCTGCGGGCTGGTCCAGGGCCGGCATCTGCGCCTCTACGCCGGGGCCGGCGTCGTCGCCGAGTCCGACCCGGCGGCGGAGTGGGAGGAAACGGCGGCGAAGCTGACCACCATGCTGAACCTGTTCGGCGTCGCGTCCGCCCAGCCCTCCAACACCGACCTTCCGGTGGAGCTGGCGTCGTGAGTGTCGCCTTCACCCCCTGGCCCGCCGACTTCGCGGAGCGCTACCGCGCCAAGGGCTATTGGACCGGCGACCCGCTGACCGACGTGATCGACCGCCACCGGGGTGCTGCGGCCGAGGCCACCGCCATCCTCTGCGGGGAGCGCCGGTTCCGCTACGCCGACCTGCAGCGCCTGTCGTCCCGTCTGGCGGCGGCCTTCCGCGCCCGTGGCCTGCGGCCCGGCGACACGGCGCTGGTCCGGCTGCCCAATCGCGCGGAGTTTTATCTCGTCTTCTTCGCCCTGCTGCGCTGCGGGGTGGTGCCGGTCAACGCGCTGAACAGCCACGGCGTTTATGAGCTGACGGCCTACGCGCGCCAGATCGAACCGGCGCTGGCCGTGCTGCCGGCGGCCGATCCGTCCTTGGTCGCCCTGATGACCCAGACGGTCGGGGCGGAGCGGCTGCTCCTGCTCGGCCCTCCGGCGGACGACGGGATCGGCGGCTTCGCCTGGGCCAACGGCGATGCGCTGGCGCAGGACGCCGCCGGGCCGGACCCGTCCGCCGACTTGGCCGCCGACCCGTCCGGCGTGGCCTTCTTCCAGCTGTCCGGCGGCAGCACCGGCACGCCGAAGCTGATCCCGCGCACCCACGACGACTATCTCTACAGCGTCCGCCGCAGCGTCGAGATCTGCGGGCTGGACGGGTCCTGCCGCTTCCTCTGCGCCCTGCCGGCGCCGCACAATTTCACGCTCAGCTCGCCCGGCGCGCTCGGCGTGTTCCACGCCGGCGGCACGGTGGTGATGGCCGGCGATCCCAGCCCCGCTACCTGCTTCCCGCTGATCGCGCGCCACCGCGTCACCTGGGCGGCGCTGGTTCCGCCGATGCTGTCGGTCTGGCTGGAGGCCGCCGCCGGCGCCGAGGACCTGTCCAGCCTGGAGGTCGTCCAGGTGGGCGGCGCCAAGCTCAGCCCCGCCGTCGCCGAGCGGGTGCCGGAGCGGCTGGGCTGCCGTCTCCAGCAGGTCTTCGGCATGGCGGAAGGGCTGGTGAACTACACGCGGCTCGACGACGATCCCTGGACGGTGGTCAACACCCAGGGCCGCCCGATGAGCCCCGACGACGAGATCCGCATCCTCGACGCCGCCGGCCACCCGGTCCCGCCCGGCGCGGTGGGGGAACTGTGGACCCGCGGCCCCTACACCTTCCGCGGCTACTACAAGGCGGAGGCGCACAACGCCCGCGTCTTCGACGCCGAGGGCTTCTATTGCAGCGGCGATCTGGTCAGCCTGACGCCGGGCGGCAACCTCGTCGTCTGCGGGCGCAACAAGGACCAGATCAACCGCGGCGGCGAGAAGATCGACGCGCAGGAGGTCGAAGACCTGCTGGCCGCCCACCCCGCGGTGGGCCACGCCGCCGTCGTCGCCATGCCCGACGCGCTGATGGGCGAGCGGGCCTGCGCCTTCGTGATCGCCCCGCCCGCGACCAAGCCTTCGGAGCTGCGCCGCTTCCTGCGCGGCCAGGGGCTGGCCGACTTCAAGCTGCCCGACCGCTTCGTCTTCGTCCCGGACCTTCCCAAGACCGCCGTCGGCAAGGTCGACAAGCAGACCCTGCGCGAGCGGGCGCGCCAAGACAACGCTCTCATGGAAACGACCGCATCATGACCATCCGATCCATCGCCCCCTACGCCCTGCCCACCGCCGCGGACCTGCCGCAGGACAAGGTGTCCTGGAGCGTCGACCCCGCCCGCGCGGTGCTGCTGATCCACGACATGCAGGACTATTTCGTCGGCTTCTACGGCGCGGCCAACCCGGCCATCGTCAGTTGCATCGACCGGATCGTCCGGCTGAAGCGCCATCTGAAGGCGCTCGGCGTGCCGGTCGTCTACACGGCCCAGCCGCCGGTGCAGTCCGACGCCGACCGCGGCCTGCTGAACGACCTGTGGGGGCCGGGCCTGACGGCCAAGCCGGACCTCGCGGGCATCGTCGCCCCGCTGGCCCCGGACGCCGACGACCGGGTGCTGACCAAATGGCGCTACAGCGCCTTCTTCCGCGCGCCGCTGGCCGAAATGATGGCGGAGGCGGGGCGCGACCAGCTGCTGATCTGCGGGATCTACGCGCACATCGGCGTGATGCAGACGGCGCTGGACGCCTTCATGCGCGGCATCGAGCCCTTCCTGGTCGCCGACGCCATCGCCGACTTCTCGCGGGAGGATCACATGATGGCGCTGCGCTACGTCGCGCGCAACGCCGGGCGGACGATCCATTCCGACAGCGTGCTGGCCGCCCCCGCGGCGGTGCTGAGCAAGGAGGGGCTGCGGCGCATCCTGCTGGCCTCGCTCGACGAAGCGCCGGGGGACGACGACAACCTGATGGATTTCGGTCTGGACTCCATTGCGGTGATGCAGGTGGTGGACCGCTGGAAAGCCGCGGGCGTCGAGGTCGGCTTCGCCGAACTGGCCGCGCAGCCGAGCATCAACGGCTGGTGGGCGCTGATCGAGCCCCGGCTGGCCGCTTCCGGGCGTGTCGCGGCATGACGGACTTCGCTGGCCGGACCGTCTGGGTGACCGGCGCCGGGCAGGGGATCGGGCGGGCGGTGGCCGACCTGTTCCACGCCCGCGGCTCCATCGTCGTCGCCTTCGACCGCCACTGGCACGACGGCGGGGAGCGGCCCTACCGCGCCGTGACGCTGGACATCGCCGACGCCGAGGCGGTCGCCGAAACCTGCCGGGCGCTGTTCGCCGAGGGCACGCGGATCGATGCGCTGGCCAACGTCGCGGGAATCCTGCGCATGGGGCCGGTGGAGGACACGACCGACGCCGACTGGCGCGACAGCTTCGCCGTCAACGTCGCCGGTCCCTTCCACATGATGCGGGCGGTGATTCCGGCTTTCAAAAGCGGCGGAAACGGCGGCGCCATCGTCAGCGTCTCGTCCAACGCGGCCCATGTGCCGCGGATCGGCATGGCCGCCTACGGCGCGTCGAAGGCCGCGCTGACCAGCCTGACCATGACGGTGGGGCTGGAACTGGCGCCCTACGGCGTGCGCTGCAACGTCGTCTCCCCCGGCTCCACCGACACGCCGATGCAGCGCGCGCTGTGGAGCGGACCGGACGGGGCGGCGAAGACCATCCAGGGCAACCCCGGCCAGCACAAGCTCGGCATCCCGCTCGGCAAGCTCGCCACGCCGCGCGACGTGGCGGAGACGGTCGTCTTCCTCGCCTCCCCCGCCGCCGGCCACATCACCCTGGCCGACCTGCTGGTGGACGGCGGGGCGACGCTGGGGCGCTAGCCTTTTCATTTCAGGGACACCCCCGATGACCAACGACCAGTATGTGAATCCCTTCGACGACGAGCGCCACGACTTCCTGGCGTTGGCGAACGATGCCGGCCAGTTCAGCCTGTGGCCGTGCTTCGCCGCGGTGCCGGAGGGCTGGACCGCCGTCTTCGGCCCCGCCGGGCGCGCTGCCTGCCTCGACCACATCGAGGCCGCCTGGACCGACCTCACCCCCGCCGCCGCCTGAGCTGCATAGCCCTCTCCCCAGAAAGGAGAGGGGATTCAACATTCGACATCAAGGACAGGGCCATGCGCATCATCCCCCTGCTGGGCACGCAATTGGGCATCTGGCTGGCGGATCAGGTCGCGGCCCGGAAAAACGCCTACGTCATCGCCCACGCCATCGAGCTGAACGGCGCCATCGACGCCGTGCGCCTGTCGCAGGCCATCCGCGACGGGCTGGCGGAGGCCGACACGGTGACCGCGCGATTCGCCGAGCGGGACGGCGGCGTCGTCCAGATCCTGGGCGGTGGCAAGGCTGCGACGGAGCCGGAGCGTATGGACCTGACCGCGGCGGCCGACCCGGAAGCGGCAGCACGCGCCGTCATGGCCGACGATCTGGCCGGCGACCTGCCCGCCGACGGCAACCGTCCGCTGTGCCGCCAGATCCTGTTCGACGTCACCCGAGCGGATGGGGCGCCGCGCTGGATCTGGTACCAGCGCTACCACCACATCATGCTGGACGGCTACAGCTTCAACGCGCTGACCCGCCGCATCGCCGATCTGTACGGCGCGGCGATGGACGGGCGGACGCCGCCCCCCTGCCCCTTCGTCTCCGTCGCCGCGGTGGCAAAGGAGGAAGCGGCCTATCTCGCCTCCGACGCGCTGGTCCGCGACCGCGCCTATTGGAGCGGGCTGTGCCGGGACTTTCCGGCGCCGCTGACCCTCTCGGTCCAGGGCGCCAAGCCGACCGAGCAGCAGGCCACGTCGGAGGTGGTGGCCCACGCCGCCGCCCTGCCCGACCCGCTGGCCCGCGCACTCGCCGGGCTGGCGGAGGGTTGCGGCGTGTCGGTCGCCGATCTGGCGATGGCCGGCATCGCCGTCTATCTGCACCGGCTGTCCGGCGATCCCCGCCCGGTGGTGGGCGTGCCCTTCATGCGGCGCATGGGCTCCGCCGCCGTCCACGCCATGGCGCCGGTGGTCAACGTGCTGCCGGTGCGCATCGACCTGACCGGGGCCGGCACGCTGGCCGAAGCGGCCGGGCGGGTGCGGGCCGCGCTGCGGGAGGCGCGCCGGCACCAGCGCTACGACGCGGAGCGCATTCCCCGCGACCTGGGGCAGGTCGGGTCGGGCAAGGCGCTGTATGGCCCGGTCGTCAATTACCGCCTGTTCGATTACGACCTGCGCTTTGCGGGCGTCGAGGCGGTCACCCACCATCTGGCGACCGGCCCGGTGGACGACTTCGAATTCGGGCTGATGACCCGCGGCGGCGGCATCGCGCTGGAACTGCGCGCCGACCGCACGCGCTACGACGCCGCTGAACTGGCCCGTCACGCCCGGCGCCTGATCCGGCTGCTCGACGCGGCGGTGGCCGGCACTCCGCTGGACGCCCTGCCGGTGATGGACGCCGACGAGGAAGCGGCCATCGCCGCCTGGTCCGCCGGCACCGTCTTCACCGCGCCGGACCATCCGGCGACCCTGATCGAGGTGCTGGACCGTCAGGCTGCGGAGACGCCGGAGGCCACGGCGCTGGTGTTCGGCGACACCCGCAACAGCTTCGTGGAGCTGTCGGGCGCCGTGTCGCGGCTGGCGCGGCGTCTGATCGCGCGGGGCGTCGGCCCCGGCGATGTGGTGGCGGTGGCGGTTCCGCGCTCCGCCGACGCGGTGGTCGCCATGCTGGCGGTGCTGGCGAGCGGCGCCACCCATCTGCCGCTGGACCTCGACTACCCCACCGAGCGGTTGGCGATGATGTGCGAGGACGCCGGGCCACGCTGCGCGCTGACCTGGACCTCGGTGGTGGAACGGCTGCCCGCCGGGCTGGAGGCGCTGTGCCTGGACGACGCCGACCTGCTGGCCGCCTGCGCCGCCCTGCCCGGCGGACCCGTCGCGGCGGCGGAGCGCAAGGCGACCCTGACGCCGGCCCACGTTGCGACCATCATCTTCACCTCCGGTTCCACCGGGCGCCCGAAGGGGGTGATGAACACCCACGGCGCGCTGCTGAACCTGCTGCTGTCCCACACGGCAACGGTCTACGGTCCGGCGCTGGAGGCCGTGCGGCGGCGCCACGGCCCCCGCGTCCTGAGGGCCGCGCACACCCATTCCTTCGCCTTCGATTCCTCCTGGCTGCAAATTTTCTGGATGCTGCTGGGGCAGGAACTGCACGTCTTCGACGAGGAGATGCGGCGCGACGCCCAAGCGCTGGTGCAGGAGGTGCGGAGCCGGCGCATCGACGCCATGGACCTGCCGCCCTCCTTCTGCGCGCAGATGCTGGCTTGCGGCCTGATGGAACCGGGGCACCATCACCCGATGCTGATCCTGATCGGCGGCGAGGCGGCCTCCCCCGCCCTGTGGACGGAACTCCGCGGCCATGCCGATCTCATGGCGGTGAACCTCTACGGCCCGACCGAGAACACGGTGGACACGCTGCGCGCCCCCGTCGCGGTGGCGGAGCGGCCGGTGGTCGGGCGCCCGGTCGGCAATGTGCGGGTGCATGTGCTGGACGCGCGCCTGCGCCCGGTGCCGATCGGCGCGGTGGGGGAACTCCACATCGGTGGCGCCGGTCTGGCGGCGGGCTATGTGGGCCGTCCGGGACTGACCGCCCAGCGCTTCGTCGCCGATCCGTTCGGCACGGGCGGGCGGCTCTATCGGACCGGCGATCTGGTGCGCTGGACCGCCGACGGGCAGATCGACTTCATCGGGCGGGCCGATCACCAGATCAAGGTCCGCGGCTACCGCATCGAGATCCCGGAGGTCGAAGCCGCCCTGCACCGCCTGCCCGGCGTGACGGGGGCGCTGGTGGTGGCGGAGGCGGTGAACGGAAGCCACCGGCTGATCGCCTACTGCACTCTGGCGGAAGGCTCGGAGCGGACGTCCCGTGACCTGCTGCACGGCGTGCGCGAACGGTTGCCCGATTACATGGTGCCCTCGGCGCTGGTGGTGCTGGACGCCTTCCCGCTGACCGTCAACGGCAAGGTGGACCGGGCGCGCCTCCCCGCCCCGGCGGCGGAGACCGGCGGCGCGGCTCCCGCCACCCCGGCGGAGGCGCTGCTCTGCCGCGCCATGGCGACGGTTCTGCAACTGCCGTCGGTGGGCGCCGACGCCGATTTCTTCGCGCTGGGCGGTGACAGCATCAGCGCCATCGCGCTGGGCAGCGCGCTGCGCGCCCATGGGTTCGAGCTGCGCCCCCGCGACGTCTTCGCCGGACGCGACCCGCGGCGGATGGCGCCCGCCCTGAAGCCGCTGGTTCCCGAACGCCGGACCGCCACAGCGCAGCCCGCCGCCGATCTGGCGGCGCTGGAGGCCCGCCATGGCCCGGTCGCGGCGGCGGTGCCGCTGCTGCCCCTGCAGAAGGGCATGCTGTTCCAGAGCCAGCTCGGCGGCAAGGCCAGCGCCTACAACGCCTTCACCGCGCTCGACCTCGACGGGCCGCTGGACGCGGAGCGGCTGGGGCGGGCTTTCGACGCCGTGCTGCGCCGCCACCCACAGCTTGCCGGGCTGTTCGACCACGACACCCACGGCGACCCGCTGCTGGTCATCCCCGCCCTGCCGGACGGCGACGCCGGGCTGTGGCCCGTCGAGCACCACGACCTGTCGGAATGGTCGCCGGAGACCCGCGCCACGGAACTGGTCCGCATCGAGGCCGCGGCGGCGGAGCGCGCCAACCCGACCGACCGTTTCCTGGGTCTGGTGAAGGCCGTTCTCGTCCGCACCGCGCCCGACCGTCATCGGCTGCTGATCGCCGTGCATCATCTGGTGGTCGACGGCTGGTCCACGCCGCTGCTGCTGCGCGATCTGCTGACCGCCTATGGGCAGGGTCCCGATGCGCTGACGCCCCCGACCGTCGCCTATCCGGCGGTGGTCCAGGGCCTGCTGGCCCGCGACGGCACGGAGAGCCGGGCCGCCTGGAGCGGGGCGCTGGCCGGAGCCACCCCGACCGTTCTGTTCGACCCGGCCCGGTCCGGTGGCGACGCGCCGATGGAGGAAGCCGAGCTGGCCCTGCCGGCGGACCTGACCGACGCCCTCCTCTCCCGCCTGCGGGCGGAGGGGCTGACGCTGAACGCGCTGATGCAGGCGGTGTGGGGATTGGTCCTCGGCAATCTGGCGGGGCGCGACGACGTGCTGTTCGGCACGCCGGTCTCCGGTCGCTCCGCCGCCGTTCCGGGCGTGGAGGAGCAGGTGGGCCTGTTCCTGAACACCCTGCCAGTGCGGGTGGCGCTGGACCCGGCGCGGCCGCTGTGGGAGCAGCTTCCGGCCATCCAGGAGCGCCACATCGCCCTGATGGAGCATGACGGGCTGGGCCTGTCGGAGCTTCAGGCGATGGCGGGTGGTACGGCGCTGTTCGACACGCTGCTGGTCGTGGAGAACTACCCGGACAGCGGATACGAGGCCATCGACCTCGGCGGTGTCCGCGTCTCCGGAGTCCACAACCGCGGTTACAGCCACTACCCGCTCGCCCTGCTGGTCCTGCCGGGCCGCGAGCTGACCCTGCTGGTGGAGAACCGCGGCGCCGTGCCCGACGCGGCGGCGCTGGCGGAGCGGGTCCGCGGCCTGTTGGGCGCGCTGGTCCGCCATCCCGAGACGCCCGTGGCCGCCCTGCCGACCCTGACGGAAACGGAGCGGCGGCACCTCGCCGCGGTGAACGCCACCGCACGGGCGGTGCCCCGGACCACGCTGCGCGATTTGCTGGCCGGACAGGCGGCGCGCACGCCGGACGCCGTCGCGCTGGTCGACGGGCGGGAGAGCCTGACGTTCCACGCGGTTCGGCGACGGGTGACCGCCCTGGCCGGGCGACTGCGCGCCCTGGGGGTGCGCCCCGGCGACGTGGTGGCGGTGGGCGTGCCGCGCTCCGCCGCGCTCAGCCTGTCGATCCTGGCGGTCATCGAGGCGGGGGCGGCCTATCTGCCGCTCGACCTCGGCTATCCGGCGGAGCGGCTGGCCTTCATGCTGTCCGACGCCCAGCCGCGCGTCCTGATCACCAACGCGGCCTCGCGCCCGCTGTTCGGCGACGCGGTGCCGGTGCTGTCGGTCGATGAGAACGCCGGCGAGGTGGATGAAGCGCCTGTTCTCATGGAGGAACTGACGCCGGAGCACCCGGCCTACGTCATCTACACGAGCGGCACCACGGGGCGGCCCAAGGGCGTGGCGGTGTCGCACGGCGCCATCGTCAACCGCATTCTGTGGATGCAGAACGAGTATCCCCTGGGGCCGGACGACGCGATCCTGCAGAAGACGCCCTGCGGCTTCGACGTGTCGGTGTGGGAGTTCTTCTGGTCCTTCCTGGTCGGGGCGCGGCTGGTCATGGCGCCGCCCGAGGCCCACCGCGACCCGGCGGCCCTGGTTCGGCTGATTGAGGAACACCGCATCACCACGATCCATTTCGTGCCGTCGATGCTGGCCCTGTTCACCGCCAGCGTGATCGAAAGCCACGGTCCCGACGCGCCCATGTGCACCAGCCTGACCCGCGTCTTCTGCAGCGGCGAGGCGCTGGGGCGGAGCCTGTCGCGCGCCTTCGCCGACCGCTTCGGCGCGGCGCTGCACAACCTCTACGGCCCGACCGAGGCGGCGGTGGACGTCACCTGTTGCCCGGCGTCCGGCGCCTGGATCGAGGGGGACGGCGGGGTTCCCATCGGCAAGCCGGTGTGGAACACGCAGCTCCGCATCCTCGACCACGCCCTGCGACCGGTGCCGCCGGGAGCGGTGGGGGAGCTGTATCTGTGCGGCGACCAGCTCGCCATCGGCTATCTCGGACGACCCGGCCTGACGGCGTCGCGCTTCGTCGCCGATCCCTTCGATCCGGGGCGGCGCATGTACCGCACGGGCGACCTCGCCCGCTGGCTGCCGGACGGCTCGGTCGAGTATCTCGGCCGCACCGACCATCAGGTGAAGATCCGCGGCCAGCGCATCGAGCTGGGCGAGATCGAGAGCGCGCTGGCCGCCCAGCCCGGCGTCGCCCAGGCGGTGGTGACCGCCGTCGTGCTGGGCGAGGGCCGTTCCGAGCCGGGCATGGACCGGCGCCAACTCGTCGCCCATCTCGTTCCGGCAGCGGGCCGGACGGTGGACGAGGCCGCCATCCGCGCCGCCCTGCAGGACACGCTGCCGCCGCACATGCTGCCCGCCGCCTACGTGACGCTGGACGCCCTCCCCCTCTCGCCGAACGGCAAGCTGGACCGCAAGGCCCTGCCCCTGCCCATCGCGGGCGCCAAGGCGGACTCGTCGGGCCGTCCACCGGCGCCGGGGCTGGAAAGCCGTCTGGCGGTCCTCTTCGCCGAACTTCTGGACCTGGAACGGATCGGCGCGGACGACGATTTCTTCGCCATCGGCGGCCATTCGCTGCTGGCGATGCGGCTGGCGGCGCGCATCCGCCGCGACATCGGGCGGCCGGTGGCGGTCAGCCAGATCATGGTCGCCCCCACCGTCTCCCGTCTGGCCGCCCAACTGGCCGAAACCCAACTGGCCGAAGCGGGCAAACGGGACGAGCCGGAGAATCTGGGCTTCGCGCCGGTGATCCGCCTGCGCCACGGGTCGGGGCCGCCACTGATCTGCCTCTATCCGGGCTCGGGCCTGTCCTGGCAGTACAGCGTGCTGTCGCGTTACGTGGGCGGCGACCGGCCCATCGTCGGGCTGCAATCGCCGCGCCCCAACGGCCCGCTGGCGCTCAGCGCCGACCTCGACGAGCTGTGCGACCGCCAGCTCGCCATCCTGCGCGAGGTGCAGCCGCAGGGCCCCTACCATCTGCTGGGCTATTCGCTGGGCGGCACGGTCGCCTACGGCCTGGCGGTGCGGCTGCGGCGGATGGGGGAGCGGGTTGACTTCCTCGGCCTGCTCGACACCTACCCGGCGGAGGCGCACGACTGGAGCGGGCTGGGCCGCACCGACGCCGACCGGGCGGCCGAACGCGAGCAGGAACAGTTCCTGGGCGACGCCCTGGCCGACGTGATGGACGAGGATCTGCGGCGGGAGAAGGTGGAGATGTTCGGCCACATCTTCGGCAACTACAAGGACGCGGTGCGGGTTCTCTCGAAGGCGCGCACCCCCGTTTACGACGGCGAACTGACGCTGTTCGTGGCGGAGAAGTCGATCCCGCCGGAGATCGACCCCGAGGGAAGCTGGGCGGGCCGCGTTGGGAGCCTGTCCGTCCACCGCCTGTCCCACTGCTCGCACGAGGACATCATCGCCCCGGCGTCCCTGCGGATCGTCGGCCCCCTGCTCGACCGGGTGATCGCGGAGGCGGTCGCCGCCGACGCGGAACCGGTCCGTGCCGCGGTGGGCGGATGAGAAAGGCCGGGCGATTGAAGCGTCTGACACTCGTGGGACTGGTGATGATGGTTCTGAACGCCTGCGCGGGGGTGCCGTACGGCTCCCCGCTGGTCCTTGACGGTCCCGTGTCCGGCACGGAGAGCGGCGGCGTCCATGCCCTGGACCTCGACGACGGCGACTATGTCGAAGGTGTGCTCGATTCGGGAACGGACGCGGCGGAGCTGCGGCTGATCGACCAGGAGGGACGCCCCGTCCGGCTTCTGCTGAACGGAACGGCGGGGCGGGAAGCCTTCCGGTTCGTCGCCGGGCCCGGCATGGCGGCGCTGCGGGTCACGCTGCGCGGGACCGGCGGCTATCGGCTGGCGCTGACCCGCCGCATCGCCGTGGCGGACCAGCATCCCGTCCTTCAGGGGCATCTGAGCCCGACCATCGCCGCCCTGGCGGAAACGGTGAAGCGCGGCGGCGGGACCGATGCCTTCTGGCGGGACATCGCCCGGCGCGGCACGCCGTTGGTGGAACCTTTGAAGGACGCGTCGGGATCGGACCGGGTCATAATGACCTTCCTGGCGCGGGGGGCCCGCCACAACGTGCGCCTGCTCGGGGGGCCGACCTCCAACCATGAAAACCTCGAACGGCTCGGCGGCAGCGACGTCTGGTACAAGAGCTTCACCGTCTCCGCCTCCACCCGCCTGTCCTACCAGATCGCGCCGGACGTGCCGAACTTCCCCGGAACCTGCCGCGAATGCCGGATGGCGATCCTGGCGCGGCTTCAGGCCGATCCGCTGAACCATCGCCCCTGGCCACCCGACGCGCCCGATGCCTACAATCAGGTCTCCCTGGTGGAGTTGCCCGGCGCCCCGCCCCAACCCGGCCTGGAAGGCGGCTGGGCCGAACCGGCGGGCCGGCTCGTCGCCGAACGTTTCACCAGCGGCATCCTCGGCAACACGCGGGACGTCGCGGTCTATGCGCCGCCCGGCACCGATCCGGCGGCCAAGGACACGATCCTGCTGCTGCTGTTCGACGGGCCGGACTATCTCGGTCGGCGCGCGCCGGTTCCAACCATGCTCGACCGGCTGACCGGCGACGGCCGCCTGCCGCCGACCGTCGCCGTCTTCATCGCCAACCCCACCGCCGAGGCGCGGGAACGCGAATTGCCGGCCAATCCCGCTTTCGCGGCGATGCTCGCCGACGAGCTTCTTCCCTGGCTGAGGGAGCGGGCGGGCATCCGGTCCCGGCCCGACCGCACCGTTCTGGCCGGGTCCAGTTACGGCGGGCTGGCGGCGGTGTCCGCGGCGCTGGCCCATCCGGACCGGTTCGGAAACGCGCTGTCCATGTCCGGCTCCTTCTGGTGGCATCCGGCCGAGGCGCCGCCGGACCGCCCGGAGCATATGGCCTCTCTGGTGGCGTCGCGCGATCGCCGCCCGGTGCGTTTCTTCCTCAGCGCGGGCTTGTTCGAAACCGGTGGCGACGGTGAGATCGGCATCCTCGAAAGCTCCCGCCATCTGCGGGACGTGCTGGAAGCCAAGGGCTACGCCGTTGCGTACCGCGACTACGCCGCCGGGCACGACGGGTTCGCCTGGCGCGGCGCGCTGGGCGACGGTTTGCTGGCCTTGTTCGGGCGCCGAACCGGATTCCACCAAGCCGACGACGATGCCGTCCCTTGCCACGGTCTCTCTTGCCCCGGTCTCACGCCGATCAGAAGCGGAACCCGCGGTTGAGCAGCCAGCCGAGCGGCCCGGTGAACACCAGGGGCTGGTCCTGCACCAGCAGGCACAGGCACTCCCCCTCCGCATCGGCCACGGCGTGGTGCGGCGAGCCGGTCTCATAGGACGCCACGTCGCCGACGCGGTAAGCCCCGAACTCGTCGGAGAAGCCGCCCTTCATCACCAGCAGCATCTCGCTGTCGGTGTGGCGGTGGGCCGGAACCCGCGCTCCCGGGGCCATGCGCAGCAGGCAGGCCGAGGCCGTTCCGGCGCTGACGGCCCAGGCGGACAGATGGACGCCGGGAACGACGCGCACCCACTCCAGCGCGTCCGGTTCCGCACCGATGGCGCGGCGCAGCGGACCGGGGAACAGGCTCTTTCCGGCCGGGACGGCGACGGGCGGCGGCGGAGGGGCGCCCGCATCGCCCAGCCGGGTCATCAGGGTACCGAACAGGGTGTCGGACACCGGCTCGGGCGGCAGATCCGCCAGCAGGACGCCGCCGCAGGTCTCCAGCTCGGCGACCTGCGCCCGGCAGTCCGGACAGTAGGCGAGGTGGGCGGCGACCAGCAGCGACTGCACCGCGCGCAGGCTGCCGGCGGCGTAATCGAGAAGCAGTTCGGGGGCGGGATGATGGGCCGGCACGGTCATGCCCCCTCACCAAACGCCCGGCGCAGGCGGCCGAGGGCCAGCCGCAGGCGCGTCTTCACGGTCCCCAGGGGGATGCCGCGTTCGGCGGAGATTTCCGTGTGAACCTTGTCCTCGTAGTAGGCGAGCCGCAGCACGTCGGCCTGCTCCGGCGGCAGGTTGCCGATCACCGCGCGCAGGCGGAAGGCCGTCTCGGCGGCTTCGAACTGGTGGTCGGGCGTCGGCTCCTCCCCACCGTCCGGCGTCAGGTCATCGGGTTGAAGCTCGGGCCGCCGCTCCTGCCGGACGCGGTCGATCCGGCGGTTGCGGGCGATGGTGTAGATCCAGGTGGAGGCGCTGGCCAACGCCGGGTCGAAGCGGTCCGCCCGCAGCCACACCGCCATCATGACGTCCTGGACCAGCTCCTCCGCCGCGCTGCTGTCGGCGCCGAGCCGGCGCATGTAGGCCTTGATCCGCGGCGCGAAATGGTCGAACAGCGCGCGGAAGGCGGTGGAATCGCGGTTGCGCGCGACGGCAAGCAGAAGTTGCTCATGGTCCGGCATGTTCGGGTCGTTCGAATCGGCCTTCGGCAGCATGCCAGTGGGAAGTCTTCGGTCGGTCAAGGTCGTACCGCACCATACAACAGCGTGCCCCCCGGCACACGGCGTAATTCGGCATAGGATCACCGTCGTGCGTATGGGCGGCGCATCCCCCAACTGGATTCCCTGGTATGGTGCCCCCACTTGATGCTAGGTCCGCGAAGCCCTCCACCAAGCTCCCCACCAAGAAGGAAGAAGGCATGAGCCTCGAACCGAACTTCGAACATCTGCGGGCCAGGGCCGTGGAGTCGCTGTTCCACCATCTGGCGGACGCCTGCGTCGGGCTGATCGTGGTCGACCGGGACGCGCGGATCGCCTGGATCGGCGACCGCTATCTGGAGTTGCTGGGCTATTCCGGGAACCCGGACGACGCGCTGGGCCGCCCGGTGGAGGAGGTCATCCCCAACAGCCAGATGCGCCATGTGGTGGAGAGCGGGCAGACCATGCTGCTCGACCTCATGGACATCGGGGAGCGGACCATCGTGGTGACCCGCCTGCCGCTGCGCGAGGAGGACGGGACGCTGATCGGCGCCATCGGCTTCGCCCTGTTCGACCGGGCCGACCGGCTGCGCCCGCTGATGTCGAAGTACCAGAAGCTCCAGGAGGAGCTGAACCGCACCCGGCAGGAGCTGGCGCAGGAGCGGCGCGCGAAATACTCCCTGTCGCAGATGATCGGCAACAGCGATTCCATGCGCGAGGTCAAGCGGCTGGCCCGCCGCGCGGCGCAGCTCGACAGCACCGTGCTGCTGCTGGGCGAGACCGGCACCGGCAAGGAACTGCTGGCCCACGGCATCCACGCCGCCAGCCCGCGCGCCGGTGCGCCCTTCGTCGGGGTGAACGTCGCGGCGATCCCGGAGAATCTGTTGGAATCGGAGCTGTTCGGCGTCGCCCCCGGCGCCTACACCGGCGCCGACCGCAAGATGCGCGAAGGCAAGTTCCAGTTGGCCGACGGCGGCACCCTGTTCCTGGACGAGATCGGCGACATGCCGCTGCCGCTCCAGGCCAAGCTGCTGCGCGTGCTTCAGGAGCGGGAGTTCGAGGCGGTCGGCTCCAACAAGGTGGTGCGCGTCGATCTGCGCGTCATCGCGGCGACCAGCCGCGACCTCGACGCCCTGGTCCGCGAGCGGCAATTCCGCGCCGACCTCTATTACCGTCTGAACGTGGTTCCGATCACCCTGCCGCCGCTGCGCGACCGGACGGACGACATCGGCAGCATCGCCGACCGCATCCTCGACGAGCTGGCCTTCACCACCGCCGCCCCATCGCGGGAACTGACCGCCGGGGCCATCGCCGTGCTGGAGGATTACGACTGGCCGGGCAACGTGCGGGAGCTGCGCAACGTGCTGGAGCGGGTGTCGGCCATGACCGACGACACGGCCCTGACCGCCGAGCACATCCGCGGCGCCCTGCCGCGCGCGGCGGGTCCCGCCGGCCCGGGCGAGCGCCCGGCGGAGAGTGGAGACCGTCCCTTGAGCGACGTGCTGAAGGAGACGGAACGCGCGGCCATCGTCGGTGCCCTGTCCCGCACCGGCGGGGTGAAGGCGAAGGCCGCCAAGCTGCTGGGGATTTCGCGCGCCTCGCTCTACGAGCGGATGCAGGCGCTGGGGATCAGGGAGGACACGCAGGGGACGGTGTAGAAGCCCTTCTCCCCTCTGGGGAGAAGGGTATGGGATGAGGGGGCGGCCGCAAGGCCGGAAATGCACTGCATTGAGGCTGCGTTGACGCCCTGACGGGCGCCCCCTCACCCTAACCCTCTCCCCAAAGGGGAGAGGGGACTTTCAGGGACTCAATGCGCGCCGTGGAAGGTGCGGCTGATGACGTCCATCTGCTGCTCGCGGGTCAGCTTGATGAAGTTCACCGCGTAGCCCGACACCCGGATGGTCAGCTGCGGGTACAGCTCCGGATGGTCCATGGCGTGCAGCAGCGTCTCGCGGTCGAAGACGTTCACGTTGATGTGGTGGCCGCCCTGGCCGAAATAGCCGTCGAGCATGCCCACGAGGTTCGCCACCCGCTCGCCCTCGGTCGGCCCCAGCGCGCCGGGCACGATGGTGAAGGTGTAGCTGATGCCGTCCTGGGCGTGCGCGTAGGGCAGCTTGGCCACCGATGCCATCGAGGCGATCGCCCCCTTGCGGTCGCGCCCGTGCATCGGGTTGGCCCCCGGCGCGAAGGGCTGGCCGGCCTTGCGCCCGTCCGGCGTGTTGCCCGTCTTCTTGCCGTACACGACGTTCGAAGTGATCGTCAGCACCGACTGCGTCGGCACCGCGTCGCGGTAGGCCTTCTGCTTGCGCAGCAGGCCCATGAACGTCTCGACCAGCCACACCGCGATGCCGTCGACCCGGTCGTCGTTGTTGCCGAAGGCCGGATAGTCGCCCTCGATCACGAAGTCGGTGGCGAGACCGCGCTCGTCGCGCACCACCTTGACCGTGGCGTGCTTGATCGCCGACAGGCTGTCCGCGACCACGCTCAGCCCGGCGATGCCGCAGGCCATGGTGCGCAGCACGTCGCGGTCGTGCAGGGCCATCTCCAGCCGCTCGTACATGTACTTGTCGTGCATGAAGTGGATGGCGTTGAGCGTGTTCATGTAGGCGCGCGCCAGCCATTCCATCATCGGCAGCAGCCGCGCCACCACCGTGTCGTGGTCGAGCACGTCGCCGGTGATCGGCGCGAAGGCCGGGCCGACCTGCTCGCCCGACACCTCGTCACGGCCGCCGTTGATGGCGTAGAGCAGCGTCTTGGCGAGGTTGGCGCGGGCGCCGAAGAACTGCATCTGCTTGCCGATGCGCATGGCCGAGACGCAGCAGGCGATGCCGTAGTCGTCGCCCCAGAAGGGCCGCATCAGGTCGTCGTTCTCGTACTGCACGGAGCAGGTCTTGATCGACGTCTCCGCGCAGAACGCCTTGAAGCCCTCCGGCAGGCTTTCCGACCACAGAACCGTCAGGTTCGGTTCCGGCGCGGGGCCCAGATTCTGGAGCGTGTGCAGCATGCGGAAGCTGCCCTTGGTCACCAGCGTGCGCCCGTCGAGCGCCATGCCGCCGATGCACTCGGTCACCCAGGTCGGGTCGCCCGAGAAAAGCTGGTCGTATTCCGGCGTGCGCAGGAAACGCACCATCCGCAGCTTGATGACGAACTGGTCGATCAGCTCCTGCGCGCCCGCCTCGTCGAGGCGGCCTTCGCGCAGGTCGCGCTCGATGTAGACGTCGAGGAAGCTGGAGACACGGCCGAGCGACATGGCCGCCCCGTTGGCCTCCTTCACCGCCGCCAGATAGGCCAGATAGGTCCACTGCACCGCCTCGAAGGCGTTGGCCGCCGGGCGGGTCACGTCGAAGCCGTAGGAGGCCGCCATCGTCACGAGGTCGCGGAGCGCGCGGATCTGCTCGGTGATCTCCTCGCGCAGGCGCAGCGTGTGCTCGTCGATGCGGTCGACCTCCAGGCTCTTGTACTGCGCCTTCTTGTCGGCGATCAGGAAATCGGCGCCGTAGAGCGCCAGCCGGCGGTAGTCGCCGATGATGCGGCCGCGCCCGTAGGCGTCCGGCAGGCCGGTGATGACGCCCGACTTGCGGCAGCGCAGCATCTCCTCGGTGTAGACATCGAAGACGCCGTCGTTGTGCGTCTTGCGCAGCGCCGGGAACACGTCGTCCAGCTTCGGCGAGGGGGTGAAGCCGTAGGCCTCCAGGCCCGTCTTGACCATGCGCCAGCCGCCGAAGGGCATGATCGACCGCTTCAGCGGCTTGTCCGTCTGAAGCCCGACGATGACCTCAAGCTCCCGGTCGATGTATCCGGGGGCGTGGCTGACGATGGAGGACACCAGTTCCGTGTCGGCGTCCAGCACGCCGCCCTTGGCCGCGCGCTCCTCCTTCAGGAGATCGCGCACCTTGTTCCACAGCGACAGGGTGCGGTCGCTGGCCGGGGAGAGGAAGCTGCCGTCGCCGTCGTAGGGGCGGACGTTCTTCACGATGAAATCGCGCAGATCGACCGTGGTCCGCCAGGAACCGGGCGCAAAACCGCGCCAGGGGTCCGGCGTTTCGGCTTCGGCAACGGGGATTTTCGGTTCGAACATCAGAGAATCCATGACGCGCCTCTATTGGTCTGCGGCGGTCCCTACCCTCCCCGGCGGGGGCCGCGCCACGTTGCGCGGCGCCGGACCGGACGGACCCGCCCGGCCAAGCATCGCGCTTGCCCGATCAGTAGGCGCCCAAAGCTCCCCAGCCACATTGATCCCAATCAATCAATCTCTGCGAAATACGCAGGGCACCGTCCAAGTCACGTCCTGTCACGAAAGTTGAAAAAACGTCGCGCTTTTGCAGCGCAGCATTTGAGACAATCCACCGAAAATCGAATATTTTCACTTGGCTCGCCGAATTTAAAACAGACGACCAGGATCAGCGCAGCGCGCTTGCAATATCTTGCGCCAAGCGGTCCAGGGTACGACCGAGCGCATCGGCGACGGCACCGGGGTCGCCGACCGCGGCGACCGGTTCCTGCACCGCGGTGTGGCCGAGCCGGCGCAGCCGATCGCCGCCCTGGTCGAAGACCCGCCAGCGCGCCTCAAGGACCGCCGGCCCGTCCTCCGCCGCGTCGAAGCGGTCCAGCGTCACCTCCACCACCTGGGACAGCGGAAAATCGCGCTGGAGCGGCAGGCCGACCACCTCCGCCCCCGGCAGGTCCGTCTCCAGGTTCCGCAGCAGCTTGCGGGTCACCATCTCGTCGAGGGGACCGCCCCAGCGGTCGAACTCCTTGACGACCAGCCGGTTGCCCGGCGCCCGCATCACCAGCTCGGACCGGTCGAGATAGCCGGGGACCTTCACGCCCTCCAGCCCGATCACCCGCCGCTGCGCCTCGCCGGTCCGCAACGGAGCGTTGCCCGGCCTTGCAGCGTCCTGGGGCGTGGCGTCCGGCGCGGCGTCCAGATGGTAGAAGCGGCTGGGCGGCGTGCTGCAGGCGGCCAGCACAGCCACGGCGGAAGCGCACAGCAGAAGGCGACGGGCGAGAGCAATCAGAGCCATGGGAGTCCTCAACCGCGTTTGCCCCGGATCAGGGCTTCGGGATGGCGTTCGAGATAGTCGGTCAGACCACGGATGGAGCGGGCCGCCGCGGTCAGTTCGCGGACCAGCCCCTGCAGGTCGCTGACGGCGGGGCGGGACGAGTTGACCAGCCCATCGGTGCTGCTGAGCGTCTTCTCGGCCTGCCGGACCAGCTTGGAGGTGTTCTCCGCCACGTCGCGCAGGGCGCGGATGGTCGGCTCGCCCTCGCTGCCCAGCGCCTGCGTCGTCTTTTCCAGCTCCGCCAGCGACCGGCTGAGCGAGCCGATGGCCTGGGCGATCTCCGGCGAGCCGATCAGGGCGCCGGCCTTCTGGATGGTCGAGCGCAGTTCCACCACCGTTTCGGCGATGGGAGCGCGGGCCAGCTCGTTCATCAGGTCGGTGGCGGTCTTGGTCGCCGTGTCGAGCACATTCGGCTGGGACGGCAGTTCCGGATAGGGGCCGCCGCTGATCAACGTTTCCTTCGGCGCGTCGGAGAACAGGTCGAGCGTCACGATCAGCTCGCCGGTCAGCAGGTTGCCGGTGCGCAGCTGCGCCCGCAACCCTTGCTCCACCAGCACCCTCATGCGGGCATAGGCGGTCTCGGTGTCATGCGCCGCCGGCAGGTCGCTCCCCAGCCGCTCCGGCTCGATGTTCAGGGTCACCGGGATGCGGGCCTCGCCGGTCACCGGGTCCACGTCCAGGCGGATGTCGGTCACCTCGCCCACCCGGATGCCGCGGAACTCCACCGCGGACCCCGGATGCAGGCCACGCACCGACCCGTCGAAATGCACCAGGAAGGGCACCCGCCGGGTGAAGCGCGCGTCGCTGGCGGCGTTGCGGCTCTCGTAGAGGGGGAAGGCCGTTCCCTCGGCCGCGATCTCGCCGCCGTCACCGGGGCCGCCGAGGCCGGGAGTCTCGAAGGACACTCCGCCCGTCGCCAGCGACTGGAGCGATTCCAGCGCCACCGTCGGCCCCTCCGGCCCGATGGACACCGACAGGCCGCTGGCGTTCCAGAAGCGGGTGTTGGGCCGGACGATCCGGTCGTAAGGGGCGTGGATGAAGACCGGGATGGTCAGCGACTGCCAGTCCTGCGAGAACTCGTAGCCGACCACCTCGCCGACCTGGATGCCGCGGTAGTAGATCGGCGCCCCCGGCCCCAGCCCGCCCAGCCGGTCGGCGCGCAGCGCGAAGCGCCGGCCGGGCGAGCTGGACCGGATCAGCGGCGGCTCCTCCAGCCCGCGGAAGGCGGTCAGCGCCTCGCCGTTGCCGGTTCCCGGGTCCATGCCGATGTAGGCGCCCGAGACCAGCGTGCCGAGGCCCGACACGCCGCCGAAGCCCAGCCGCGGCTTGACCACCCAGAAGCTCGTCCGGTCGTTGAGGTAGGAGGCGGCCCCCTTCACCATGCGCACGGTGACGATGACGTTCGACAGGTCGGGCGAAACCGCCACCCCCTGCACCGTCCCGACATCCACGTCGCGGTAGCGCACGCGGGTCTTGCCGGGCTCCAGCCCCTCCGCCGTGTCGAAGGTGATGGTGATGGTCGGGCCGCGCTCGTTCAGCGTCCTCCAGGCCAGCCAGCCCCCGATCAGCGCGGCGACCAGCGGCACCAGCCAGATCAGCGGCAGACCGCGGCGGCGGCGGATCACCGGGCTGGCCGGCTCCGCCGTGGAATTCGGATCAGTCATTGGAGGAATCCTGCCGATGCGCCCGCCGGGGCGGCGCATCCCAGATCAGCCGCGGGTCGAAGGACTCCGACGCCAGCATGGTGATGATGACGACCGCGGCGAAGGCGACGGCGCCCAGCTCCGCGTGGATGGTGGCGATGGCGCCCAGCTGGACCAGGGCCGCCAGAAGCGAGATCATGAAGATGTCCACCATGGACCAGCGCCCAACCCCTTCGATCAGCCGGTAGAGCCGCGTGCGGTCGCGTTGCCGCTTCGGCGACCCCCGCTGCACCGTCCACAGCAGATAGGCCAGCCCGATCAGCTTCAGCACCGGCACGGTGATGCTGGCGAAGAAGACCAGCAGGGCCACCGGCCACATCTCCGCCGCGATCAGTGCCTCGACACCGGACAGGATGGTGTCGGGCTGGCCGGCGCCGAAATAGACCACCGTCATGATCGGCAGCAGGTTCGCCGGAATGTAGAGGATCGTCGCCGCGGAGATCAGCGCCCAGCCGCGCGGCAGGCTGTTCGGCTTGCGGCGGTGCAGCCGGGCGCCGCAGCGCGGGCACGCGCCCTCCGATCCGGCCACCACCTGACGGCAATCGTGGCAGGCGGTCAGCCGTTCCGGGTCGGCGTTGGCGGCCTGGGCGACGCGGGTCTGCGGCGCGATCCGCTCCCACACATCGAAGGGGCTGAGCGACGCCTCCCCCCAGACCTGCACCAGGATGAAGGCGACCAAGGCGGCCAGCGACGCGCCCGGCTCCAGCTCCGCCAGATCGGACAGCTTCACGTAGGCGACGATCAGGCCGAGCAGGAAGACCTCCGCCATCGCCCAGCGGCGCAGCCGCGCCACCGTCCGGAAGGTCCAGGCCGCGCCCGGCGCCGGCGTCCGCCCGGCGGCGAGCGGCATCACCACATAGAGCGTGCCGAGCACCTGGGCCAGCGGCGCCAGGAACAGCACGAAGAAGACCAGGACGCCCAGCACCTCGTACCCGCCGTCCCACAGCGCCACCGAACCGCTGAGCAGGGTCGCCGTCTGCGCCCGCCCCTCCAGCTCGAAGGTCAGGATCGGGAACAGGTTGGCGGTGACGAACAGGATCGCCGAGGCGATGGCGAGGGCCACCGCGTGCCCCAGCCCGCCGGTCCGGAAATGGCGCAGCACCGCCCCGCAGCGGTGGCATTCCGCGCGATGGCCGGGCAAGGCCGGCGGCAGGGCGTGCGGCGCGTCGCAGTCGTGGCAGAGCAGGATCGGGTGGTCCGGTGCGATCATAGCGTTGGCTTAACATTTTCCACGGGCGAAAGGTCCGCCGATTGCGCGGTGCGCCGGCGGAGGAGCACCGACCGGGGTGGATCGCAAAGCCCAGATGGAAAAAGCCCTTCCCCCATGGGTGGGGAAAGGGCTTCGGCCGTCGGTGAAGGACAGGGTTCGATCAGACGAACATATTGAAGCTGCCCAGCAGCTTTTGCGTGCCGGTCTGGCCGGTCGGGATCGAATTCAGGCTCGCCGCCGCCTGGCTCAGCCCGTCCAGCATGGCCTGCTGGCCGGTGGAGAGGTTGAACGGGCTTTCGCCCTTCTTCGGCGCCTTGACGACCGTGTCGTAATCCTGGGTGTATTTGCCCATGCTGAGCTGGATCGCGTAGTTCTTGGGATCCTTGGCCGACTGCCCCTTCTCGCGCGTCAGGCGCAGGGTGTAGTCGCCGCGGTCAAGCTCATACTCGCCCTGCATCATGCCCTTGAAGGCGTCGTAATTCTTTCCGGAGCTCTTGTCGCTGTCGGCCACGACCGTGCCGAACTTGGACATCACCTGGACGCGCAGCCCCTCGTCGCCGACCTGCCCCAGCGTCACCTCGCCCTTGGTGGTCACGCGGAACTTGTAGAAATCGACGGGGTCGTCGGCGCCCAGCGCACCGACCACGTTCAGGCGGGTCACGTTCTTGGCGAGAACGCCCATGTCCGTGGCGAAACCGGGGGTGTTGACGGAGGATTTGCGGACGTCCTTGCGGAATTCCTGCACGTTCGCGCTGGCGGCGGCCTCGGCCTCGCGCTGGGCGTTCAGGCGTTCGACGGCGGCGGACACGGACTTGTTGAGGTCCGCGACCATCTGACCAACGCCGGCCATTGCGTCTGACATGACACCCCCTCCCATCAGGCGCGCCCCCGAATGGGGAAGCGCGAATGGATCGCTCGACCCTCACTTTACCGCAAAGAATGTAAAGTTGCGAATTGTTTTTCGCCGAAATTTCAGATAGGGCGCCGGGCGAGTTGTGCGGCCATCCGGTTCAGCACGCCATGGAGGTCCTCCCCGCCCCGTGGCTGGAACAGGCGCTGCGCCGGAAACCAGGGGCGCACCGCGCTGCCGAGCTGGGTCCAGTCGCGCCCGCCGAAGCGCCAGACCGGCACGCCGAGCGCCGCCGCCAGCTCTCCCACCGCCGTGGCGGGCGAAATCACCAGATCCAGGTTCGTCATCAACGCCGCCGTCCCGTCGAAATCGTCGGTCAGGTCGAGATCGTCCCAGCGGTGGATGGCGATCCCGAACCGTTCCTCCGCCGCGACCCGCTCGGCCTCGCACGCGCCGTACTGGAGCGTGACGAAGACCACGCCCGGCACGGCGAACAGCGCCTCCCACTGGTCGAGCCGGCTGTAGGCGGCACGGCGCGATTCGGTCATCAGCGCGCTGCGCCAGCCGATCCCCACGCGAAGGCCGGGGCCGAGCGCCGCCACACGCTCCCGCCAGAGCGCCACACGAACCGGGTCGGGCACCAGCCAGCCGTCGGCGGCACCGCTGAACGCGGACAGTTCGCGGCGAAGGACCCGTGCCAGGGAACCGATGGGCGTGTGCAGATCGCAATCGGGCACGGCGCCCGCGTCGCTCCGCTGGGCGCGCACCAGCGCGGCGGGGAAGGAGCGGGCGAACAGGGGCACCAGCCGCCGGTCGGTTTCGATCACCACGGAGCGGGCGCGGGCGATGGCCTCCGCGCAGAGGGAGGAGAACAGGATGGTGTCGCCCACCCCCTGCTCCCCCCAGATCAGCAGGCGCTTGCCCGCCAGATCCTCGCCGCGCCACGCGGGCAGCCGCGGCTGACGCGCCCCGCCCGCCTGACCGGACGCGAAGCGCCAGCCATAGCCGGCCCAGCCCTCCGCCAGTTCGCCGCGCTCCAGCCGCAGCAGACCGCGGTTGAAATGGGCCAGCGGCAGGTCGGGCGCCACGCGCAACGCCCGCCCGTACAGACGCTCCGCCAGCACCCCGTCGCCCAGACGCTGCACCGCCAGACCGAGATTGCACAGCGCCGCCGCATAGGAAGGATCGAGCGCCAGGGCGCGGCGGAACCAGCGGGCCGCCTCGGCGTGGCGGAGCCGGCCTTGCAGCGCGTGGCCGAAATTGTTGTTGGCCTGCGGTTCGTCCGGCATCAGCCGCAGGGCGCGGCGGTGCGCCCGCTCGGCCTCGTCCAGCCGCTCCGCGTCGCGCAGCCCGCCGCCGAGGTTGGACAGCCCCTCCGGCAAGGCCGGGTCGAGCAGGACGGCGCGTTGCCACGCCGCCAGGGCCGCCGCCGCGCGGCCTTGCCGGCTCAGCGCGTTGGCCAGATTGTTCCAAAAGGTCGCCCGGTTGGCGCTGCGGACCAGGGCGGCGCGGTGGCAGGCTTCGGCTTCCGCGAAACGGCCCTGCCCGGCGCGGAGCGAGCCCAGGCTGTCGGCCGCGTCCACGCAGTCGGGATCAAGGGCGAAGGCCGCCTCGAAGCATTGGGCCGCCCCCTCCACCTGCCCGAGATCGCGCAGCACCAGCCCGAAGCCGCAGAGCAGCGCCGGGTTGCGGCGGTCCAGCCGCAGGGCGTCGGTGTAAGCGGTCACCGCTTCGGCCAGCCGCCCTTCGGCGTGGCGGCGGGCGGCCAGCGCCACCAGGGTGGTCAGGTCATCGCGGAAAACGTCGTCGGGACTCATCCCGGCAGAGTGGCCCGCGGGACCGGAGCGGCGCAAGCACCGTCCGGCCCCGCGGTTGCGGTTGCTCAGTCCTCGCCGTCCTGCAGCGCCGGGGGACGCGGGGCGGCGTTGACCGGGGCGGCGAGCTGGGCGTCGACCACCGCCACCGCCGTCATGTTGACCAGACCGCGCGTGGTCACCGACGGGGTGACGATGTGCACGGGGCGCGCGGCGCCCAGCAGCATCGGCCCGACATTCTGCGCGTCGGCCATGATCTTCAGCATGTTGAAGGCGATGTTGGCGGCGTCCAGGGTCGGCATGACCAGCAGGTTCGCCTCGCCCTTCAGGCGGCTGTCGGGCAGCACGCCCTTGCGCAGAACCTCCGACAGGGCGGCGTCGGCGTGCATCTCACCGTCCACCTCCAGGTCGGGATTCTCCTCGGCGATGAGCTGGTAGGCCAGCCGCATCTTGCGGGCCGACGGGGTGTCCGCACTGCCGAAGTTGGAGTGGGAGAGCAGCGCCACCTTCGGCTCGATGCCGAAGCGCTTCACCTCCTCCGCCGCCAGCCGGGCGATCTCGGCCACCTGCTCGGCGGTCGGGTCGGGGTTGACGTAGGTGTCGCAGATGAAGTGCGTGCCCTTCTGCGAGATCAGCCCGTTCATCGCGCCGGCCACCTTCACGCCCTTGCGCAGGCCGATCACGTCCATGACGTGGTTGAAGTGGTCGCCGTAGCGGCCCGAGGTGCCGCAGACCATGCCGTCGGCCTCGCCCCGGCGGACCATCAGCGCGCCGAAGACGCTCGGCTGGGTGCGCACGACGTTCAGCGCGTTGGCCGGCGACACGCCGCGGCGGCCCATCAGCTGACGGTAGACCTCGGCGTAGTTGTGGCAGCGCAGGTCACGGGCGGCCTCGATCACCTCCACATCCTTGCCGATGCGGATGCGCAGGCCCATGTCGGTGATCGTCCGCTCGATCACGTCGGCGCGGCCGAGCAGGACCGGATGGGCGATGCCGTCGTCCACCACCACCTGGGCGCAGCGCAGGACGCGCGGCTCCTCGCCTTCGGCGTAGACGATGCGCTTGGGCGCCGCCTTCGCCTTGGTGATGACCGGCTTCATGACGAGGCCGGAGCGGAAGACATACTGGCCGAGGCTGTCGCGGTAGGCGCGGAAATCGGCGATCGGCCGCGTCGCCACGCCCGACTCCATGGCGGCCTTGGCGACCGCCGAGGACACCTCGATCACCAGACGCGGGTCGAAGGGCTTGGGCAGGATGTAGTCCGGACCGAAGCGCAGGTTCTCGCCGACATAGGCGGCGGCCACCACGTCCGACGGCTCGGCCTGGGCGAGGCTGGCCATGGCGTGGGTGGCGGCGATCTTCATCTCCTCGTTCACCGTCGTGGCACCGACGTCCAGCGCGCCGCGGAAGATGAAGGGGAAGCAGAGGACGTTGTTGACCTGGTTCGGGAAGTCCGAGCGGCCGGTGGCGATGATGGCGTCGGGGCGGGCCTGCCGGGCGAGGTCCGGCATGATCTCCGGCTCCGGGTTGGCCAGCGCCAGCACCAGCGGCTTGTCGGCCATGCGGACCAGCATCTCCGGCTTCAGCACCTTGGCGCCGGACAGGCCGAGGAAGATGTCCGCCCCGTCGATGACGTCGTTCAGCACGCGGGCGTCCGTCTCCTGCGCGTAGGCGTCCTTGTAGGGGTTCATCTCCTCGTTGCGGCCCTTGTGGACCACGCCGATGCGGTCGACCAGCCAGACGTTCTCGCGCTTCACGCCCAGGCTGAGCATCAGGTCCAGGCAGGCGATGCCCGCGGCCCCGCCGCCGGTGGAGACGACCTTGACGGTGGAGATGTCCTTGCCGACCAGCTTCAGCCCGTTCAGGACGGCCGCGCCCACCACGATGGCGGTGCCGTGCTGGTCGTCGTGGAAGACCGGGATCTTCATCCGCTCACGGCAGCGGCGCTCGACCTCGAAGCAGGCGGGGGCGGCGATGTCCTCAAGGTTGATGGCGCCGAAGGTCGGCTCCAGGCGGACGATGGTGTCGACCAGACCGTCGACGTCCTTCTCGTTCAGCTCCAGGTCGAAGCAGTCGATGCCGGCGAACTTCTTGAAGAGGACGGCCTTGCCCTCCATGACCGGCTTGGCGGCCATCGGACCGATGTCGCCCAGCCCCAGCACCGCCGTGCCGTTGGTGATGACCGCCACGAGGTTGGCGCGGGCCGTCAGCTCCGCGGCCTGGGCCGGGTCGGCGGCGATGGCGCTGGACGCCGCGGCCACGCCCGGCGAGTAGGCCAGCGCGAGGTCGCGCTGGTTCGCCATGGGCTTGGTGGCGACGATCGCCAACTTACCGGGCTTCGGATTCCGGTGGTACTCAAGCGCCATCGCGTCGAAGTCGCCGGACATACGTCCTCTCCCCTTTTAACTTGATTTCAGTTAATTTGCCGAACGACGAACTGTTTCCCCTCCGGCTTATACCCGAATTGCCCGGGCACCGGAATGGGAAAGGGGCAGCCCGCGGCGGACCGCCCCCTCCTTTTCACCCCCTGGAACGGGAGGCTGGACCCGCGTCAGATGCGGGCCAGGGCCGGCTCCTTGAAGTGCTCCTGGTATTCGGCGACCGCCTTGCTCTCGTCGAACTCGCCTTCCATCTTGGCAACCACGATGGTGGCGACGCCGTTGCCGATCAGGTTGGTAATGGCGCGGGCTTCCGACATGAAGCGGTCCACACCCAGCAGCAGCGCCAGACCTTCGATCGGCAGGTGGCCGGTGGCCGACAGGGTGGCCGCCAGCGTCACGAAGCCGCCGCCGGTGACCGCCGCAGCACCCTTGGAGGTGAGCATCAGCAGGCCGAGGATGGTGAGCTGCTGCCAGATCGTCAGGTCGATGTTGAAGGCCTGGGCGATGAAGATCGCGGCCATCGACAGGTAGATCGAGGTGCCGTCCAGGTTGAACGAGTAGCCGGTGGGGATGACGAGGCCGACGACGTGCTTGGAGCAGCCGAACTTCTGCATCTTCTCCATCATGCGCGGCAGCACGGACTCCGACGAGGAGGTGCCGAGCACGATCAGCAGTTCGTCCTTGATGTAGCGCAGGAAGGTCAGGAGGCTGAAGTTGTACAGGCGGGCGATGCTGCCCAGCACGACGAAGACGAACAGCGCCATCGTGATGTAGACCGCCGCCATGAGCTGGCCGAGCGAGGTCAGCGACGACACGCCGTACTTGCCGATGGTGAAGGACATCGCGCCGAAGGCACCCAGCGGGGCGACGCGCATCAGGATGCCGATCACGCCGAACAGGGCGTGCGACACCTTCTCGAACATGTCCTCGACCACCTTGCCCTTCTGGCCCATGGCGGACAGCGCGACGCCGAAGATCACCGCGAAGAACAGGATCTGCAGCATGTCGCCCTTGACGAAGGCGCCAAGCACGTTGTCCGGGACGATGTTGACCAGGAAGTCGATGGTGGTGTGGTTCTGCGCCTCGGTCGCGTACTTGGCGACGGCGTCGGCCTTCAGCGAGCCGGCCTGGATGTTCATCCCCGCGCCCGGCTTCACCAGATTGACGACCAGCAGGCCGAGACCCAGGGCGAAGGTGGTGACGATCTCGAAATACAGGATCGCCTTGCCGCCGACCTTGCCGACCTTCTTCATGTCGCCGATCGAGGAGATGCCGGTGACCACGGTCAGGAAGACGATCGGGCCGATGACCATCTTGATCATCTTGATGAAGACGTCGCCCAGGGGCTTCATCTGCACCGCAAGAGCCGGATAGAAATGGCCGAGCAGAATGCCGATGGTGATCGCGGTCAGAACCTGGACGGTCAGGTTCGTGTAGAATGGCTTTTTCTGGGGCTGCCCTTGGGCGTGCATGATCGTCTCCTCGTGGCGTTCCTGAAAAGGGCTGCCGCTCTTGTCTCGCGGTCGGCGGCCGGCCCGTCATGGCCTCCTCAAAGCAAGCGGCGTGCCAAAAACAAAAGTGAGGAATCGCAGCGCTCTGACGGAACGCGTGGGTCAGAATCCGCACGACAGGGGCGGAATCCATGTGCGAAAATCCGCACATCGCCCCCTCCGCGCGATCTCTTGTTGCGGCGCAGCATGAATTGAGGACCGTTGGTTAGGATCGCCCCCACCCGCTGGACATTTTCGCAAAGCCGCGACTGGGTCGCCCGGCGGCTGCCCGTCCTGTTCGCCCGTCCGCGGCGGGTGATGCTGGCCGTCCTGGTGGTCGGCATGCCGCTGGCCGCGGCGGTGGCGGCGGGTCTGGCGGCCGACAACGCCGGGGAATCCCTGCGCGAGCAGGGATCGGCGCAGCTGTCCCTGTATGAATCCAACCTGCGGACGGAGTTGGAGCGGCACGCCGCCGTGCCGATGGTGCTCGCCCGCGACCGCGAGGTCGCCGACCTGCTGCGCGACCCCAGCCCGGAGCGGGTGGACCGTCTGAACCGCAAGCTGGAGGCCATCGCCGCGACTCTGAAGGCGTCTGCCCTCTATGTGATGAACGCGGCGGGAACCACCGTCGCGGCCAGCAACTGGAACGCCTCGCCCAGCTTCGTCGGGCAGAATTTCAGCTACCGCCCCTATTTCCAGTCGGCCATGGAGCAGGGGGAAGGGCATCATTTCGCGCTCGGCACCACCTCGCTCGTCCCCGGCTACTACACCGCCCAGCGGGTGGTGGCGGAAAACCGCACAGACGGCCGGCCGGCCGGCGTCGTGGTCCTGAAGGTCGGCTTCCAGGAGCTGGAGCGGGCCTGGTCGCACGGCCAGGAGAAGGTTCTGGTTTCCGACCGCGACGGCATCGTCTTCATCACCAACGTGGAGGGCTGGCGCTACAACGCCCTGCCCCGCCGCCTGCCGGTCACGCTGCCCGCGGCGGCGGCCCCCCCGACCGAGGAGATCCCCACCCTGCCCTGGGCCTTCGGCGGGGCGTCCGACCGCATCACCCTGCGGGAAGGGAACGGTGAGCGGCGCTACCTCCTGCAATCCGCCGCGGTGCCCGGCGGCGACTGGACCATCCACGCCCTGACCAGCCTCGCCCCGGTCGCCACCCGCGCCCAGCAGGCCGGGCTGCTCGCCGCCGCGGTGGTGGCCCTTGCCGCCCTGACCGGCCACGCGCTGGCCCAGCGCCGCCTGAACCTCGTGGAGCGGCTGGCTCTGCAGGAGGAGGCGCGGGCCGAGCTGGAGCGCCGCGTCGCCGCCGCCACGGCGGAGCTGCGCGCCACCGAGAACGAGCTGACCCAGGCGGCCAAGCTGGCGGCGCTCGGCCAGATGTCGGCGGCCATGGCGCACGAGATCAACCAGCCGCTCGCCGCCATCCGCAGCTTCGCCGACAACGCGGTGGTGCTGCTGGAGCGCGGACGGCCGGACGCGGTGCGCGACAATCTGGCGGAGATCGCCGACCTGACCGACCGCATGGCCGCCATCACCCGCAGCCTGAAGGGCTTCGCCCGGCGCGCCTCGGGCACGCTGGGCGCGGTGTCCGCCGCCGCCGCCGTCGGGCAGGCGCTGGCCCTGCTGGAGGCCCGGCTGCGCCGCGATTCCGTGACGGTGGACACCGACCTGCCGCCCGGCCCTCTGCTGGTCACCGGCGAGGACGTGCGGTTGCAGCAGGTGCTGGTCAACCTGATCGGCAACGCCGCCGACGCCATGCGCGCCTCGCCCCGCCGCCATGTCCGGATCGCCCTGGCCGAGGAGGGGGAGGAGGCGGTGCTGACCGTCCGCGACAGCGGCCCCGGCATCGCCGAGGCCGACCTGCCGCGCATCTTCGTGCCCTTCTTCACGACCAAGGAGGCGGGCGACGGGCTCGGGCTCGGCCTGTCGATCAGCCACGGCATCGTCGAGGATTTCGGCGGCAGCCTGACCGCCGCCAACCACCCGGAGGGCGGCGCCCTCTTCACCATCCGCCTCAAGCGCAGGGATATCCAGACATGACGACCGGCAGCATCGCCCCGGGCGGCCCCGTCCTCTTCGTGGACGACGAGCGGTCCGTCCGCCTCGCCGGGCAGCAGGCGCTGGAGCTGGCGGGCTTCGAC
Organism: Azospirillum sp. TSH58; assembly: GCF_003119115.1. Classification (NCBI taxonomy): domain Bacteria; kingdom Pseudomonadati; phylum Pseudomonadota; class Alphaproteobacteria; order Rhodospirillales; family Azospirillaceae; genus Azospirillum; species Azospirillum sp. TSH58. The sequence goes on from NZ_CP022367.1 coordinate 463,422, forward strand.
GTCACCGCCTGCGACGGGGCGGAGCGCGCGCTGCGCCATCTCGGCCGCGACTGGCCGGGCGCCCTGGTCACCGACGTGCGCATGCCGCAGATCGACGGGCTGGAGCTGATGGAGCGCGCCCTGGCGCTCGACCCCGAACTTCCGGTCATCCTGATCACCGGCCACGGCGACGTGCCGATGGCGGTGGAGGCGATGCGGCGCGGCGCCTACGATTTCCTGGAAAAGCCCTTCCCCTCCGACCGGCTGGTCGAGGTGACGCGGCGCGCGGTGGAGAAGCGCCGGCTGGTGCTGGAGAACCGGCGCCTGCGCGACCGGCTGGCCGGGCTGCCCGCCGGGGAGGCCTCGCCCATCGTCGGGCGGACGCCGGGGATCGAGCGGCTGCGCACCGCCATCGCCGCGGTGGCCGACACCGACGCCGACGTTCTGGTGCTGGGCGAGACCGGCACCGGCAAGGAGATGGTCGCCCGCGCGCTCCACGCTGGCAGCGGCCGGCGCAAGCACCCGTTCGTCGCCCTGAACTGCGGCGCCATGCCCGAGGCGATCTTCGAGAGCGAGCTGTTCGGGCACGAGGCCGGGGCCTTCACCGGGGCCGGCAAGCGCCGCGTCGGACGCATCGAGCACGCCAGCGGCGGCACCCTCTTCCTCGACGAGATCGAGAGCATGCCGCTCTCGCTCCAGGTCAAGCTGCTGCGCGTCATCCAGGAGCGGGTGGTGGAGCCGCTGGGCTCGAACGAGCTGATCCCCGTGGACCTGCGCGTCGTCGCCGCGACCAAGGTGGACCTGCGCAAGGCCGCCAGCGAGGGCAAGTTCCGCGAGGATCTCTATTACCGGCTCAACGTCGTCGTGGTGACCATCCCGCCGCTGCGCGACCGCCGCGACGACATCCCCCTGCTGTTCCAGCATTTCGTCGTGCAGGCCGCCGCCCGCTACAACCGCGAGCCCCGCGCGCCCAGCCCGGCGCAGGTGCAGCGGCTGGTGGCCCACGACTGGCCCGGCAACGTCCGCGAGCTGCGCAACGCCGCCGACCGCTTCGTGCTGGGGCTGGACGACACGCTGTCGGCGGTGGGCGGCACCGCTCCGGCGATGGCGGCGGGACGCAGCGGCCTGTCGCTGGCGGAGCAGGTGGACCTGTTCGAGAAGAGCCTGATCGAAAGCGAGCTGGCCCGCTGCAAAGGCAGCGTGAAGGCGGCCATCGAGGCGTTGAACATCCCCCGCAAGACCTTCTACGACAAGCTGAAGCGCTACGGCCTCAGCCGCGAGGATTTCGTGGAGTGACGAGCCGTCATTCCGCGGCCAGCGCGTGGGCGAAGGTCTCCACCCCCTGCACGCCGGCCTCGCTCAGCCCGTAGGTGCCCTTGGCGATGCGCTCGAACCAGCCGTAGACGTTGCGCTGGAGGATGGCCGCGGCGTCCTTCGGCGCCCCGGCGGCGCGCAGCGCCTTCAGGGACAGCGGTCCGGCGGCCAGCAGCCGGGCGCAGCGCAGCGCGTCCTGGCGGTAGGCGGTGACGATGGGCACGCGGGTGGAGCCGCCGCGGTTGGGATCGCCGCGGCGCCGCGCGTGCTCCCCCAGCAGGCGGGCGGTGCGCACCCTGTCCTTGCGCGGGCTGTAGGGAACGGGGTCGAGCAGAACCTCCACCTCATGCCCCGCCGCCCGGCCGGTGTCGACGATCAGCAAGCCGACGCCCAGCCGCCGGCACAGCTTGCGCACCCCGCTGTCGTGGGGCGACGGGCCGCTGGCCTTGCGCCCCGGCTGCGGCACGGCGAGATAGACGGTGTCGGTGAGGGCGAGCCGGTCCACACCCTGGAGCAGCAGGTCCAGGGTGAAGCGCTTCTTCAGCTCGACGATCAGCGGCGGCTCGGCCCCACGCACCGCGACGAGGTCGCAGCCGTGGATTTCGGCCTTCACCTCGTAGCCCTGGGCTTCGAGGAAAGCTTTGACGGGGGCGTAGAGGTCGGTTTCGGCGGTGATGGGCAAGGGAGATGGGGGGCGTTCTGGACGGAACCCCCACCCTAAACCCTCCCCCGCCGGGCGGGGGAGGGAAAAGTGCTGGCGGAGTTACGCCGCGGCCTTCTGCTTGCGCAGGATGGCCAGGATGTCGGAGGCGGCCTTCGGGATGTTGGTGCCGGGGCCGTAGATGGCGGCGGCCCCCGCCTTGTAGAGGTAGTCGTAGTCCTGGGGCGGGATCACGCCGCCGCAGACGACCAGGATGTCGCCGGCGCCCTGGCGGCGCAGTTCCTCGACCAGCTGCGGGACCAGCGTCTTGTGGCCGGCGGCCTGGGACGACACGCCGATGACGTGCACGTCGTTCTCCACCGCCTGACGGGCGGCCTCCTCCGGGGTCTGGAACAGCGGCCCGATGTCCACGTCGAAGCCGATGTCGGCGAAGCTGGTGGCGATCACCTTGGCGCCGCGGTCGTGGCCGTCCTGGCCCATCTTGACGACGAGGATGCGCGGGCGGCGGCCCTCCTCGGCGGCGAAGGCGGACACCTCCTCCTGGATCTTCTTGAAGCCCTCGTCGCCCTCATAGGCGGCGCCGTAAACGCCGGAGACGGAGCGGATGACCGCCACATGGCGGGTGAAGGCCTTCTCCAGAGCGTCGGAGATTTCGCCGACCGTGGCGCGGGCGCGGGTGGCCTCCACCGCCAGGGCCAGCAGGTTGCCGGACTTCTCCGTGGCGGCCTTGGTCAGCGCGTCCAGGGCGGCGCGGCACTTCGCGTCGTCGCGGCTGGCGCGGACCTGATTGAGACGGGCGATCTGGGACTCGCGCACCGCCGTGTTGTCGATGTCCAGCACGTCCACCATCTCGGGGTTCTCCGGACGGTACTTGTTGACGCCGACGATCACCTCCTCGCCGCGGTCGACGCGGGCCTGCCGGCGGGCGGCGGCCTCCTCGATCAGCAGCTTGGGCATGCCGCTGTCCACCGCCTTGGTCATGCCGCCCAGATCCTCGACCTTGTTGATGAGGTCGAGCGCGGCGTTGGCGAGGCTGTGGGTCAGATTTTCGATGTAGTAGGAGCCGCCCAGCGGATCGACCACGTTGGTGACGCCCGACTCCTCGGCGATGATGAGCTGGGTGTTGCGGGCGATGCGGGCGGAGAATTTGGTCGGCAGGCCGAGCGCCTCGTCGAAGGCGTTGGTGTGCAGCGACTGGGTGCCGCCCAGCACCGCGGCCATCGCCTCGATGGTGGTGCGGATGACGTTGTTGTAGGGGTCCTGCTCGGTCAGGCTGACGCCGGAGGTCTGGCAGTGGGTGCGCAGGGCCAGCGAGCGGGCGTCCTTCGGGTCGAACTTCTGCTTCATCAGGGTCGACCACAGCAGGCGCGCGGCGCGCAGCTTGGCGATCTCCATGAAGAAGTTCATGCCGATGGAGAAGAAGAAGGACAGGCGCGGCGCGAACTTGTCGACCGGCAGCCCCTTGGACATGGCGGCGCGGACGTATTCGAGGCCGTCGGCGATGGTGAACGCCAGCTCCTGCACCGCGGTCGCGCCGGCTTCCTGCATGTGGTAGCCGGAAATCGAGATCGAGTTGAACTTCGGCATGTTCAGCGCCGTGTACTCGATGATGTCCGCGATGATCCGCATCGAGGGTTCGGGCGGATAGATGTAGGTGTTGCGGACCATGAACTCCTTGAGGATGTCGTTCTGGATGGTCCCGCTCAGCTTGTCCTGGGAAACACCCTGCTCCTCCGCCGCGACGATGTAGCCGGCGAGGATCGGCAGCACCGCGCCGTTCATGGTCATCGACACCGACATCTTGTCGAGCGGGATGCCGTCGAAGAGGATCTTCATGTCCTCGACGCTGTCGATGGCGACGCCGGCCTTGCCCACATCGCCGACGACGCGCGGATGGTCGCTGTCATAGCCGCGGTGGGTGGCGAGGTCGAAGGCGACCGACAGGCCCATCTGCCCGGCCTTCAGGTTCGCCTTGTAGAAGGCGTTGGAGTCCTCGGCGGTCGAGAAGCCGGCGTACTGGCGGATGGTCCAGGGCTTCACCGCGTACATCGTGGCGCGCGGGCCGCGGGTGAAGGGCGGGAAGCCGGGCAGGCTGTCCAGTTCCAGCCCTTCCAGATCGTCGGCGGTGTAGAGGGCCTTGACGTCCAACCCTTCCGGAGTCTTCCAGACCAGATCGTCGAGCGTCCCGTTGGCGCCCAGGTCCTTGGTGGCCAGGGTCTGCCAGTCGGCCTGGGTCTTCTTCGGGAATTCGCTCATGGGACGTCTCCTCGACACGGCTTCTTGGTTCGAATGATTTGCAACGATCAATCAATGGGTGGGGCGCTTGCCCCCACCCCGGCCCTCCCCCGCTTTCGCAGGGGAGGGAGACCAATCCCCTCCCCCGCCGGGCGGGGGAGAGTTAGGGTGGGGGCAAGCGCGCCCCCCTTACTCTCAGCCCTGCGACCGGCGGGCGACGACCTTCCAGGCGGCCTGCATGATCGCGGCACCCAGCGCGGTCTTCAGGACCGTGGCGGCCAGGAACGGCGTCAGGCCCAGCGCGACGGCCTTCTCGCCGCCGAACAGGACGGCCATCCAGGCCACGCCCGGAACGAACAGCAGGGCGTGACCGATCGCCAGGGCGGCGACGGCCTTGACCGGGCTGCGGTCCCAGCCGCGCTCGGCCAGCCAGCCGGTGACGCCGGCGGCCAGGACGAAGCCCAGCAGGTAACCGGCGGTCGGGCCGGCCATGTAGGCCGGGCCGGCGCCCGGACCGGCGAAGACCGGCAGACCGGCGAGGCCTTCCAGCAGGTACAGCAGGACCGTCGCCGTGGCGAGGCGGCTGCCGTAGGCCATGCCGAGCAGGATGACGACCATGCTCTGCATCGTCATCGGAACCGGCCAGAAGGGCACCTGCACCTTGGCCGAGGCGGCCAGCAGCAGGCTGCCCAGAACCGCCGCGGTGGCGGCGGTGAGCAGGCCGCCCCGCGGGGCGACCGTCTCGAGAAGCGAAGCGGCACGCTGCGAAAGCGTGTTTGCGAAAGCCATCGTCCTTACCTTTCCCTATATGTCGGAGCCCGCTTGGCTCACGCGAACTCCAGGATCTTCTGATCGACCGCCAGGCTGGAGCCGGGCGTCGCGTGCACCTTGGACACCGTGCCATCCTGCGCCGCGCGCAGGATGTTTTCCATCTTCATCGCCTCGACCACGGCCAGCACCTCGCCGGCCTTGACCTCCTGCCCCTCGGTCACCGCGACCGAGACGAGCAGGCCGGGCATCGGCGACAGCAGGAACTTCGACATGTCCGGCGGCGCCTTCACCGGCATCAGCGCGTCGAGCCGCGCGGCGTTCGGGGTCAGCACCTTGACCAGCGCCTGGCTGCCGGAGTGGAACAGGCGGTAGCCGACGCCGACGCGGTCCACCTGGACGCAGACATGCGCGCCGTTCACCGTGCCGCGGAACAGCGGCTCACCCAGGTTCCAGTCGCTCCACACCACATGGTGCTTGCCCTCGAAATCGACGGTGTAGCCGATGCGCTGCGGGCTGCCCTCCACCGGGTGGACGTGGACCGGGTGCTGCGTGCCGTCCATCACGACGACCCAGTCGTCGCGCACCCGGACCTTGTTGCCCGGCATCTTGCCGGTGATCCGGATGTCGCGGTCGTTCAGGCAGCGGTGGATCACCGCCGCCACGGCGATCAGGATCGCCGGATCGTCCGGCGGCAGGTCGGAGGCGTGGAAGCCGTTCGGGTATTCCTCGGCGATGAAGTTGGTGGTCAGCCGGCCTTCGACGAAGCGCTGGTTGGCCATCAGAGAGGCGAGGAACGGGATGTTGTGGCTGACGCCGCGGATGTAATACTGGTCCAGCGCCTCGCGCATGCGGGCGATGGCGGCGTCGCGCGTCGACCCCCAGCTGCACAGCTTGGCGATCATGGGGTCGTAGTACATGGAGATCTCGCCGCCCTCGTAGACGCCGGTGTCCACGCGGACGTGCGGGTCCTCCGACGGCGGACGGTAATGGGTCAGCCGGCCGGTGGAGGGCAGGAAGTTGCGGAAGGGGTCCTCGGCATAGACGCGGGATTCGATGGCCCAGCCGTGCAGGTGGATGTCCTCCTGCTTCAGAGTGAGCTTCTCGCCCGCCGCGACGCGGATCATCAGCTCGACGAGGTCGAGGCCGGTGACCAGCTCGGTGACCGGATGCTCCACCTGGAGGCGGGTGTTCATCTCCAGGAAGTAGAAGTTGCGCTCGGCATCGACGATGAACTCGACCGTGCCGGCGGACTTGTAGTCCACGGCGCGGGCCAGCGCCACGGCCTGCTCGCCCATCGCCTTGCGGGTCGCGGCGTCGAGGAAGGGCGACGGGGCCTCCTCGATGACCTTCTGGTGGCGGCGCTGGATCGAGCATTCGCGCTCGCCCAGATAGAGGGCCGTGCCCTGCCCGTCCGCCAGCACCTGGATCTCGATGTGGCGCGGTTGCTGGATGTACTTCTCGACGAAGACGCGGTCGTCGGCGAAGGAGGAGCGCGCCTCGTTCTGGGCGGAGCGGAAGCCTTCGCGGGCCTCCTCGTCGTTCCAGGCCACGCGCATGCCCTTGCCGCCACCGCCGGCCGAGGCCTTGATCATCACCGGATAGCCGATGTCGCGGGCGATGGTCACCGCCTCGCTGTCGTCGGCGATGACGCCCAGATAGCCGGGCACGGTGCTGACGCCCGCGGCCTTGGCCAACTTCTTGGACTCGATCTTGTCGCCCATCGCCTGGATGGCGTGGGCGTCCGGGCCGATGAAGGCGACCCCGGCGGCGGCCAGCGCCTCCTGGAACTCGCGCTTCTCCGACAGGAAGCCGTAGCCGGGATGCACGGCCTGGGCGCCGGTCTTCTTGCAGGCATCGACGATGCGGTCGATCAGCAGGTAGCTCTGCGCCGAGGGAGCGGCGCCGATATGGACGGCCTCGTCGGCCATCTCGACGTGCAGGGCGTTCCTGTCGGCGTCCGAATAGACGGCGACCGTCTTGATGCCCAGGCGGCGCGCCGTGCGGATGACGCGGCAGGCGATCTCGCCGCGGTTCGCGATCAGGATCTTGGAGAACAGGGTCGTCATGGGGCGGCGCGCCTTCAGAGCGGGATGTTGTCGTGCTTGCGCCAGGGGTTCTGGAGCTGCTTGTTCTTCAGCATGGACAGCGCCTTGATGACGCGCCGGCGGGTGCCGTGCGGCATGATGACGTCGTCGATGTAGCCGCGCGACGCCGCCACGAACGGGTTGGCGAACTTCTGCCGGTACTCCTCGGTGCGCGCCTCGATCTTGGCGGTGTCGCCGATGTCGCCGCGGAAAATGATCTCCACGGCACCCTTCGGCCCCATCACCGCGATCTCCGCCGACGGCCAGGCGTAGTTGATGTCGCCGCGCAGATGCTTGGACGCCATCACGTCATAGGCGCCGCCGTAGGCCTTGCGCGTGATGACGGTGATCTTCGGCACGGTGGCCTCGGCGTAGGCGAACAGCAGCTTGGCGCCGTGCTTGATGATGCCGCCGTACTCCTGCGAGGTGCCGGGCATGAAGCCGGGGACATCGACCAGGGTGAGGATCGGAATCTCGAAGGCGTCGCAGAAGCGCACGAAGCGCGCGGCCTTCTTGGAGCTGTCGATGTCCAGGCAGCCGGCCAGAACCATCGGCTGGTTGGCGACGATGCCGACCGTGCTGCCGTTCATGCGGCCGAAGCCGATGATGATGTTCTTGGCATAGTCCGGCTGAAGCTCGAAGAAGTCGCCCTCGTCGACCGTCTTGAGGATCAGCTCCTTCATGTCGTAGGGCTTGTTCGGGTTCTCCGGGACCAGCGTGTCGAGCGACAGGTCGTCGCGGTCGATCGGGTCGGCGGTCGGCCGCTCCGGCGCCCGCTCGCGGTTGGAGGCCGGCAGGAAGTCGATGAAGCGGCGGAGCTGGAGCAGCGCCTCCACGTCGTTCTCGAAGGCCATGTCGGCGACGCCGGACTTGCTGGAATGGGTGATCGCCCCGCCCAGCTCCTCCGCCGTCACCACCTCGTGCGTGACCGTCTTGACCACGTCCGGGCCGGTCACGAACATGTAGGAGCTGTCCTTCACCATGAAGATGAAGTCGGTCATGGCCGGCGAATACACCGCACCGCCGGCGCACGGCCCCATGATCAGGGAGATCTGCGGGATGACGCCCGAGGCGTTGACGTTGCGCTGGAACACCTCGGCGTAGCCGCCGAGCGAGGCCACGCCCTCCTGGATACGGGCGCCGCCGCTGTCGTTCAGGCCGATGACCGGCGCGCCGACCTTCATCGCCTGATCCATGATCTTGCAGATCTTCTCGGCGTGGGCTTCCGACAGCGAGCCGCCGAAGACGGTGAAGTCCTGGCTGAAGACGAAGACGAGACGCCCGTTCACCGTGCCGTGACCGGTGACCACGCCGTCGCCGGGAACCTTCTGGCCTTCCATGCCGAAGTCGTTGCAGCGGTGCTGCACGAACATGTCGAACTCCTCGAACGAGCCTTCGTCGAGGAAGAGTTCGATGCGCTCCCGCGCGGTCAGCTTGCCCTTGGCGTGCTGCGAGGCGATGCGCTTTTCACCGCCGCCCAGCCGCGCACCGGAGCGCATGGCGTCCAACTTGGCCAGAATTTCTTGCATCAGGCGTTTCCCACTTTGGCGAGCGGCGGAGGACCTTGCGAACCTTGTGGCAGCGGTCCCCTCACCGGAACGCCTGGATTATTCACAAGATTTGCAACAGGGCAATTGGCCGGGCGGGAAAAATGTGCGAAGTTGCGAACATCTTTGCAAACGCAGCGCACGGTTTGCCAAGATTGCGAATATGCACTTCGATATAATCTTCGGGTGATAGGCGGGTCCATGCAGAAGCTCTTCCTCGGCTACAAGCTCCGCCGCCTGCGCGAACAGCGCGGGCTGACCCAGGCGGCGCTGGCCAAGACGCTGGACCTGTCGCCGAGCTACCTGAACCAGATCGAGAACAACCAGCGCCCGCTGACCCTGCCGGTGCTGCTGAAGATCTCCGCCGTGTTCGAGGTCGACCTGTCCAATTTCGTGGAGGACGAGGACAGCCGTCTGGTCGCCGACCTGCGCGAGGCTCTGGCCGACCCGCTGTTCGCCGGGGCGCCCCTGACCAACGCCGAGCTGCGCAGCGCCGTCGGCTCCAGCCCGGAGCTGGCCCGCCGCGTGCTGAGCCTGCATCAGGCCTACCAGAAGCTCCACGAGCGGGTGCAGTCGCTGGCCGACAGCCTGTCCAACCAGGAGCCGAGCGACGCCTTCGCCGGACCCCAGTTCCCCTACGAGGAGGTCCGCGACTATTTCCACTACTGCAACAACTACATCGGCCCGCTGGACGAGGCGGCGGAGACGCTGTGGGACACCGAGAAGATCCACTCCGGCGCCCTGCTGAACGAGCTGGCCGCCTATCTGAAGCGGCGGCACGACGTGCGGGTGAAGATCGTCGCCGACGATGGCGAGACGGCCATGCGCAGTTACGACGGCAGCACCGGCACGCTGCGCCTGTCCGCCCTGCTGAACGGCCCCAGCCGCGCCTTCCACATGGCGCACCAGATCGCCCTGCTCGGCTTCGGCGACGTGATCGAGGAACGGGTCGCCCAGGCGAAGTTCTCCAGCGAGGACGCGCGGTCGATCTGCCGGGTCGGGCTCGCCAACTACTTCGCGGGGGCGCTGGTCCTGCCCTACCGCGCCTTCGCCGCCCAGGCCCGCGCGCTGCGCCACGACGTCGAGCAGTTGCAGAGCCGCTTCGGCGCCAGCTTCGAGCAGGTCTGCCACCGGCTGTCCACCCTGCAAAGGCCGGGCGCGCGGGGCCTGCCCTTCTACTTCGTGCGGGTGGACATGGCCGGCAACATCACCAAGCGCCATTCGGCGACGCGCTTCCACTTCGCGCGTTTCGGCGGCGCCTGCCCGCTGTGGAACGTGCACGAGGCCTTCGCCCAGCCCGGCAAGATCCTGGTGCAGTTCGCCACCATGCCCGACCGCACCACCTACATCGGCATCGCCCGCACGGTGACCAAACGGGGCGGCGCCTATCTGAAGCCGTCGCGCCAGTTCGCCGTGGGCCTGGGCTGCGAGGCGACCCACGCCAACGAGATCGTCTACGCCGCCGGCATCGACACCTCCAACGAGGCCGCCGCCGTGCCGATCGGCGTGAACTGCCGCATCTGCGAGCGCACCGACTGCCAGCAGCGCGCCTTCCCGCCCATCGGCAGCCAGCTGTCGGTGGACGAGCACCATCGCAGCTTCGTCCCCTACCTGTTCACCCAGGAGGGGCGGACCGTGGAGAAGGCCTGAACGGTTGGCGATCGGGAGCGGTCGCTCTATCATCCGCGCCCTCAACCGACGGGATCACGACATGACGACGCCCACCGCCCGGCCCCTGCCCCAGAAGACCATCGGCGTCCTCGGCGGCATGAGCAACCAGGCCACCGCCGAATATTACCGCCTGCTGAACGAGGGGCTGAACGCCCGGCTCGGCGGCTGGGACAACGGCGAGATCGTCATCGTCAGCGTCAATTTCGGCAACATCGAGCATTTCGTCCGCCAGAATGCCTGGGACGCCGCGCAGCGCTACCTGTCCGGCAAGGTGGACGCGCTGGAGCGCGCCGGGGCCGATGTGATCCTGTGCGTGTCGAACACCATGCACCGCGTGGTCGAGCCGATCATGGCCGGGCGCGCCACCCCCTTCATCCACATCGCCGACCCGACCGGCGCGGCGATGCGGACCGCCGGCCTGACGCGGGTCGCCCTGCTCGGCACCATGGCGACGATGCTCTCCGACGACCTGCGCCGCCGCTACGCGGAGCGTTTCGGCGTCGAGATCATCGTGCCCTCCGACCCCGACAAGGCGACGGTCGACCGCATCATCTTCGACGAGCTGGTGCGGCGCGACCTGCGCCCGGAGTCCAAGGCCCACTATCTGGAGATCATCGACCGGCTGGCCGCCGACGGGGCGCAGGGGGTGATCCTCGGCTGCACGGAGATCTTCCTGCTGGTCGATCAGGCCGACCGGCCGGATTTCCCCATGTTCAACACGACGGCGCTGCACGCCGCCGCCGCGGTCGCCTTCGCACTCGGCGACTAGGCGGCCGCGAAACGGCGCTCATGCCGTCGCCTTTTCACCAGCGGAAGCCGCCTTCAGACGGCGGATCAGGGCGAGCGCCTCCGGCGGCGGCCGTTGCTCGACGCGCCGATAGGCGCTCCCGTCGCGCGTGCGGTCGACCAGACCGACATCGCACAGTTCGCGGCGCAGCAGGGCGTGGTCGCCGAAACGGTGGGCGTCGCGCAGAAGGCGGTTCACCTCTCCCTCGGTCATCACGTGGCCGGCGGCGAACCGCGACCACAGGACCCACAGGCAAAGATCCCGCTCGGAGCGTTTGGGCGGCCAGCGCAGCAGGGCGCCGGCGGCGTCGAAACAGCGGGTCACCTTGCGGATCCTGACCGGATCGACCGGCGGCTCCACGTCGACCGTCGCGCCGAGACCGTCCTGAACCGCTGTTTGGGCCTCCGTTTGGGCCACCGTCTGGGCAGTCGTCTGCGCCCGGAAATGCTGGAAGTTCCGGCATCCGACCGCCTTGGCCAGCATGTTGAGCCATTCGACATGGCCGGGCGGCTCGGTCCGGCCGGCGAGTTGCGCGCGCAACGAGCGCGCGAGCGCGGAAATGTCATCCGCGCTGTAGGGCAGCGATGTCCTGGGCATGGAATCATCCTCACGACGCGCCAATCCGCGAAGGGATGCCGGTGGTCGCCGACTTCCGACGCGGCACGCGATGAGGTGTCGGTCGAGAGGGTGTCGCGGCAGGTTTAGCTCCCCTCAACGGGGCGGCGACGCCTTGGTGAACTGCCGACCAGAACCGCTTTCTACCGCAAGGCGGCGGCACTGGCAAGCCACCGTGATGGAACAGCCGCCACCCGACGACCTGCAAAACCGGGGTCCTTCCCCATGGAGAACCCTCAGCTCGGGTAATGCCCGCCCAGCGTCTCCGACAGCCGCTGGCCGGCCGCCAGCAGCAGCGGCACCATCACCGCCACGCGTTCCTCGGTGAATCGGGTCAGCGGGCCCGACAGGGTCAGGGCGCCGACCAGTCCCTCCCGCTGGGAAAAGACCGGCACGGCGGCGGCCCCGGTCTCGGACTCGCGCTCGCCGAAGGAGAGCAGAGGCAGGGCGGCGAAGTCCGCCGCCGACACCGTCCCGGAGAAGCGGATGAGCACATGGCCGGCGGCCCCCCGGTCGAGGGGCAGGCGGTCGCCCTCATGGACGTGATCGCGGATCGCCTGCGTGGAGTCCTCGCGGAACGCACAGATCCGCCACGCCCCTTCGCGGCGGAAGAAGGACGCGCTTTCCCCGCTCTCGCGCATCAACTGACGCAGCACCGGCCGGACATGGTCCTCCAACCGCAGGGAGCGCTGGTAGAGCCCCCCCAGCCGCATCAGCTCCGGGCCGAGCCGGTAGGACTTGTCCTGGTGGCGGACGAGATAGCCGGCCTTCTCCAGCGAAACGGTCAGCCGCAGGATGGTGCTCTTGTAGAGCCCGGTCCGCGCCGCGATCTCCGTCAGGCTCAGCGCGTGGTCGCCCGCCTGGAAGCAGCCGACGATGCTCAGCGCCCGGTCGACGGCCTCCACCCCGCCAGCGGAGGCGGTGGTCGTCTTGGGCTTTGCGTCGGTCATGTCGCGTCCTTCATTGGCAAGCTTGGCCATTGACAGCCTCGGCGCGCATTTTTCCCCGACACCACCATCGGACGTCAAGGACGGCCGACGCAAGGCGCCCGCTAAAAGTTCGGTTTCGAACAGTTTGGTGTTGACGCATTTGGTAAGCATATGTTCTCTTAGATGAAACATGGTTCTATCTAACAGAACTTTTGCGAGGCAGAGGGTGGAACGCTACAGGCTGTTCATCGATGGGGACTGGTGCGATCCGGTGTCCAACGAGTGGTTCGAATCGACGGAGCCCTATTCGGGGCGGGCGTGGGCGGAGATTCCGCGCGGAACGCAGGGCGATGCCGATCGCGCGGTCGAAGCGGCGCACCGTGCCTTCCTGTCGCCGGAGTGGGCGGGGCTGACCGCGACCCAGCGCGGCGCCCTGCTGCGCCGGCTGGCCGAGCTGATCGAGCGCAACGTCGACCGGCTGGGCGCCATCGAGCAGCGCGACAACGGCAAGCTGATGGCCGAGGTCAGCGGGCAGGTGCGCAACGTCGCCCAGTGGTTCCATTACTACGCCGGCCTCGCCGACAAGGTTCAGGGCGCCGTCGTGCCGATCAACAAGGCCGACGTCTTCAACTACGTGAAGTACGAGCCGCTGGGCGTGGTCGTCGCCATCACGCCGTGGAACTCGCCGCTGGCTCTGACCACCTGGAAGATGGCCCCGGCCCTGGCGGCCGGGAACACCATCGTCGTCAAGCCGTCGGAATACACCTCCGCCTCCATCCTGGAACTGGCGAAGCTGGCGCACGAGGCGGGCTTCCCGCGCGGCGTCGTCAACGTCGTCACCGGCTTCGGCGGTGAGGTCGGCGAGCCGCTGGTCCGCCACCGCCTGACCGCCAAGGTCGCCTTCACCGGCGGCGACATCGGCGGCCAGCGGGTCAACGAGGCGGCGGCGCCGGGCCTGAAGAAGGTGACGCTGGAGCTGGGCGGCAAGTCGCCGAACATCGTCTTCGACGACGCCGACCTCGACCAGGCGGTGAAGGGCGCCATCTCCGGCGTGTTCGGCGCCTCGGGCCAGACCTGCATGGCCGGCTCGCGACTGCTCGTGCAGAGGACCATCCACGACGCCTTCGTGGAGAAGCTGGTCGCGGCCGCGGGCGAGGCCCGCATCGGCGATCCGTCGAACATGGAGACGCAGATCGGCCCCATCGCCACCCGTGCGCAATGGGAAAAGATCCTGCGGATGATCGAGATGGCGAAGGCGGAGGGCGCGGTCTGCGCGCTCGGCGGCCATGCCTTGTCGGGTCCCGAATACGGCCAGGGCCAGTTCGTCGCGCCGACCATCTTCACCGGCGTCCGCAACGACATGCGCATCGCCCAGGAGGAGGTGTTCGGCCCGGTGCTCTGCGTCATCCCCTTCGAGGACGAGGAGGACGCGCTGCGCATCGCCAACGACGTCGAGTTCGGTCTGGCGGCCGGCGTGTGGACGCGCGACCTGCACCGCGCGATGCACTGCGTCGACCGGCTGCGCGCCGGGACGGTGTGGGTGAACAACTACCGCTCCACAAGCTTCACCACGCCCTTCGGTGGCTACAAGCGCTCCGGCCTCGGCCGCGAGGGCGGCGTGGAGGCGATCAAGGAGTATCTCCAGACCAAGAGCGTCTGGATCACCACCAAGCCCAACCGCGCCAACCCCTTCGTGCTCGGCTGAGGCCGGGCCTGCAGGGGCATGGCCCCGGGAGCATTCCGATGTCCGAAGCGACCATCGAAACCGCCGCCGGCTGGTGGCGGACGTCGATCATCGACATCCATCCAGGTTCGATCCGGGTGCGCGGCTACGCCATCGAGGAGCTGATCGGCACGATCGGCTTTCCCGACATGGTCTGGCTGATGCTGCGCGGCGACCTGCCGACGCCGGCCCAGGGCCGGCTGCTGGGGGCCGCGCTGGTCGCGGCGGTGGACCACGGGCCGCAGGCGCCGTCCATCGCCACGGCCCGCATGGCCGCCACCTGCGGCGTCGGGCTGAACAACGCCATGGCCTCCGGCATCAACGCGCTGGGCGACGTCCATGGCGGCGCCGGCCAGCAATGCATGGAGCTGTACGCGGCCATCGCCGCCCGCATGGCGGAGGGGCTCTCCGTGGCCGCGGCGGCGGACGCCGAGATCGCCGCGCGGCTGGAGCGGCGCGAGCACATCCCCGGCTTCGGCCACCGCTTCCATCCCGTCGATCCGCGCGCCGGCCGGCTGCTGGCCCTGGTGGAGGCGGCGAAGAGCGAGGGGGCGGTGACCGGGGAGGCCGCCGCCATCGGCCGCGCCGTCGAGGACGCGCTGGCCGCGCGCAAGGGTAAGCGGGTGCCGATGAACATCGACGGCGCCACCGCCGTGGTGTTCGCGGAACTCGGCTTTCCGCCGGGGCTCGGGCGCGGGCTGTTCGTGCTGTCGCGCTCGGTCGGCATCCTGGCGCACGCCTGGGAGCAGTCGCAGCAGGGTGGCCGGATCAAGGGGCCGATGCCGCCGTCCATCCCCTACCGCTACGACGGGGCGGCGCCGCGCCCGGTTCCGGGAGGCGGCGCATGACCGGTCCCTCCGCCGACACCCCGCTGCCCCTGGCCGGCGTCAAGGTCCTCGACTTCGGCCACACGGTGATGGGTCCGTCCTGCGCCATGATCCTCGCCGACCTCGGCGCCGACGTGGTGAAGATCGAGCCGGTGCCCAACGGCGAGCCCACCCGCCATCTCAAGGGCTTCGGCACCGGTTACTTCGGCTACTTCAACCGCAACAAACGTTCGGTCGCCGTCGACCTGAAATCGCCGGAGGGGCGCGAGATCGCCCACCGCCTCGTCGCCGAGACCGACGTGCTGGTGGAGAATTTCGCCCCCGGCACGATGGATCGGCTGGGTCTGGGCGCCGACACGCTGGCCGGCCTCAACCCGCGCCTGATCTACGCCAGCCTGAAGGGTTTCCTCGACGGGCCCTACGCCGGGCGCCTCGCGCTCGACGAGGTGGTGCAGATGATGACCGGGCTCGCCTACATGACCGGGCCGAGCGGGCGGCCGCTGCGCGCCGGCACGTCGGTGGTGGACATCACCGGCGGCATGTTCGCGGTCATCGCCATCCTGGTGGCGCTGCGCGAGCGGGAGCGGACCGGCCGCGGCCAGACCGTCGAATCCGCCCTGTTCGAGACCACGGTGTTCCTGATGGGGCAGCATCTCTGCTACGCCGCCCAGTCGGACGCGCCGATCCCGCCGATGCCGGAGCGCGTGTCGGCCTGGGCGGTCTACGAGACCTTCCACACCGCCGACGGACGGCCGATCTTCGTCGGCATCACCACCGACAGCCATTGGGAGCGCTTCTGCGCCACCATCGACCGGCCGGACCTGCGCGACGATCCGCAGTTCCGCACCAACAACGACCGCATCGCCGCCCGGCCGCGCCTGCTGCCGCTGCTGACGGCGCTGTTCGGCGGCCTGTCGATGGAGGAGGCGGTGTCGGTGTGCGAGCGCGCCCGCATCCCCTTCGCTCCGATCGCCCGGCCGGAGGATCTGTTCGACGACCCGCATCTGCGGGCGACCGGCGGGCTGATGCCGACCACCCTGCCCAACGGGGTGCGGACCGCCCTGCCCCGGCTGCCGATCCATGTGGCGGACGCGGATCTGGCGATCCGCAGCGATCCGCCGCGCGTCGGCCAGGACACGCGCGCCGTGCTGGCCGAGGCCGGCTACGACCCGGCGGCGGTCGAGCGGCTGGTGGAGGCCGGGATCATCGTGGCCGACGGCACCGCCGGCCATGCACCGGGCAAGAACCACAAACGCCTCGCGGGATGACGCGGGACACGTCAGGAGACGAATGAAATGACGGAGGAAACCAGGATGAGCCGGGCCGGCAACAACACCGCCAGCGACAACCCCAGCGATAACGATATCAGCGATCTGGTGATCGTCGGCTGCGGCATCGCCGGGCTTTCGGCGGCGGTGACGGCGCTGCAGGCCGGGCTGTCGGTCACCCTGCTGGAACGGGCGCCGGAGGAGGATTTCGGCGGCAACTCGCGCTGGACCGAAGCCTACATGCGGATGAAGAACGATTCCGAGATCGCCGACGATTTCGAGGAGCATTTCGCCGCCAACGCCGGGCTGAACATCGATCCCAACGTGCTGGCCGCCGCCGCCGAACCCTACGAATACTGGCCCGACTATGTGAAGGCCCACCCCTTCCCCGATCCGGAGGTGATCGCCCGCTTCGCCGAGCGGGTGCCGACGACCATCGGCTGGCTCAAGGAGTTCGGTTTGCGCTTCGAGCCGCAGCCGATCTACCTGCTGACCCAGAACACCCAGCGCATCGCCGCCCAGGGCGGCGGCCTCGCGCTGATCGAGCGGCTGATGGCGGAGGCGAAGGCGCTCGGCGCCCGCGTGCTCTACCGCACCACGGCGCTCGACCTGCTGCGCGACGGGCAGGGCCGCATCGGCGGCGTCCACGCCACCGGGCCGGACGGCCTGCGCGTCGCCATCCGCGGCCGTTCGACGGTCCTGGCCTCGGGCGGCTACCAGGGCAACACCGAGATGATGACCCGCTACATGGGCCAGCGCGCCAAGCATGTGCGGCCGGTGGCGCGCGGCGGCTACTACAACCGGGGCGAGGGCATCCGCATGGCGCTCGACGCCGGGGCGGCGCCGGCCGGCGATTTCGGCTCCTACCACGCCGAGCCGGTCGATCCGCGCTCCCGCCAGCCCGAGGCGGTGATCTTCATCTGGCCCTACGGCGTGCTGGTCAACAAGCGCGGCGAGCGCTTCCTCGACGAGGCGCCGGGCACCGCCGACGCCACCTACGACCACATCACGCGGGTCGTCGCCGACCAGCCGGACGGGCTCGCCTACGTCCTGTTCGACGATCAGGTGGAGGACATCCCGCGCTGGCGCACCAGCATCCGCAGCGACGTGCCGGCCATCGAGGCTCCGACGCTCGACGCCCTGATCGAGACGCTCGGCCTGCCGGCCGAAGCCACCAAGGCGACGGTCGCCGCCTACAACGCCGCCTGCCCGGCCGACGCCAGCCGCTTCGACCCGACGCGGGTGGACGGTCTGGCGACGACCGGGCTGACCCCGGCCAAGACCAACTGGGCGCGCCCGCTGGTCAAGGGGCCGTTCCGCGCCTTCCCCATCGTCTCGGCCAACTGCTTCACCTTCGGCGGGCTGAAAGTGGACGTGGACGCCAGGGTGCTCGACGGCAACGGCCAGCCGATGCCGGGCCTCTACGCGGCGGGCGAGACGGTCGGGCTCTACCATCAGGTCTACACCGGCTCGACCTCGGTCCTGCGCGGCGCCGTGTTCGGCCGGCTCGCCGCCCAGCACGCAGCCCGGCACGCCGCCGGGTCGCGGAACGCCGGCTGACCATCATAAGAAAATCTCGGGTCCAAGGACTCATTGGGAGGATATCGTGAAACGCTACGCCGTGACGGCGGCCATCGCCGCCTGCCTGCTCGCCCAGGCCCATTCCCAGCCGGCCCACGCCCAGGGCGCCGCCTACAGCGACGGCAAGATCAAGATCGGCATCCTGACCGACCTGTCGGGCCAGCTCTCCGACAGCACCGGGCAGGGCTCGATCGCCGCCGCGCAGATGGCGGTGGAGGACTTCGGCGGCGCCGTCAACGGCACGCCCGTCGAGCTGATCTTCGCCGACCACCAGAACAAGGCCGACATCGGCGCCTCGACGGCGCGGCGCTGGTACGACGTCGATCAGGTGGACGCCATCATCGACGTCCCGAACTCCGCGGTGGCGCTGGCCGTGCAGCAGATCACCAAGGAGGCCAACCGCGTCGCCATCTTCTCCTCCCCGGCGAGTTCGGACCTGACCGGCAAGGCCTGCACGCCGAACGGGCTGCATTGGACCTACGACACCTACGCGCTCGCCCACGTGACGGCCGAGGCGGTGGTGGCCTCGGGGTTGAGCAGCTGGTTCTTCCTGACCTCCGACTACGCCTTCGGGCACGCGCTGGAGCGCGACACCGGCGCCGTCGTCGAAAGCCAGAAGGGCAAGGTCCTGGGCAGCGTCCGGGTGCCGGCCAACAACGCCGACTTCTCGTCCTTCCTGCTCCAGGCGCAGGCGTCGCCGGCGAAGGTCGTGGCGCTCGCCACCGCCGGGGCCGATACCCAGAACGCGATCAAGCAGGCGGCGGAGTTCGGGCTCGGCCAGTCGGGCAAGAACATCGTGGCGCTGCTGCTGGCGATCAGCGAGGTCCACGCGCTGGGCCTGTCGGCGACCCAGGACATCATGCTGACCACCCCCTTCTATTGGGACATGGATGACGAGACGCGCGCCTTCTCCAAGCGGTTCTTCGAGAAGCGCAAGGCGATGCCGACCTTCTATCAGGCCGGCGTCTACGGCGCGGTCAGCCATTATTTGAAGGCGATCAAGGCCGCCGGAACGGACGCCGCCCCCGCCGTCATGAAGACGATGAAGGCGACCCCGGTGAACGACTTCATGACGAAGAACGGCTCGGTGCGCGAGGACGGCCGGGTGCTGCGCGACATGCATCTGTTCCAGGTCAAGACCCCCGCGGAATCCAAGGCGCCGTGGGATTATTACAAGCTGGTCCGCAGCGTTCCCGCCGACCGCGCCTTCCGGCCGCTGTCGGAAAGCGAATGCCCGCTCGTCAAGAAGATGTAGGCGAAACACGCCGTCGGGGCGCGGCGCTTCGGCGACGCGGCACCGGCGGCGTCGCCGGCCTGTGTCCGAGGCCGCGCGAGGCCGGCTCATCACCGGGAAAGGACAGACATGACCACCGGACACACGACCGGGCACACCGGCGACATCATCCTGGAAGCGCGTGGCCTGACGATGGAGTTCAAGGGCTTCGTCGCGGTGAAGGAGGTGAACCTCCAGGTCCGCCGCGGCACGATCCACGCGCTGATCGGCCCGAACGGCGCCGGCAAGAGCACGGTCTTCAACCTGCTGACCAAGTTCCTGACGCCGACGCGCGGCCAGATCCTCTACAAAGGACGCGACATCACCGCCATGAAGCCCGCCGACGTGGCGCTGCTCGGCATGGTGCGCTCCTTCCAGATTTCCGCTGTCTTCCCACACCTCAGCGTGCTGGAGAATGTCCGCGTCGCGCTGCAGCGCCCGCTCGGCACCAGCTTCCATTTCTGGAAGTCCGAGGAGACGCTGCGCGACCTGCGGGGCCGCGCTCTCGAACTGATCGAGGCGGTGAACCTCACCCCCTGGGCCGGCCACACCGCCGCCGAGCTGCCCTACGGCCGCAAACGCGCGCTGGAGATCGCCACCACGCTGGCGCTCGACCCGGAGGTGATGCTGCTCGACGAGCCGCTGGCCGGCATGGGCCACGAGGACATCGAAGGCACCGCCGCGCTGATCAAGCGCGTCTCCGCCGACCGCACCATCCTGATGGTGGAGCACAACCTGTCGGTCGTCGCCCACCTGTCGGACACCATCACCGTGCTCCGCCGCGGCGAGATCCTGGCGGAAGGGCCGTACGAGGCCGTCTCGCGGAACCCGCAGGTCATGGAAGCCTATATGGGGACCGGACATGCCTGACGGGATGTGCGCGACGACCGCCCGAACCGGGACGGCGATGCTCGACATCGCCGACCTGCACGGCTTCTACGGCGAAAGCCATGTGCTGCACGGCGTCGACATCGCGGTGCGCCAGGGCGAGGTGGTGACGCTGCTCGGCCGCAACGGCGCCGGCAAGACCTCCACCATGCGGGCCATCATGGGGATCATGGGCAAGCGCACCGGCTCCATCCGCTTCCAGGGCCGGGAGCTGATCGGCATGGCGCCGCACCGGATTCCCCGCCTCGGCATCGGCTATGTGCCGGAGGAGCGCGGGATTTTCTCAAGCCTCAGCGTGGACGAGAATCTGACGCTGCCGCCGGTGGTGCGGGAGGGCGGGATGACCGTCCCGCAGATCCACGAGCTGTTCCCCAACCTCCAGGGCCGCGGCGCGACGCAAGGCACGCGCCTGTCGGGGGGCGAGCAGCAGATGCTGGCGATCGGCCGCATCCTGCGCACCGGCGCCACCCTGATCCTGCTGGACGAGCCGACCGAAGGGCTGGCCCCGGTCATCATCGAGCAGATCGGCGTGGCCGTGCGGGCGCTGAAGCAGCGCGGCTTCACCATCCTGCTGGTCGAGCAGAACTTCCGCTTCGCCTCCACCATCGCCGACCGCCACTACGTCATGGAGGAGGGGCATGTGGTGGACATGATCCCCAACGACCAGCTCCACGCCAACATGGACAAGCTCCACACCTATCTCGGCGTGTGAGCGGGAGAAGAACGCCCGATGTCCCAACTGCTCGGCATTCCGCCGCAGGCCTTGTTCGGCCAGCTTCTGCTCGGCCTGATCAACGGCTCCTTCTACGCGCTGCTCAGCCTCGGGCTGGCCGTGATCTTCGGCATGCTCAACGTCGTCAACATGGCGCACGGCGCCTTGTACATGGTCGGCGCCTTCGTGGCGTGGCTGCTGCTGACCTACGCCGGTGTCAGCTACTGGGGGGCGCTGCTGCTGGCGCCGCTGGTGGTCGGGCTGGTCGGGCTGGCGCTGGAGCGCACGCTGCTGCGCCGGCTCTACAAGGTCGACCATCTCTACGGCCTGCTGCTGACCTTCGGTCTCGCGCTGATCTTCGAGGGCGCCTTCCGCCACCAGTACGGCGTGTCGGGCCAACCCTACCCGATCCCGGACCTGCTGAAGGGCGGCACCAACCTCGGTTTCATGTATCTGCCCACATACCGCGGCTGGGTGGTCGCGGCTTCGCTGGTGATCTGCCTGGGCACCTGGTTCGCCATCGAGCGGACGCGGCTCGGCGCCTATCTGCGGGCCGCCACCGAGAATCCGACCCTGGTCCAGGCCTTCGGCATCAACGTGCCGGTGATGGTGTCGCTGACCTACGGCTTCGGGGTGGCCCTGGCCGGTCTGGCCGGGGTGCTGGCGGCGCCGATCTATCAGGTCTCGCCGATGATGGGATCGAACCTGATTATCGTCGTCTTCGCGGTGGTGGTGATCGGCGGCATGGGCTCGATCCTGGGCGCCATCGTGACGGGGTTGGGCCTGGGGCTGCTGGAGGGCCTGACCAAGGTCTTCTACCCGGAGGCCTCCAACATCGTCGTCTTCGTCATCATGGCTGTGGTGCTGATGGTCAAGCCCGCCGGCCTGTTCGGGCGGGAGAGATAAGCCATGAGCCTGCAAACCAGGGACACGCTGCACGAAGGCCTCGCCATGCGCAGCGGCTCGCCGAAGGTCCTGCTGACCGGAGCCCTGCTGCTTCTGGCGGTCCTGGCGCCCTACGCCCTGTACCCGGTCTTCCTGATGAAGGTGCTGTGCTTCGCGCTGTTCGCCTGCGCCTTCAACCTGCTGATCGGCTTCGCCGGCCTCTTGAGCTTCGGCCACGCGGCCTTCTTCGGCGGGGCGGCCTATGTCGCCGCCCACACGGTCAAGGAATGGGGCTGGGCGCCGGAGGCCGGCCTGCTCGCCGCCACCGCGGCGGCCGGGGCGATGGGGCTGGTCTTCGGCCTGCTCGCCATCCGCCGGCAGGGCATCTACTTCGCCATGATCACGCTGGCGCTGAGCCAGATGATCTTCTTCCTGGCCCTGCAACTGCCCTTCACCCATGGCGAGGACGGCATCCAGGCCGTGCCGCGCGGGCATCTGTTCGGGATGATCGACCTCAGCCAGCCGCTGACCATGTACTACACGGTGCTGGCGATCTTCCTCGGCGGCTTCGCCCTGATCTGGCGCGCGGTCCACTCGCCCTTCGGGCAGGTGCTGAAGGCGATCCGCGAGAACGAGCCGCGCGCCGTCTCGCTCGGCTACCGGACGGAGCGCTACAAACTGCTGGCCTTCGTGCTGTCGGCGAGCCTCGCCGGTCTGGCCGGCGGCACCAAGGCGCTGGTCTTCCAGCTCGCCTCGCTGACCGACGTGACGTGGCAGATGTCGGGCGAGGTGGTGCTGATGACCCTGCTCGGCGGCATGGGCACGCTGCTCGGCCCGGTGGTGGGCGCGGCGCTGGTGGTGACGCTGGAAAGCTACCTCGCCTCGACCAGCCTGCCGGTTCCGGTGGTGATCGGCGCGATCTTCGTGGTCTGCGTGCTGCTGTTCCGCCGCGGCATCGTCGGGGAACTGCTGCACCGCCTGCCTGGGAAGGGAAATCGCTGATGTCCCGCCGCAACGGACGCCATCTGCCGCTGCGCCACAAGATCCCCGGCGCGCTGGTCGGCGCGGTGGTGGTCACGGCGATCCTGCTCGGCGGGTTCGCCTACGCCGCCGCATCGAGCCGCCTGCGCGTGGCGGCCGGCGAGAAACTGGTGGCGCTGGCCGACGCCCGCGCCGCCAGCGTGCGGTCCTACATCAACGGACTGGAGGACGATGTCGTGCTGACCGCCAACACGCGGTCGATGCGCGACGCCGTCGTGGCCCTCGCCAACGGCTGGCGGATCGAATCCGACCGGGGCGATCCCACCGCCCTGCTGCGCAAACGCTACGTCGACGACAACCCTCACCCGGCCGGCGAGCGCCACAGGCTGGAGAAGTCGGCCGACACCGCCATGTACGACACGGCGCATCTGCGCCTGCATGGCTGGATGAGCGATCTGATGCAGCGGCGCGGCCTGGAGGACGTGCTTCTGGTGGCGCCGGAGGGCACCATCCTCTACAGCGCCGCCAAGGGCGACGACTTCGCCAAGCCTGTGGCCGACGGCGCGCTGCGCCGTCTGGTGGACGGCGTGAAGACCGACGGGCTGGACGGCG
The DNA here is from genome assembly GCF_003119115.1 of Azospirillum sp. TSH58. Taxonomy (NCBI): domain Bacteria; kingdom Pseudomonadati; phylum Pseudomonadota; class Alphaproteobacteria; order Rhodospirillales; family Azospirillaceae; genus Azospirillum; species Azospirillum sp. TSH58. Next base: position 486,765 of record NZ_CP022367.1, read on the forward strand.
AGGCGGCGATCGCCGATTTCTCGCCCTATGCCGCCGGCAAAGCCGCTTCCGCCTTCCTGGCGGCGCCGGTCGCCATGCGCCTCCCGGACGGTCGCCAGACCCTGCTGGCGACTCTGGTGTTCCGCATCGAGGCGGGCAGGCTCGACCGCATCATGCAGGCGAGCGACGGCATGGGCGAAACCGGAGACACCTTCCTGGTCGGGGAGGACGGCCGTCTGCGCAGCACGCCGCGCTTCTCCGGCGGCCGGACCATCCTGGCGTCCTATGACGGTCCGGTCGTCGCGGCGGCGAAGGCCGACCCCGACCACATCGGCGTCATGGAGGCCGCCCGCTTCGGGGGAGCCGCTCCGGCGCTGGCCGCCTACCGCCCGATGAGCCATGGCGGGCTGCGCTGGCTGGTGGTCGCCGAGGCGTCGGTCGATGAAATCCTGGCTCCGGTCCGCGCCATGCGCGACCAGATGATCGGTGTGGGAGCGGCCCTTCTCCTGATCGTCAGCGTGGCCGGAATCCTGCTGGCCCGCGGCATCGTCCGGCCGCTGACCGCCATGTGCGCGGCGATGCAGCGCCTCGCCGAGGGCGACCGCGCGCTGACGATCCCGGCGCGGGAGCGGAGCGACGAGATCGGGCGGATGGCCGGGGCCATGCAGGTCTTCCAGGAGGCGCTGATCCGTGCCGACGCGCTCCATGCCGAACAGGAGCGGGTCCGCGCGCTGCGCGACGAGAGGGCGCGCGAGCTGGAACGGATGACGCAGGGGTTCGACCAGCGCGTCGGCGGCATCGTCCGGGCCGTGACCGCGGCGGCGGAAGGGCTGGAGGCGACCGCGCGCGCGATGAGCGTCGGTGCCGACCGCACCTTGAGCGAGGCGACCGGCGTCACCGCCGCGGCCGACGAGACGGCGAGCAGCGTCGGCACGGTGGCGTCGGCGGCCAACCAGCTCAGCGCCTCGATCACCGACATCAGCCGCTACATCGACGAATCCGGCCGCATCACCCGGGCGGCCGTCGGAGCGACGGCCGAAGCCGGCGAGACGATGCGCGTGGTCGTGGAGACCGCCGGCCGCATCGGCACGGTGGTCCAGCTGATCCATGACATCGCGGCCCAGACCAACCTGCTGGCGCTGAACGCCACCATCGAGGCGGCACGGGCGGGAGAGGCCGGCAAGGGCTTCGCCGTCGTCGCCGGCGAGGTGAAGCATCTGGCGGCGCAGACCGCCAAGGCGACCGACGAGATCGGCAGCCAGATCGGGACCATGCAGTCCGTGACCGACGGCGCCGCCGCCGCCATCGCCCAGATCGTCGCGGTGATCCAGGACATGGGCCGCATCTCCGGCGTCGTCGCCGAAGCGGTGGGGGAACAGGAAACGGCGACCGCCGAGATCGCCGCCAACGCCGCCCAGGCCGCCAAGGCCACCCAATCCGTCACCACGATCATCGACGGGGTGGCGCGTTCGGCCGACACCACCAAGACCGCGGCCGGGGAGGTTTTGGACGCCTCCAACGATCTCGCGCGGCAGGCGGGCGACCTCCATCAGGAGATCAACCGCTTCCTCGCCGGCATCCGGGCCGCGTAGGGATCAAGGTGAGGGAAAACGTCGCGGGCGAGGTCCGGACAACCGTGCCGGCCGCCCGTGAGGCCGGGACCCCGGTGGGCGCCGTCACAGCGGCTGCAGCGGCATCGTCAGCGTCACCCAGGTGCCGGCCTGCCGACGGTCGTACGTCAACCGCGCTCCCAGGCTGGTCGCCATCGCCTGGACGATCCGGGTTCCCAGACCGGTTCCCCGCGGAGCGTCGTCGCGGGAGAAGCCGACGCCGTCATCCTCCACGCTCACCGACAGAGCCCCGTCGGCGGACTTGGCCCGGACACGGATGCTGCCGGTCCGGCCGTCCGGATAGGCGTATTTGCAGGCGTTCGTGACCAGCTCGGTCACGATCACCGCCAGGGACACGGCTTGGTCTGTGGGCACCGACACCGCGTCGGCGACGACGGTGAAGCGGTCCGGGCGCCGTGATGCCATCGCGGTGTGCATCCCGGCGAGCAGCGTTTCCAGATACAGGTCGATGCGGACGGAGCGCACGTCGTCGGAGGTGTAGAGGCTTCGGTGGATGCCGGCGATGGCGATGATGCGCGCCTGGGTCTCCCCCAGCGCGGCGCGGGCCTCGGGGTCGGACAGGTCGGATTGCTGCATCTGTATGAAGGCGCCGACCAGGGCCAGGCTGTTGGCGACGCGGTGGTTGACTTCCCGCAGCAGCAGCTCCGCACGGTCGCGCGCGGCACGGACCTCCCGCTCCGCCCGTTGCCGCTCCCGGCGCAGATGCGCCTTCTCCCGGGCCTGCTCGATGGCCGCCACCAGAAGGTCGAAGAATCCGTCGCCGACCTCCTTGGGGACGTAGTCGTCCGCGCCGGCCTTCAGCGCCGCGACGGCCACCCGCGTGTCGCCGGCGCCGGTGACATAGACGACCGGCGGCGCGTTCTCGCGCGACAGCAGGTGGGGCAGGATGTCCAGCCCGGTCGCCCCCGGCATCTCGTGATCCAAGCCGACCACCGCGATGCCGCCCCGTTCCAGCCGCTCCAACCCCTCCTGGCCGTCCTTGGCGCACTCCACGGCGTAGCCGCGCCTTTCGAGCTTCCGCTGCACCAGCCGCGCCATGGCGACATCGTCGTCGATGTAGAGGATGCGGACGGCCGGCTCGGTCATGCCTCGGCCTCCGGGATCTGCATGACGGAAAAGAGCAGCTCCAACTTCCGGATCGCGGCGGCGAAGCTGTCGTAGTTCACCGGTTTGGTGACGTAGACATTGGCCCCGATATCGTAGCAGCGCCGGATTTCCTGCCGGTCGTCGGTGGTCGTCAGCACCACGACGGGAAAGCGTCTGGTGTGGGGGTTGGCCTTGAGCCTCGCCAGGATATCGATCCCCGTCATGTCGGGAAGGTTTAAATCCAGAAGGATGAGAAGCGCCCGCCTCATGCTTGCCCGCCCGGTTCCGTCCGGACCGAACAGGTAGGCGAGCGCGCTCGTGCCGTCGACGAAGGGAACGATGTCGTTGGTGACGCCGGTCCGCCGGATGTTCTTCTCGATCAGCCGGGCGTGTCCCTCGTCATCCTCGATCATGACGATGCGCACCGGCTCAGTGTCACGCGCCATGAGCGAGCGTCTCCGATGGCAGGGCAAGGGTTCCGGGAAGGCTTATGCGAAAGACGCTGCCCTGTCCAGGAACCGATTCGACGGTGACCTCGCCCTGCAGGCGCCGGACCAATGTCCGGACATAGGCCAGCCCGATGCCCTCTCCGGGTCGGTCCTGAACGCCGGAACGGCGGAACAGCTCGAAGATCCGTTCGTGATCCTGCGGCGCGATTCCGCGCCCGTTATCGGCGACTTCGAAGACCAGGCGGTCCCCCTCGGCCCGTCCGCGGACGGCGATCCGCCCTGCCCTCGCCGGATCGAGATACTTGATCGCGTTGTCGAGCAGGTTTCCGAACACCTGTTCCAGAGCAAGCCGGTCCGCCACCAGGAACGGCAGGGGACCCTCGATGTCGATGGCGCAGCGCTGTTCGCCGGCCTGATGGCGGAGGCTGGCGGCCACGCTTTCCAGAAGAGCCTGCATGGAGACGGGTTCCGGGTTCAGCGCCCGGCCGCCCTGGCGCGCCAGGGCGAGGATGGCGTTGATCAGCCGGTCCATCTTCGTCGTCGATGCGCGGATGAAGCCGATGGCCTCCGGCAGGTCCTCCTCCACCGCCCGGCGCGCCTCCGACGCCACGCCGTCGCCGCCGTCCGGCGGCAGGCGGTCGAGATGGGCGCGCACGCTCGCCAGTCCCGCCTCGAATTCACCTGTGAAACCCATCACGTTCACCAGCGGCGCGCGCAGGTCATGGCTGACGATGTAGGCGAAGCGCTGGATCTCGTCGTTGGCCCGCCGCAGTTCCATCGTGCGCTCCGAGACGCGCTGCTCCAGGGAATCGTTGAGCGCCTGGATCGCGTGCTGCGCCCGCATGAGGTCGCGCGTGTAGCGGAGCGCGATCCAAACGGCGCCGCCGACGACCAGCACGATGAACAGGCCGCCCAGGTTGGCCACCCAGCCCGACGCTCTGGCCTGCCCGATCAGGGCGGCGAGCTGGGTGTCGAGCTGCGCGTCGGCGGGGGTGATCAGGTCGGCGAGCGAGCGTCGGGCTTCGTCCATCAGCATCATGCCGCGGTCGGTGCGCACGACGGCCATGGCCTCGTCCCGGCGCCCGGCCTCCATCAGCGCGATGGTCTGCGCCAACTCCTCGCGTTTGGCGGCGGCGAGGACGGCAAGGCGGTCGACGATGCGCAACTCGCCGGCACTCCCGTCGCCGAGGTCGCGCAGCCGGGCGATCGTGGCGTCGACCGCGGTGATGGCCGCCTCGTAGGGCTTGAGATAGTGGCGGTCCTCGGTGAGCAGATACCCACGCTGGCCGATCTCGGCGTCCTGCAACTGGCTGAGCAGCGTCCCGGCGGCGACCCGCAAAGCGGTCGTGCGGCCGACGGACCTCGAAAACTGCCGCGTGCTGTCGGCCAGCCATCCCGACATCGCGACGATCCCCAGAAGGGTCAACGCGGCGGCGAGCAGCATCAGAAGGGCACGCCGGGTCACGGTGGTGCTGAACGTGTGCATCGCGGACGACCGACCCCAGCGGGATGAGGTCGATTCCTATAGCAAGTCGAGGCGGTCCTGGCAATTTGGGCCGCACCGGAACGTTGCCGATCGTCCGGCTTCACGACCGGACCGGGCAATTTGTGCCCATGGGCAAAGTCCGACCAAGCGGAAGGCGAGCGCATCGGCGTCATGGGTGTCCGACAGGCACCCGACGGAAGCCCGTTGCCGCGTTGTTCGGCCCAGCACGGCCGTGGCACAACCTTTGCTATTCCTCGGCGGCACGTGGCAAGGGCCACGAACCGCAGTGGAGGGGAACGTGCAAGTCCTTGGCTACCATGGGGCCGCCGGCCAGACCGCCGTCTCGGATCGCGGCAGGATACCGGGCGCCGGCCAATCCGCGGGCTCGCCCAACTTCTCGGATCTGTTGTCGGCGAACGCTTCCGCATCGCCGCCCCCCACGGCGGCGCCCGTCTCGGCCGAGCGGTCCGAGAGCGACGAGATTGCCCGCATGCAGAAGGACCTGGACGCGTACAGGCGCGAACGGGAAAAGGTCGTCCAGAACCGGACGATCGACCCGCCGGCCTTTCAGATAGCGCTGCCCGTCAACGACCGCGGCTACATGCCCTACGTGACGGCCGACCAGCAGAAGCTGATGGACCGCATCACCGATTCCTATCTTGGCCGGCCGGGGCACGAGATGGAGAGGATGTGGGACGAACTGAGGGCCAACGGCCTGGCACCGGAGCAGCTCGCCCGCACCGCGGCGTACTTCGTCAATTTCGACGGTGAGGTCGTCAGCCGGGCCGTGGCGACCGGAGGCCAGAAAACCGCCCCGCACGGCAGCACCGCCTGGACGGCATCGAGCGTCTGAGGACGCAGCCCCGCCGGGACTTCGGCCGGAGGAGCCGACGTTCGTGGCCGCTCCTGGCCGGCACCGGCTACGTGGCGTCGGCCTCCGGCTTATGCGCATCGCCCTCCCGACCCTCCAGGATGAGTTGCGACCGGAGGTCGGCGGGCGCGCCCTCCGCCCAGATCAGCAGGGCGTCAAGAGCCGGGCACAGGGACTGGCCCCATTCCGTCAGGTGATACTCGACCTTCGGCGGAACCTGGTGGTGGACGATGCGCCCGACCACGCCGTCGCTCTCGAGCTGGCGAAGTTGCTGGATCAGCATCTTCTGGGAAATGCCGGGGATGGCCCGCTCAAGATCGGAGAAGCGCCGCACCTGACCGCCGAACAGCTGGAACAGGATCACGAGCTTCCACCGGCCCTCCAGGACCCGGAGCACGTTCTGCACACTCTGGGCCGCCGATCGCGCCGTGTAGGAGGCACGCTTACCTTCCGGTAAGTACCTTACTTTTTCGTCGGTTCTTGTCATCTGGAAAGCCTAATAGCACCCTCTCTCCGGCGCAACACTTCCCGGAGAGAGCCCATGGCCCACGACCTTCCTCCCGCGATCGCCGCCTATGTCGCGGCCAACGCCCGGCTCGACGCCGACGGCATGCTCGCGGCGTTCGCACCACGCGCGGTCGTCCTCGACGATGGCGGACGACACGAAGGACGCGAGGCGATCAAGGCCTGGATCCGGGCGGCGACGCTCGACAGCCGGGCGATCTTCACCCCCGAGGCCTGGCGCGACGAGGACGGCCGTATCGTGGTGGACGGCTTGACCACAGGCGATTTCACCGGCAGCCCGATCCGCTTCACCTTCCGCTTCCGGCTCGATGACGGGGCGATTGCCGCTCTGGAGATCGCCTGATGGCCGCCCGCATCGATCCCATCGAGTTCGAGGGGCGCCGCGTCGTCGTCACCGGCGGCACCAAGGGCACCGGCCGGGCGACCGTCCAGAGGTTCCTGGCGGGCGGCGCCCAGGTCCTGACGGCCGCGCGCAAGGGCGCCGACGATCCGGCGGGCGCCCGGTTCGTGGTGGCGGACCTGAGCGCGCCGGAGGGAGCCCTGACACTCGCCGAGGCGGCCATGGAGATCCTTGGCGGCGTCGACGTGCTCGTCCATGTCCTGGGGGGCTCCGCCTCGCCCGGCGGCGGATTTGCCGCCCTGACGGACGATCATTGGCGCGCCGAGCTCGACCTGAACCTGTTCGCCGCGGTGCGGCTCGACCGGGCTCTGCTGCCGGGGATGATCGCCCGCGGCAGCGGCGCGGTCATCCACGTCTCCTCCATCCAGCGCCGGCTGCCGCTCCACGACTCCACGACTCCACGACCGCCTATGCGGCCGCCAAGGCGGCGTTGACGACCTACAGCAAGGCGTTGTCGAAGGAACTCGGCCCGAAGGGGGTGCGGGTCAACGTCGTCTCGCCGGGCTGGATCCACACGGAGGCCGCCGACGACCTGATGGCCCGCATCGCGGCCAGCACCGGCGGTACGACGGAGACGGCGCGCCAAAGCATCCTCGACGCTCTTGGAGGCATCCCGCTGGGACGCCCGGCCCGGCCCGAGGAGGTGGCGGACCTCATCGCCTTCCTGGCCTCGGATCGCGCCTCCGCGATCCACGGCGCGGAGCACGTCATCGACGGCGGGACGATCCCGACGGTCTGACCCGTCCCCGTCCCGCGGCGACGGCCGGACGGACAGCCGCGCCACCGGTGCCCGACGCCGCCGTGCCATCGGCAATCCGCCGTATTCGCTGGAGCGGAGCGGCGGAAAGCTGATAGGTTGAGCGAGGCTTCAACCGGTGAAGGGGGTGTCTTGGATGCCGCTGACGGAAAGGACCGCCCAGGGCGATCAATATGTCCTTCCCGGCGCCGAACGCCGGACCGAGCCCGGCCTCCCCTACGCCGCGGAACCCAACGGCCAGCTCGCCCTTCACTTCTACGAGCCGCCCCGTGCCGACGAGCGGGACCCCGGCAAGCCGCTTCCCTTGCAGCGCCCCCTCCCCCGCCCCACACCGATCAGCGAAGGCCCGCTCGCCGGCCGCGTTGCGTTCTTCCCGCAGGTCATGAATGATGTGACCGAAGCTTTCCGAGCGTTTTCCGGCGTGACGAAAGAAGGCCGGGATTGAGCGTCCGGGAATGATCCCCCGCTCCTGATCACGGTCCGCCGACCATCCAAGGATCGATGTCCATGCCTTTTGACAATCCGGCGGGTGATCGGGCCCGTCGGCAAGCACGGTTCGGCAAGTCAGCCCAACGGCACGCCGCGCAGGGGACCCCGGCGCCCTCGCAACCCAAGGTGAACGGTTCCGCCCAGCAGAAGCACGCCCAGTGGCTTGCCCGCGCCAGCGACGCCGAACGGTCCGGCGATGCCGTCGAAGCCGAGACCTGTCGCCAACATGCGGAGCATTGGTTCCGTGTCGCCCACGACCGCAACGACGTCTGAGGTTCCGCTGATCCGGCGCTGGCAGCCGGCGCAGCGGGCTCCGGAGTGAGCCGTCATCGTTTCCCTGTTCTCGGCTCCCGCCCCAAACTCCGACTCCAGCTTACGGGTGCCGGGTCCAGGTGTAGCGCTTGGACCTGGGCCCGCCACGTCAGCCCGTCGGACGCTTGACATGCAGCGTATGGCCCAGGGTTTGATGAAAAAGCGTCTACAACCTGTGCCGCCGCTGCAGGATGTCAGCCGCACGCTCGCCCACGATCGCGCACGGTGCTTGCGTGTTGCCCGTCGTCACCCTTGGGAGTATCGAGCCGTCCGCGACGCGCAGCCGGTCGATACCGTGAACCGCCAGCGACGCGTCGACGACCGACAAGTCATCCATGCCCATCCGAGCCGTCCCACATTGGTGCCAATAGGTCACCGCCGCGTCGCGGAGGAATTGATCGTCGACCGCCGCTCCCACCCCGGGGATGATCTCGCGCCGGACATAGGGCGCGAAAGCCGCATCGTTCCCGATCTCGCGGCATAGCCGCACGCAGGCGCGCGCCGTCTCCAAGTCCCGCGGATCGGACAGCATGTTGGGATCGACCAAAGGCGCCGCGGCCGGGTCCGCCGACCGCAGCCGCACCTCGCCACGGCTGTAGGGCTGCGCCAGCCCGGCGAACATCGTCCACCCATGATCGGGGACGCCGCGCGCCGCCGTGCGCTCGCTGGGAACGGGGAACTCGACCTGGCAGAACAGAAGGTCCGGCGCCTCCAGTTCGGGGCGGCTTTTCCAGTAGAGGGTCGCCTCGCTCCCGCTGGCGCGTGGAGCAATCGGCTCCCGATACTCCCAGGTGCAGCCGAACGACACATGATCCTGCAGGCCGCGGCCGACGCCGGGCAGGTGACGTACGACCGGAATGCCGTGCCGGTCGAGTTGGCTCCTGTCGCCGATCCCCGACAGCATGAGCAGTTTGGGCGTGTTGATGGCGCCGGTGGACAGGATGACCTCCGAGCCTGCCATGATCGACAGAGTCCGGCCGCCTCGTTCGACCTCGACGCCGGTCGCCGTCGTCCCGTCGAGGAGCACGCGGCGCACGAGCGTATCGGTCAGGATCGTGAGGTTCGGTCTGTCGGCCACAGGATGGACATAGGCGCGGTAGAGCGAGTTCCGCCGTCCGTCCCGCACCAGCATGTCGGTGTAGGCCACGCCTCCCGCGGTCTCCATCATCCTGCCATTGGGGCTGTCATAGCGCGGAATGCCGAGGGACCCGGCCGCGCCGAGGAAAGCGTCGGCGATCGGACTCGGATTCTGTGCGGGCTGCACCCACACCGGCCCGGAACTGCCGCGGTGATGCGGGTCCGGCGCACCCTGCCAGTTCTCGATGCGTCGGTAGATGCCGAGAACCGCCTCATAGTTCCAGCCGGCATCGCCGGATTGTTCCGCGAAGTAATCCCAGTCGGCGCGATGACCCCTTGCCCACACCATGACATTGATGCTCGACCCACCGCCGAGCACCTTGCCCATGGACATGGGAAGCGCGCGGCCGTCCAGATGCGGGTTTGGCTCGGCCTGGAAGCCCCAGTCGCGCTGACCGCCGAGATTCGTGGGCCATAATGCCGGATTCAGCACCGCCTCGTCCTCGTCGCTGCCCCCCGCTTCGATGAGGAGCACGGAGCAGTCGGCGCTGTCAGCCAGACGGCGCGCGATCACGGATCCCGATGCGCCCGCACCGCAGACGATGAAGTCATAGGCAGGCTTGAGGTCGGAGAGTCTTTGCGTCTGATTGTCGCGGATGGGTCGGTTGAACTCCTCGAAGCCGTCGGAGGTGGAATGGTTCATGTCCTCGATCCATTGGTGAGCGGAGAGATTGGTCCGACGAAGCCGGTGCCTCAGGGCGAAACCGCGCCCGACTGCCGGGCCGCTTCGTCGATCACCGTCGCGACGACCTCCGACTGCGTGAAGTAGACGGCATGGCTGGCCGGGACGTTCGTGACCTTCGCGCCGATGCGTTTCGCCATGTCCTGGAGCATCCGCTGATCGAATGCCTTGTCCTCCGTCGCGATCACCGCCCAACTGGGCTTGGTCCGCCAGGCGGCCTGCCGGAGCGTCACGCCGAAGCTCGCCATATTGATCGGAACCTGCGACGCCGTCAGGAAATCGACGTCGGCCTTCGTCGCATCCGCCGCGAAGCCGGCGGCGAAATTATCGGGCTTGATGAAGCCGAAGCCGTCCTCGCTCGTCTCGATGACGAACTCGGGCGGTGTCGTGTAGCCGCTGTATTGCTGCGCGGTGGTCTCGCCGGCGTCGGGCGACAGGGCAGACACATAGACCAGACCACGCACCTTGGGATGGACACCGGCTTCGGTGATGATGGTGCCGCCCCAGCTGTGGCCGACCAGAACGGCGGGCCCATCCTGCCGATCGAGCGCGCGCCGTGTGGCCGCCACATCATCGTCGAAAGAGGTGAGCGGATTCTGGACGATCGTGACCCGGTATCCGCGGGTGGTCAGGTCCTGATAGACCTTCCGCCATCCCGATCCGTCGGCAAAGGCGCCATGGACAAGGACGACATTCTTGACAGCCGTCTGATCGACGGACTGGCCTGTCGGCTGCGCCTGCGCGGCCGACTGCGGCAGGGTGACGACCGAAGCGGCCAGGATCAGGGCTTGAAGCGTGCTCTTCATGTGCGCCTCCATTTAAACTGCGATAACGATTATCGCGATAACTGTTTGTATCGCTGGCGCCTCCTCTTGTCCAGGGAAATTTATCGCGATATATGTCGACGGAAGATGCACTGCGAAGGGAGCCAACCCATGTCGAATGAGAACAACCCGCCGGTGCCATTGGAGGAGCAGCTCTGTTTCGCGATCTACTCGGCCGGCATCGCCATCCAGCGGGCCTACAAGCCGCTGCTGGATGCCCTTGGCCTCACCTATCCGCAATATCTCGTCCTCAACATCCTGTGGCGGGAAGACGGACAAACGGTGGGGAGCATCGCCCAGCAGCTTGCTCTTGAATCCAGCACGCTGACGCCATTGCTCAAACGCCTCGAGGCTGCGGAGCTGATCCATCGCACCCGCAATCCGACCAATGAGAGGCAGGTGATCGTGTCGCTGACGGCCAAAGGAGTGGCTTTGCGCCCCAAGGCCGGTTGCCTGGGCGATGCATTGCTCCACGCCTCCGGCGAGTCACCCGCCGCTTTGGGAAAGCTCAACCGCGAGATCGCGCAACTGCGGGATTCCGTTTACGCACATATCGGCGGCTGGACATCACCCGATGCGCACTGATGAGAGAAGCGTGCCGACCAAACGTCGTTTTTGCCGGGGTCACGTCCCTGAACGTGGTGTAGGAGCTGTGGGGAGCCGGCCCGCCGAAGCGCCCCCAGAGCTGGCGTAGGCGGGCCGGTTTTCCACAGCGGGGCGGTCATCGTGGGTCTTCGGTAGAGTCTGGTCACCACACCTCAACCCGACCGAAGGGTGACCACGATGACCGACGAGATGATGGCGCTTCGCGCGCTGCTGGAGAAGAGCCCTGACGCTGACGTCTTGCGCGAGATGATCGGCTTCGCAGCCGAGCGGCTGATGGAACTGGAGGTGCAAGGCCTGACCGGCGCCGCCCACGGTGAGCGCTCCGCCGAGCGGCTGGTTCAGCGCAACGGCTACCGCGAGCGTGATTGGGAGACCCGCGCCGGCACCGTCGAGCTGCGCATCCCCAAGCTGCGCAAGGGCAGCTACTTCCCCGGCTTCCTGGAGCCGCGCCGCATGGCCGAGAAGGCGCTGACCGCCGTGATCCAGGAAGCCTACGTCCACGGCATCTCGACGCGCTCGGTGGATGATCTGGTGAAGGCGCTCGGCATGAGCGGCATCTCCAAGAGCCAGGTCAGCCGGCTGTGCGAGGAGATCGACGAGCGGGTGAAGACCTTCCTGGAGCGCCCCATCGAAGGCGATTGGCCGTACTGTGGATCGACGCCACCTACGTGAAGGTTCGCCAGAACGGGCGCATCGTCTCGGTCGCCGTGACCATCGCGGTGGCCGTGAACACCGACGGCCGGCGCGAGGTGCTGGGCATGGACATCGGCGCCTCGGAAGCCGAGACCTTCTGGATCGAGTTCCTGCGCAAGCTCAAGCGCCGTGGGCTGGCCGGGGTGAAGCTGGTGATCTCCGACGCCCACGAAGGCATCAAGGCCGCCGTGTCCAAGGTGTTCCGCGCCACGTGGCAGCGCTGTCGGGTGCACTTCATGCGCAACGCCCTGGCGCATGCCGGGCGGAGCGGCCGGCGCGTGGTGTCGGCCTTCATCGCCACCGCGTTCGCCCAGGATGACGCCGGCGCCGCCAAGGCGCAGTGGCGCCAGGTGGCCGATCAGGTCCGCCCCAAGCTGCCCAAGTTGGCCACCCTGCTCGACGAGGCCGAGGAGGACGTGCTGGCCTTCATGACCTTTCCCAAGGAGCACCGCGCCAAGATCCACAGCACGAACCCGCTGGAGCGGCTGAACGGCGAGATCAAGCGGCGCACCGAGGTGGTGGGCATCTTCCCCAACGAGGCGGCGATCACCCGGCTCATCGGCGCCATCCTGCTCGAACAGAACGACGAATGGGCGGTCCAGCGGGCACGCTACATGACCCTGGAAACCATCGCCCCCTTGCGCGATGATCTCGCCCTCACGTTGCCCGCTGCGACCGCGTGACTGTCCCGGCCAGACACGCCGGAGACCAGATGAGCGCCCCGGCTCCTACACCACGCCTCGGGACACGACCTTTGCCGGCGACACTGAGCCGACGGCCAAGCGGCCACAACACGCAGAAGGCGCATCATATTTCACTAGAAAAATTGTCCATCGGATGCTGTTTCACAGCCGCCCAGCATCCTGGCTACCGATCCTGGCGCGCGGTTGCAGGTGAGCTGGTCCCCGTTTCTCGGACAGTCGGATAAGCTTGGTTCGCCCATCAGGAAGGACGGGCCCGATGACGGGGAAACGGAAACGGTATTCGGCGGAGTTCAAGGCGAAGGTGGCGCTGGAGGCGATCCCGGGGCGAGTTGACGGTGTCACAGCTTGTCGCGAAGCACGGGGTGCACCAGACGCTGATCAACGCTTGGAAGAAGCAGGCCATCGAGGGGATGTCCGGAGTGTTCTCCGCCAAGGCGGAGGTCGCCGAAGCCAGCCATCAGGGCGAGGTGGAAAAGCTGCACGTGATGATCGGCCAGCTGGTCGTGGAGCGCGATTTTTTGCGCAAGGCCTCCGGTCGATGAGCGTCGACCGGAGGCGGGAGTTGATCGAGCCGGAGCATCCGCAGCTGTCGATCACCCGGCAGTGCAAGCTGGTTTCCATCAGCCGATCCAGCTACTACGGGCCGGCCAAAGGTGAGCCGGCCGCGAACTTGGAATGGGTCGACTGTTTCAATGACCGGCGCATCCTCGAACTCGTCGACACCATTCCGCCCGCCGGAGCCGAAGCGCGCTATTCGGTCAGAACGGCACCACCGCTCCAGGCAGGGGCGGCAGACGCAAACTCGCCAGATAAGCGATCAGCGCCTGTTGGTCGCCAGGGTTCAAGGCGTAGAAGGCGTTGATCACCGGGTCCGCTTCGCTGCCGGCGCATTGGTAGGGGAACTCGGCTGCGATGCCGTCCGGGCGGGTACCGCCATGGAAGCGGATCGCCTGGACCAGATCCAGCGCGCGTCCGTCATGCAGGTAAGGCCAGCTGTCGGCAACGCCCCACAGGGGCCGGGTCAGGAATTGCTGCGGGGGAACGGCGATGTCCGCCACGTCGGTGCCCTGTGGCGCGATGTCGGCAAGGCAGGGGCCCATGTCGTGCAGGCGCAGGTCGCTCAGCAGCGGCACGTCCAGGGGAGCGTCCGGCGTCTTGAAGGGCAGCCGGTCGCGGGCGTAGGCCGGCAGCGGCCCTGCCTGATCCTCGGCCTTCCCGCCGTCCGGATTGCGCCACGGCATCGACGGGTCCGCCCGGCTCGCCAGCGTGTTCAGGTTGATCTCCAGACCGCCGACCGCGACCGAGTCGGCATCGGCGACCGCCTTGGCGTAGAGGGCGGCGACCGCCGCGTCCGGCGCGCCCTGGCGGACGGCCGCGCCGGCATCCGCCGACGCCTTGGCCAGCCGCGCCCGCGCCTCGCGCACCACCGGCAGATGGTCGGTGCTGGGCAGGGCGTTGACCAGGGTCGGCGAGGCGACGGTCCGCCTGCGCGTTTCCTCGGCGCGCCCCTGGACCCGCGAGGGCAGCGCGATCCCGGCGTCGGAGCCGGCTTGATCGGGATGCCCCAGCACGGTGCCCCACTCGATCGTCACCACCGGCCGGTCGAGCGTCTGCACCGGAAGATGGCAGGACGCGCACATGGCGCTGCCGGCCGGAAGCCCGGCGTCGGTTGCCGTGCCGGCGAACAGCGCCGCGCCGCGGGCCACCTTGGCCTTGGCGGCCGGATCGGCCGGCGTCTCGACCACCGGCGGCCGGGTCATCGCGACGAAGCTCGTCAGCGCCCCGACGTTGCCGTAGCTCAGTTCGTTGATCACCCCGTCGGCGTCGTTGTCGTTGTTCTCCCCGACGATCTCGACCCCTTCCATGCTGAAGTGGAACTGGGTCGCGGAGGCCGCGAAGTGGCGGACCGACGAGGCGATGCCCTTCCACTGGAACGGGCGCACGACCAGATCCGGGGAGACCCCGGTCAGCCGGCTGTAATCATAGACGATCCGCTGCGCCTTGCTGTCGTAGGTGGCGCCGAGCCAGCCGAAGGACAGGTTCTTGGCCGCCAGCGGCAGGGTCACCGGCTTGTCGGGCGTGTAGCGGGCGTGGTCGGCGAGAAGGGCCTGCTGCCCGAGCAGCTGCCCGGTGATCTCGTTGGCCAGCGCCTGGGTGTAGCCGGTCCCGAATACGTGCGGCGGGTTGCGGAGCAGCTGGGTCAGGGGGTTGGGGAACTGGCTGTTGATGAAAGCATTGTTGGCGATGCCGGCGGCGCCGCCGATCGCCGGCTGGGTGCGGGTCGCCGGTCCGGGCGGGTTGGCGCCGGCGAGGTCGGGCTGGACGGTGGCGCCGATCGAGGTGTGGCACTCGTAGCAGCTCTGGCTGTCGATGCCGTTCAGGCGCAGGAAGGGGATCGGCGGCGGCACGGTCCCATCCGCCGTCGCGTAGGGGCTGAACGGGGAGTTCGGGTAGAGCGCCTTGCGCTGCCACGCGCGCGGACCGTCCGCGCCCTCGCCCCAGCCGTCCTGCGGGAAGTAGGGATAGCTGAAGAAATGCGCGCCGGATTCCAGGATCCGCCGCAGAGGCACGCCACCCTTCATCACCTCCTGCTGCTGGATCGTCACGCTTTCGGTGATGTTGGCCTGCTGGGCACCCGCCTTGGAGGTGAGGAACGCGGAAAGGCCCATCATAACGATTGGCCATGCCGCGACGCGAACGCTTGCCATGCGCATGAACTCCCGATTTTTGCGTATCGCCCGATACTGTCGGAGCATTCCCGAAAATCAAACCAAATAATTCATGCCAATATACTTAGAAATCTAATTTTTCGTGATCTGCAATGCCGAAAATCCCGAAATTATTCGTACTCGTTCAAATAAAATTTGGAGAAGTGTGCGAATTGGCAAAAATCATATCATTGTATGTGCATTTGATACCGGATATTGACTCGTTGATTCTTTGAAATTTCTTCCCGATAGTTGGCGAACGCGACGCATCAACGCGCACCGGAACAGCGGCGCGCGAGCGGCATCACCGAGCGGGAGGGACGCGGACCATGACTGAGCAATGTCTTCTGGAGCGGCCGCAGGCGAAGGCGGCGGCCCCACTGTCGGTCGCCTACACGCCGATTTCGACCCTCGCGGACCTGCGCGCCGCCGCGCAACTGGCGATCCAGGTCGAATTCACTACGGTGCCCGCCTATCTGACGGCGCTCTACTCGATCACCGACAAGGGTTCGGCCGCCTACCAGGCCCTGCGCAGCGTCGTGGTGGAGGAGATGTTCCACCTCAACCAGGCGGCCAACATCCTGGTCGGCATCGGCGGGCAACCCAAGCTGACCGGGAGCGTGGTGCCCGTCTACCCGGCCTATCTGCCCTCGGCCAGCACCACCGCCACGCCCTATGTCGGGCTGTACCGCGCCTCGCAGGCGGTGTTCCGCAACGTCTTCATGGCGATCGAGACCCCCGCCCCCTTCACCGCGCCGCCGCAGGGCAGCGACTACCAGACCATCGGCCAGCTCTACAAGGCCCTGTGGGACGGTATCGGGTATTGTGCCGGCCAGTACGGCACGGACAAGGTCTTCGCCGAGAATCCGGCGGCCGAGCAGCGCACCGACATCTACCTCGGCAAGTTCGGCGGCAAGGCCGTGAAGGTGACCGACCTGGACAGCGCCCAACTCGGCATCCAGCAGATCGTCCAGCAGGGCGAGGGCGCGGTGAACCCGACCCACCCGCTGGTCCCCCAGCAGCCCTACGGCGCCTACGAGCATTACGGCGCCCGCACCGATGGCACCTACGGGCCGATCCTCGGCACGCCCTACGAGCTGTCGCACTATTACAAGTTCCTGCGCGTGGCCGACGCGCCGGATTTCCCCGACACGCTTCCCATCGTCTCCAACCCGCGGGTGTCGGACTTCACCAACGCCACGGCCGTCCAGGCGGTCAAGGCGTTCAACATCGGCTACAGCGTGATGCTGCAGAGCCTGGAGGCCTCCTTCACCAAGGCGGGCGGCGCGGCGGACTCCTATTTCACGCTGGCCCTGCCGCTGATGCACAACCAACTGCCGACCCTGGCCAATCTGGTGATGCAGCTTCCCGTCTTCCCCGACGGCGACCCAACGGTCGGGCCCAACGCCGCCCCGACCTTCGAGTATGTCGAGGACGCCAGCTTCGATGGCTTCCTCGCGGCGCTGCAGGCCCTCGACAAACTGCTGGCCGGCCAGGGGCTGCCCCCGCTGCTCGTCGCCCCGGTGGCGCCGCCCGCCCCGCCGGGCCCGGCCCCCAGGCACCGGGAGGCGCTGCACGGGGTGATCGACGGCGTCCGGACGCTGAAGAGCCGCTCCGACGCCACCGGACTCGGGCTGTAACCCGGCACCGCCCAAACGGCACCACCCAGCCCGGCCAGATCGGGACAGCGAGGGGAAAACCATGTCCAACACCGTCTATTCCATCGTCCCCGCCATCGGCATCGCCCGCGTCGGCAACGCGCCGACGGCCTTCTACATCGGCCCCGAGACGGAGGGCGGCCTGCCCACCCTGCCCGACGGCCGGACCGTCGGGGAGCGGGATTTCCGCGACGACGAAGGCCGGCTGTGCCGGCAGGCGGCGCGCTTCCGCCTGATGCGCAGCGTCGACGGCGGACCGCCCGAGGAGGTCACGTTGAAAAGCAAGGGCGTGGCCTCGATCCGCTGGTACGTCCACCTCGCCAACAAGAAGGCGAGCTGGTACGAGTTCCAGACCTCGAAGGGCGAGGACGGCTACGCGTCGAACCACCCGCTGCGCAACGCCGACCGGACCAGCGCGGAGGAGCGGCGCGCCCTGATCATCGACGCCGGCCCCCGCTCGATCGAGGGAAGCGACGCCCCGGCCGAGCACTTCTCGCGCGACACCATCCCGCCGGGCTACGCTGGCAGCTTTCCGCCCGAGGGGCTGAAGCCCTACCCCATCGACACGCTGGGCGAGCTGCGCACCGACGAAGAGGGCCGCCTTCTGGTGCTGGGCGGGCTGGGGCATTCCGGATCGGACAGGCCGTCGCCCCACATCGGGCAATACGCCAACAACGACGGCTGGTGGGACGACACCTCGGACGGGCCGGTGTCGGTGAAGATCAGCCTGCTGGACGGGGAGGACGGCCCCCCCGACCTGGAGGTCGGCGGCGCCTGGGTGATGGTCGGACCGCCTTCCTACGCGCCGCAGATCCCCAATCTGGTGACGCTGTACGACACCATCTTCGACGTCGTGGTGCGCAAGCAGGGGCTCCGCCCCGACCTGTTCGCGGACGGGATGTGGAAGACCGGGCCGACCGGCTACAAGCCCTTCTTCGAGACCGACATCAAGCCGATCTTCGAGCGCGTCGCCCGCTACCCCTGGGTCGCGGCGATCCCGCCGAAGCCGCACAGCTTCGATTTCGCCAGGCTCGGCGATCCGGATCCCAAGCTCAACGGGTTCCGCGCCTACATCCTCGACATCATTCGCCCGCCCGGCGCGGACAACGTCCTGGTGAACGCCAGCACCGGCGCCACCGCCATGCCCTATCTGGCCGGCGACGACGCGCTGGGCGCCTCGAAACCCGGCACCGTCACCGTGGCGACCTCGAAGTACCTGCGCCTGACCGACACCCAGTATTTCCTCCTCCAGCAATGGGCCGACGGCTGGTTCGAGCCGGGGGCCGAACCGGCCGGGACCGCCGGCGATCCGGTCACCCGCGGCGTGCTGGCCAACTGCGTCGGCGGCGCCTTCTCGCCGGGCATCGAGATGACCTGGATCTCCCGCAACCCGGCCATCTACGACGGCGCCTTCCGCATCAAGGCGCGGCCGAACGTGTCCGGCCCGCTCAGCCTCGGCTTCGATCCGGCGACGGGCATGGAGCCGGGCGACGTCAGCCGCTACATGGCCGTCCCCTGGCAGGCCGACTTCAACGAATGCTCGTCGCAGCCCATCGAGGGCCGGATCCTGTGGTGGTGGCCGGCGCAGCGGCCGGAATTCGTCTATCTGCCGCCCGAGCCCAAGGCCCTCCTGGCCGAGCCCAGCCCGGCCCTGGGGCCGCAGGTGTCGTGGATCGGCACCGAGTACAACCAGAAGGCCGACGACTACATCCAGTTCGCCGACGACCTGGACATGGTAAAGCTGTGGGACCAGCTCGGCTTCGTCTTCAACATCGGCAGCGCCGGCGATCCCTATTTCGTCGAGGTGGCGCGCCGGCTTCCCCGCACGCCCGGTTCGCAGGGCGACACCGCGGGAATCGGCGAGCCGGCGCGGCCGCTGGTGGCCGATGTCCCCTGAAGCGTCGTCCCCTGAAGCGTCGTCCCCTGCGGCGTTGCGCGACCCGCTTCCGGGCGCGCCTCCGGGCACGGACGCGGCGGACGTCCTGATCGTGGGGGCGGGGCCGGCCGGCTCCGCCACCGCGCTCGCCCTGCGCGCGGCCGGCGTGCCGCGCGTGGTCCTGGTCGACCGCGCCGCCCACGGTTCGCCGGAGCGGGCGGCGCTGCGGGTCGGCGAATCGGCGACGCCCAACGTCGGACCGCTGCTGGCCCGGCTCGGCCTGCCGGACGATCTTGGGCGCCTCGGCCACCGCCCCTACCACGGCAATCTCAGCCTGTGGAGCGGCGACGGGGAGACCGCCGACGATTTCCTGCGGCGGGCCAGCGGGCACGGCTGGCATCTCGACCGCGCCCGCTTCGACCGTTGGATGCGCGAGGCGGCGGTGGAGCGCGGCGCCCGCCTCCTGGCCCCCGCCACCCTCGCCGGGGTCGAGCGCCGGCCGGAGGGCGGCTGGACCGTCGGGCTGCGCGACGCGGACGGGCGGCGCAGCGTGACCGCCCGTGTGGTGGTGGACGCCGGCGGCCGGCGGGCGCCGCTGGCGACCGCGCTCGGCGCGCGGCGGCGGCGGCTCGACCGCCTGATCGCCCTGGCGATCGAGGCCGCTCCGGCCGCCGGGCCCGCCGGCGGGGGCTTCCACGGCCGCTCCTTCGTGGAGGCGGCGGAGATCGGCTGGTGGTACGCGGCGGTGCTGCCGGGCGGGCGGGCCATCGTCACGCTGATGACCGACGACGACATCGCCCGTGCCGGCGGTCTGGCCGGCGCGGACGCCTTCCGCTCCGCCTGGGCGGCCACCGCGCGCCTGCGCGATCTGGTTCCGCCGCCGGAAGACGGCCCCGGCGCCGGAACGGCCCCGGCGGTCTTCTCGGCCGCCTCGCAGCACGTCGACCGGGCGGTCGGCGCCGGCTGGATCGCCGTCGGCGATGCGCTGATCGGCTTCGACCCGCTGACCTCCTCCGGCATCGCCGGGGCGCTCGACGACGCGCTGGCCGCCGCCGACACCATCCTGCGCTGGTTCTCCGGCGACGGCACCGCGGCGCGCGACGCCGCGATCGGCTACGCCCGGCGCGCCGAGGACACGCTGCGCCGCTATCTGGCCGAGCGGACCCGCCATTACACCGCCGGGGGCCGCTGGCCCGACGCCCCCTTCTGGAGCCGCCGGGCCGCGCGGTGAGCGTGGATGCGGTGAGCCTGGATCAGGCCGACGCCACCCGGTCGGCCACCCAGCTGTCGAAATCCACATGCAGGCTTTCCGGCAGCTTGGCCCGGACGGCGCGGTCGTCCTGGGCGGCGTCCCGCAGAAGCTGGACCTGGATCTGGTAGTCGCCGACCACGATGCCGTTGGCGATCATGGTCGTCGGCCCTTCCCCCTCGGGAACGAGCCACAGGTTGAACAGGCCGCCGTTGGTCTGGGTCTCCTGGCGGGTGGCGGTCACCGTCGTCGTGCCGTCGCGGGTCAGCACCGTGTCGCCGACCGCCAGCGCCCCCGCCTGGACCGTGCCGGCCGGCGTCACCACCGGGTGGGTGGCCGATCCGGCGAGGGTGGCGCCGTTGGCGAACTCCAGCACGGTGATCGGCCCGCTGTGCGGCTG
Organism: Azospirillum sp. TSH58; assembly: GCF_003119115.1. Lineage (NCBI taxonomy): Bacteria > Pseudomonadati > Pseudomonadota > Alphaproteobacteria > Rhodospirillales > Azospirillaceae > Azospirillum > Azospirillum sp. TSH58. The sequence goes on from NZ_CP022367.1 coordinate 507,287, forward strand.
CGCCAGGGTCGCTTGCACCGGCCGGGTTCCGTCGCCGCTGACGACGACGTCCTCGGACGTGAAGTCCTCCACCGCCTTGATCGTGCCGTCGGCGAGCGTGATCTGGGTGCCGGCGACCAGGCAGTGCCAGACAAAGACGATGGGCTTGATGAAGGCGACGCCGTCCTTCGAATCGGTGTCCGGCGACAGCGAGCTGACGATGCTCGACCAGCCCGATCCGTGCCTTTCATAGTCCTCGAAAGTCACGGTCACACGGGCGCTGAAGAAGGACTGTGTGTCCGAAGTCCAATTTTTGGAAGGGAACTCGATGGCGTCGCCCGCATCGTTGTAGGGCGGCCTCAGCAGGAACGTCAGCGTCCGCCCTTCGGGGTCGGCATCGTCGATTCGGAAGTGCGGCAGGTAGCGCGAAGCGTCGCCGCCGTTCAGTTCGGAGATGCCGCCCTCCTTGTGAGCCAGGTAGAACTCCAAGAACGGGGGGTAGATGTCGAGCGGAGCCAGCTTGTAATCGAACTTCATGCTCCCGTGCAGGGGAACAAGCAGAGGATTCGTGCCAAGATTCTGCATCTGTTGCCAATACCAATAATCGACGTCGGAAATGTTCCTTACGGGCTTCCTTTTCCCATCGTTCGGGTACCCATCGTAGCCGCGCGCCAGACCGATGACGATGTCGTTCAGGTCGCCGGTCTTGCGGTCGCTGCGGATGGCGGGATCGAAGACGACCGGGTCGCGCGACGCCTGGGAGGCCCAGGGAGCCGCCGTCGAGGACACCTCGACCGTGCCGTCCTGGTAGGTGATCGCGAAGGAAATGATGCCGGTCATCGTGCCCGTCGGCAGCGGCGGCAGGGCGGTTTCCGGGTTGGTCTCCACGAAGATCGTCTGGGTGGCGAAGCTGACCGCGACACCGGAGGCCAGCGAGGTCTTGGTGCCGCCGTTCTCGTTGACGACGTTCAGCCAGACGATGGCCTGGGCTACCGGCCGGATCCGGCTCAGGACGGCGCGGGCGGTGACCGCCTTGTTGCTCTGACTGGTCGAAATGAACTCGACATACTGGCCGTCGGTAACGCCGCTGCTCTCGGCCGCTCTGTCCGTCGCCGCGCCTCCGCTACCGATGGCCTTGAACAGCCCTGGGTAGCGCGCGGGGGTCAGCCCGCTGCGTTCGGCGTTGTCCTGCAGGAACGCCGTGTGCGCCGGATCGCCCGCCGACGGGACGTTCCCGGCCTTCAATCCCTCCAGGATGTGAACCAGCCGGTCGTTCTGGGGTTGGGTCAATGCAACGCTCATAAGTCAATCTCTCCAATCAATGATTCGTTGATTCGTGAGCAAACAAAAATCATTACTTAGGATTCAAAGGTATCGCGCGGCATAAAATCCAGAAATTTCGCGATGATTACCCATGTATGATTTTTGAAAGCTCAGGATTTATATTTGACTATACTTTGGTTTAGCGTTCAACCATGGAGGGCGCGCTGATTGCGGCAGGGACGCTTGTTGCCGGACGCCCCCCGCACAGATCCGTGCATGCAGCTTTCCCGCGTACGGCAGCCACCATGACAGTTGCGCTGAAACAGCCTCCCTGACTGTGAAACAGCGCGCGGTCGGGACCCCACAGTTTCCATTATTGTCAACGCGTTTCCGTGCCGATCGGCGTCAGAATCCCACGCCGATTCACATTTCAACCAACCTCTCGCCGGGACCGCACAGCTTCACGCCGGTGCTGTCGACGAGCAACTCCACAGCAGCTCCCGAGGAGACTGGCTCCGGCGGCAGGCGCAAGCTCCGAACGCTTCGGCTGAGGGTGGAATGGTCCGGAACGGCGCGCTCAACACCGAGCCGCTGGACGAGGGAGCCGACCAGACTTTTGATCTGGTGCAGCGGCAGCCGGAACACGGCGCGTAAAACCAGGGCGGCCGTGATTGCCAGATCCGAATAGGTCCGCTGGCCGCCGGGGGGTGGAGCGTGTTTCCGCCCGCCAGCGGACCACTGTCTCGGCCGTGAACCAAACCCTCAGGCTGCCCCACGCCCGAAGCCCCGCATCATAGTCCGCCCAGTTGCGAAGTCGATGGCGGCGCTTCAGGATGTGATGGCGACGGGACGCGTTGACTTTGAACGGCATGATCAGACCGGAACGGCAGAAAAGGGGAGGCCTACATCCGCGACGCCCTGATTTTCACAACCGGCCGCCTCACTGCAACAAGGTCTCGCCGAGCCAGGAAAGTCCGTCCTTCCCCGCCTGCGACCCCGCCCGTCGCGCAGCAGCACGCTATTTGGTATCTCACCTCCCCGTAGGCCGGCGCGCTTCAAAGCTGATGATGTCGTCGTCTTTCTGCGGTGCTTGTCCATGCTGGTAGTTACCGGACACGACCACGTCCACAAACCCGGCAGCATTCAGAGCGAGTACAAATTCATTGACGCCCCACCAACGCAGTTTGAACAAGTCGAGCTCGGTCGTTGTTAGGTTTCCGCCTTGCCAGTGCTCATAGCGAAGGTGGGACAATGTAGTTTGCGCGACATAGTTGGTTTCAACTCGATGGTCGGTCAGCGTCAGCAGGTCACCATCATCGGTGGTCCACGAACGGACAGAACCCGAAGGACCCAGAAAACTCCCGATTGGATCGAGGTCGACGATCAAGCTCCCGTCGGGAAGCAAATGATCATAAAAGCGCTTCAACACCGCGCCGGCCGAGAGTGTGTTCGCAATCAACTGAAACGACCCTGCTGGCATGATGATAGCAGCAAAGTGCTTGTCATAGGCAAAAGTCTCGAATGTCTGCTGCGTCAGGCTGACGGTGAGCTTTCGCTTTCGGCACTCGTCTTGGCAATATTCGAGCATCTCGGCGGATGCATCGAAGCCCTCGACTGAAAACCCGGCTTCGATAAGGGGCACGAGAAGGCGGCCATTGCCGACGGCAGGCTCCAGAATGGGGCCACGACGGCACTGTTCAAGACGCTGCCGATAGTACTCCTGATCCCCAAATGAGCGGCCTATTGGCTTGTCGAGATGATAGACCCAGGAGGCAAGTTTTCCGTACCGATTTATCATCTCACTCCCATCTCCTCATAGTCTCGCCAGTCGAGGGCCTGAACCGCGCCGGGTTTTCCGGAGGCCATTTGGCCTCAGTCACGTCGCCACGGCCCGAGGGCACCGCTCAAGGTGGATCAGCGGAGCCTCAGAGATCGTTGCGGTCGTGGGCGACACGGAACCAATGCTCCGCATGTTGGCGACAGGTCTCGGCTTCGACGGCATCGCCGGACCGTTCGGCGTCGCTGGCGCGGGCAAGCCACTGGGCGTGCTTCTGCTGGGCGGAACCGTTCACCTTGGGTTGCGAGGGCGCCGGGGTCCCCTGCGCGGCGTGCCGTTGGACCGCTTTACCGAACCGTGGCTGCCGACGGGATCGATCACCCGCCGGATTGTCGAAAGGCATGAACGTTGTTCCTCGGGGAGCGGTGGACCGCGATCAGGAGCGAAGGCTGATTTCCAAACGCTTTAATCCCGGCTTCCTTTCGTCACGTCGGAAAACGCTCGAAGAGCGTCAGCCACATCATTCATATCCTGCGGGAAGAACGCAATACGGCCGGCGAGCGGACCGTCGTTGATCGGCGTGGGGCGAGGAAGGGGACGCGACAAAGTGAGCTGATGTGGTGGACGGCCCTTCCACCTTCTTGAAACGGTGGCAAGCTGAGGTCGTCGAAGAAACCAGCTCAGAGGGGCCGTCCATGGTAGAGGTGGTGACGATCGGTCTGGACTTGGCGAAGAACGTTTTCCAAGTCCATGGGATTGCCGCGGATGGAAAGGTTCTGGTCTGTCGGCAACTGCGTCGAAGCGAGGTTTTGAAGTTCTTCCAGAACGTTCCGCCGTGTCTGGTCGGATTGGAGGCCTGCGGCACAGCGCATTACCGGACGCGGGAAATCGCGGCCCTGGGGCATACGGTGAAGCTGATGCCGCCCGCCTATGTCAAACCCTACGTGAAGCGGGGCAAGACCGACGCCGCCGATGCCGAGGCCATCTGCGAAGCGGTCACCCGCCCGACCATGCGTTTCGTCGCCATCAAGACGGTGGACCAGCAAGCCGCGCTGATGCTGCACAAGACCCGCGACCTGCTGGTGCGGCAGCGAACGATGCTGATCAACGGGTTGCGCGGGCACTTGGCGGAATTCGGAATCATCGCGGCCAAAGGGCCAGAAGGCGTGAAGGTGGTGACCGCAGCCCTCCATGAAGCACAGGATCGTCTGCCTGAACTGGCGCGCTTGGCGCTGCACGGCATCGTCGATCAACTTCGGCAGCTTGAGGCCGAAATCGACCGGCTGGAGAAGCGCATCCTCGCTTGGCATCGGGCCAGCGAGGTCAGCCGGCGCTTGGCGACCATTCCCGGCATTGGACCGATCACCGCAAGCACCATCGCGGCGGCCGTACCGGACGGCACGCTGTTCCGTTCCGGCCGGCAGTTCGCCGCATGGCTCGGTCTGACACCGAAAGCCCACAGCAGCGGCGGCAAGGAACGCCACGTCGGCATCAGCAAGCAGGGCGACGGCTACCTTCGGCGCTTGCTCGTCGTCGGCGCCACGGCGGTCATGCGGCTGGCCCGCAAGGACAACGCCAGCCGCAGTTGGGCGACGAAGCTGCTGGAGCGCAAACCGGCGAAGCTGGCCGCCGTGGCTCTGGCCAACAAGACCGCGCGCATCGCGTGGTGTGCATCGGCCTGCAACACTGGGCCAGTTTCAGGGGTGATCGGCGTCCAATAACCAGCCACTCCTGATCTGGCAGACTACCACCCTGGGTTCGGACGACGGGGTGGCGGACAGGGATGCTGACGGTGGAGACGATTGCACGGATACGGCGCGAGCACGCGAAGGGGAAGAGCATCCGGGCCATTGCCCGGTCGCTGAAGGTGTCGCGGGAGACGGTGACGAAATACCTGCGCTCGGGCGAGACGGCGCCGCGCTACGAGCGCCAGCACCAGCCGCTCCCAAAGTTGGCGGCGTTCCAGGAGGAGCTGGAACGGCTGATCATCGAGAATGAACGCCAGCCCGCCCGCGATCGGCTCGACTACCTGGGGATCTTCGGGCGGCTGAAGGATGCCGGGTTCCAGGGCGGGTACGACGCGGTGCGGCGCTACATCAAGCGCTTCAAGCAGCGCCAGCCGCCGTGCGGGCCGGTGGACGCCTACGTGCCGCTCACCTTTGCTCCCGCCGAGGCGTACCAGTTCGACTGGGCGGAGGAGTGGATCATCCTGGACGGGGTGACGACCAAGGTGCAGGTGGCCCATGTCCGGCTGTGCCACAGCCGCATGCCGTTCGTGGCGGCCTACCCGCGCCAGAGCCAGGAGATGGTGTTCGACGCCCATGCCCGCGCCGCGGCGTTCTACGGCGGCCTGTGCGAGCGCGGCATCTATGACAACATGAAGACGGCGGTGGACGCCCTGTTCGTCGGCAAGGAGCGCCGCTTCAACCGCCGCTTCGCCCAGATGTGCTCGCACTATCTGGTCGAGCCGGTGGCCTGCACCCCGGCTTCGGGCTGGGAGAAGGGCCAAGTCGAGAATCAGGTCGGCACCTTGCGCCAGCGGCTGTTCACGCCGCGCCTGCGCGCCAAGACGCTGGAGCAGGTGAACGACCACCTGCGCGATCAGGTGATCACCTGGGCCCAACAGACGCTGCATCCCGAGGATAAGAGCCGGACGGTGTGGGAGGTGTTCCAGGCGGAGCAGCCGGCGCTGCTTACCGTGAGCGATCCCTTCGACGGCTTCCACGAGACCACGCTCAGCGCGTCGAAGACCTGCCTGATCCACTTTGACCGCAATCGCTACAGCGTGGCCGCGGCGGCGGCGGCCGGCAAGCCGGTGCAAGTGCGGGCCTACGCGACACGGATCGTGGCGTGGTTCAACGGCGCGATCGTCGCCGAGCACCCGCGGGCCTTCGGGCACGGCCACACGCGCTACAATCCGCTGCACTACCTGCCGGTTCTCGCCCGCAAGCCGGGGGCGCTGCGCAACGGGGCGCCGTTCCGGGACTGGGAGTTGCCGCCAGCCTTGGCGAAGGTGCGGACCCGCCTGGGTCGCGGCGATGCCGCCGACCGGCAGTTCGTTGGCGTGCTCGCCGCCATCCTCACCGACGGCTTGGACGCGGTGGAAGCCGTCTGCCGCGAGGCGCTGGCGAGCGGCACGCACAGCCGGGACGTGATCCTGAACATCCTGGCCCGGCACCACGACGTCACACCGGCGCCGGCCATGGCGGTGCCGGCGGCGCTGACGCTGTCCATCGAGCCGGCCGCCGACTGCGGGCGCTACGACCGTTTGCGCGCGGTGCGGGAGGGCTGCCATGGAACGGCATGAGCTGATGGCGCTGATGGCCGAGCTCAGCCTGGCCGGCATGCGCGCCGCCTACGACGAGGTGATGAGCGACGGGCTGAAGCGGCAGCGCACCGTCCAGCAGATCCTGGGCGATCTGCTGGCGGCGGAGCGGGCGGAGAAGCAGGCGCGCTCGATCCGCTACCAGCTCGGCGCCGCCAAGCTGCCCCTGGCCAAGACGCTGGCCGAATTCGACTTCGCTGCCGGTCCCCTGAACGAGGGGCTGGTGCGCGACCTGCACGACGGCGGCTTTCTGGAAACCCAGCGCAACGCCGTGTTCATCGGGGGAACCGGCACCGGCAAGACGCACGTGTGCATCGCCATCACGGCTAACTGCGTGCGCCGCGGCGCCCGTGCCCGGTTCTTCAACGTCATCGACTTGGTGAACCGGTTGGAGGCGGAAGCCCGGGCCGGGCAGGCGGGCAAGCTCGCCGCCCAGCTGACCCGCGTTGATCTCGTGGTGCTGGACGAACTCGGCTACCTGCCGTTCTCCCAGAGTGGCGGCCAACTGCTGTTCCACGCGCTCAGCCAGTTGTACTCGCGGACCTCGCTGTTGATCACCACGAACTTGAGCTTCGCTGAATGGCCGACGGTGTTCGCCGGCGACGCCAAGATGACCACCGCCCTGCTCGACCAGCTCACGCATCACTGCGACATCCTGGAGACCGGCAACGAGAGCTGGCGCTTCAAGAACCGTTCCTGAGCGTTGTCCAGGGGGGCCCACAGGTCCCTCCCACGCGCGCCGCTGCGTCAGCCATGCGGGCACTCCGCGGCGCGCGCGGGTCCCTCCCGTGGACTCCCTGGACAACGGGCTCTGCAACCGTAAGCGTGGCTGGAAATTCGACGCCGATGCCGGCTGGAAATTCGAAGCCGATTGACAGTGCGGATTTCCCTCTTGCGCCAGAGGGGCCGTCCACACATGGTTTCTTCGACGACCTTAGCCTGGATCATTCATCAGCGTTTTGGAACGGCTGTCCGAGGGCGCGTTGATGGGTGACGCCAACGGCGCGGCATGACGGGGCTGGAGGGTTGCGGGGACAGGTTCGCTCGGGGGCACGTCACCCCGGCGGTCACGGCGGCAGCTTGACGGTGCGGGCAGCCAGCATCGCGAGGCTTTCCTGGTAGGGGAAGCTGGTCGGCAGAGACACCTTGATGCGGGTCTTCATCTCGGTGACCCGCGCCGCCACCTTGATGAGGCCGAGGCGCAGCGTGTCGAACTGCGCCTCTCGCCAGAACGACGCCTTCGGCGCCAAGCCGCGCAAGGTGTGCAGCAGCCAGTAGGCGGCGGTGTGGATGAGCAGCCGGAACTGGTTGGCGGTTGCCTTGCTGCACGACGTCCGGTCGGAGGCGAGATGCAATTTATGCGCCTTGATCCGGTTCTCCATCTGGCCGCGGGCGCAGTAGATGGTCTCGTACAGCGCCTTGGGCGTGCCCGCCAAATTGGTGACGATGAACCGGCTATCGGTGCCCTGGGCCGCCGCCTCGATCCGGGCGATGACCCGGCGCTCGACCTTCCAGGTGCGGGCGGCGTAGCGGAACTCGCCGAAGCGCCGGACCTTGTCCGCCTCGCCGGCGAGCCGGCCCATGGCGGCGTCCTCGGCCAGGTCGGTGACGCGCCCGAGCAGGACTGTGTTGCCGCCCAGGCCGAAGACGTAGCCGACGCGGTTGCGCTCACACCAGCTCATCGCCTCATGGCGGCCGTAATGTAAGCGTTGGGTGACGACACATCCGACGTGATCGGGGTTCATGAAATATTCCGCTGGTCGCAGTTCAGCGGGGTAAGAGGATGTCGGGTCAGGATCTGGAGAGCTATTGGCGTGGTCATGTCGAGGCCTGGAAGGGCAGCGGGCTGACGCTGAAAGCCTACGCTGAAGCCCATGGCATTGGACGGTGGGCTCTGGGGCGGTGGTCGCGCCGCTTTGCCGCTGCGGAGGAGGTGAGCACTCGCCGTCATAGGGATAGTCCTGGTGCTGTCCCTATGACGGCGAGCGCTCCCTTGGTGATGGAGATCGTCGAGGCGGCCCCCCGCCGGCGGTATTGGTCGCAGGCGGAGAAAGAGCAGCTGGTGGCGGAAACCTGCGAGCCGGGCGTGAGCGTGTCGCTGGTCGCCCGCCGGCGCGGGGTCGATCCCAGCCTGTTGTTCCGCTGGCGCCGCCAGATGCTCACTCCGGCCGAGCCGACGCCCATCTTCGCGCCGGTGGAGGTGGCGGACGCCACGCCGGCTCTTCCCCTCACGCCGCCAGCTCCATGCGGTGCCGGCCTGATCGAGATCGAGTTGGCCGGCGGACGGCGGCTGCGGGTCGGGCGGGATGTCGATGCCGAAGCATTGCGCCGGGTGATCAGCGTGCTGGAGCGGCCATGATGCTGTCGATCCCGGCCGGTGTGCGCATTTGCCTGGCGCTGGAGCCCTGCGACATGCGCCGCGGCTTCGACGGACTGGCCCTGCTGGTGCAGCAGGCCCTCGGCAAGGACCCGTTCTGCGGCCACCTTTACATCTTCCGAGGGAAAGGTGCCGGGCGCGTGAAAATTCTCTACGCCGATCAGAACGGCCAGTGCCTGTTCGCCAAAAGGCTGGAAAAGGGGCGATTTGTCTGGCCAACGACACGGACGCCGGGCGGCACGGTGGTGCTGACGCCGGCGGAACTGTCCCTGCTTCTGGAGGGACTGGACTGGCGTCACACCGTGTCGGCATCCAGGCCGGCCGTAGCGGGATGTATGGGGGAAAAGGTGAGGAAAACCGCGGGCTTGGCTGGCTTGGGGCCGTGATCTGCGGTACAATCGGCCATGCGCTTCGACCTCGACAACCTGCCCGCTGATCCGGCCCTGCTGCAGCAGATGGTGCGCGATTTGGCCGAGGTCGTGGAGCGCCAGAAAGCCGATCTGGCGGAGTTGGAGGCTCTGCGTCAGCAGCTCCGGCAGATGCAGCGCACCGTCTTCGGGCGCCGCTCCGAACGGCTCGATCCCGATCAGCTCGATCTCGGGTTGGAGGAGTTGGAGGCCGACATCGCCCGGGTCGAGGCCAAACTCGCTGACCCTGAACCGGAACCGTCGGCCCCTGCGGAACCACCCAGCCGTGGCCGCGAGTTGCCCGATGATCTGCCGCATCACGATCTCACGCTCGAGCCGCCCGGGCTGGAGTCCGGCGCCGGGGTTTGCCCCTGCGGCGGCGGGGCTTTGCATGAGGCCGGCGAGACGGTGGCCCGGATGATCGACTACGTGCCGGCCCAGGTGCGGGTGCTGCGCATCCGCCGGCCCAAATACGCCTGCCGCGGCTACGGCACGCTGCATCAGGCGCCGGCCCCGGAGAAGCCGATCGCCAAGGGCATGGCGACGCCGGCGATGCTGGCGCACGTCATCACCAGCCGCTACTGCGATCATCTGCCCTTCTACCGCCAGGCGCAGATCCTGGCCCGCAACGGCTTCCCCGTTGATCGCTCGGTTCTGGCGGGCTGGGCGGGACAGGCGTGCTGGTGGCTGGAGGCGCTGCATGAGGAACTGGGCAAGGCCCTGTTCGCCTCGGCCAAGCTGTTCGCCGAGCCCGCAGGGCCAGCGAAGCTACGACACGCCGATGCCGACGCTGGCGCCGGGAACCGGCCGGGTGAAGACCGGACGGCTGTGGGCCTATGCCCGCGATGACCGGCCCTGGCAGGGGCTGGACCCGCCAGCGGTGATTTACGCCTACACCAGCGATCGCAAAGGCGAACGCCCAGCCGCCCACCTGCGGGAGTTCCGCGGGGTGCTGCAGGTGGACGGTTACGCCGGGTTCGAACGGCTGGCTGCCGGCAACCGGGTCGTGCTGGCGGCGTGCTGGAGCCATGCGCGTCGACGCTTCTACGACTTGGCCGAAAACGGCTCGCCGATCGCCGCCGAGGCGTTGCGCCGCATCGCCCGGCTCTACGCGATCGAAGAGCGCATCCGCGGCCGCACGGCCGATGAGCGCCGACAACTTTGGCAAGCCGAGGCCGCTTCCCAGGTGGCGGAGCTGAAGGCGTGGCTGGAGCACGAACTTCCCCGCCTGCCGGGCCGCTCCAAGCTGGCCGAGGCGATCCGCTATGCGCTCGGTCGCTGGAAGGCGCTGTGCGTCTACCTGGGCGACGGCCGGGTGGAGATGGATACCAACACAGTGGAGCGCTGCATCAGGCCGGTAGCCCTCGGCCGGAAGAATAGCCTCTTCGCCGGCTCCGAGGGTGGTGGCCATCGCTGGGCGGTGATCGCCTCGCTGGTTGAGACCTGCAAGCTCAACGCTGTCGAACCGTTCGCCTACCTGCGCGACGTCCTGGAGCGCATGGTGAACGGCTATCCCGCCAGCCGCCTCGCCGATCTCCTCCCCTGGAACTGGAGGCCCGCCGTCAACGCCTGATCCGGTGCAATCACGCTCCGCTTACTCTTGCCGGGGCGCAGGATGACCGCCACCGGCTTGCCGGTGGTCGCCTCGTAGATGTGCATCGGCAGGAAGCAGCGCCCGTCGTAATGGGCGTGGAAGAGGGACAGTTGCTGGGCGCCGTGGACGCGGTCCTCGGTGTCGTCGATGTCAAGCACGAGGCGCCGCGGCACCGTGGCGAAGCTGTCGCAGAACAGCTCCACCATGGCCGCCATCATGCGCTTGAGCGCCAGCCGGCCGGGCAGGTTCTCCAGCCGGCTGATCGTGGGTTGGGAGCACAGATCGGCGCCGCTTTCGGGCAGCCGGCTGACCGCCATTTTGAAAGCGGAATCGCTGCGCAGGGCATCGCAGTCGTTGGCATCCGGATAGCCGGCGGCGATCAGAAGCGCGCGGAATCGGATCATCTCGGCCAGCGTGTGCTGGATGCGCTCGGGAGCGCGTGTATCCTCGATGCAGTCCGCCAAGCGCTCGCAGATCCCGAGCCGCCGGTCGATCTCCGCCAGCAGCAGGATGCCGGCGTCGGAGGTGAGGCGGCCGCCATCGAAGGCGGCGTGAACCGGCTTGCCGGCAACCGGTGACAAGCCGGGCAGAACCCCGGTACTCTCGGCCATGGCGGGCGTGAACTCCGTTGATCCGTGGTGAGACTGTTTCAGCACCAGAATCATACACGAGTTCAGTGGCTTAATCTCGCGCCCGCCGCCCCAGCTTCAGCTCCGGTGAATTATCCGGGATAGCCTTTGATGGGCCGACATAGGGCCGCGAACCGCCTCGATCGCGGCGACGTCAATTTTGGTCATGCCCATCACCATCTGGAACGCGTGCTTCGCTTCCGCCCCGGGCGCTCGGCCGACCTCGAAAGCGGTCGGCCAAGCTGCCAGCACTGTGTCGACGAGCGGCGATCAACATTGAAAAGCAGCTGATGGCGCATTTCTATGATGCGCCTCGTGAACTGCGCCGAGAGCGCGCCATCGTGCGGCGAGAGAGGCCGATCTTGATGCCGACCAGCACGGGAGCGGCAATGACGAAGAGCAGGGCGACGGCGGTGAACGCCGTGTCGAAGGCGATCACCGTGGACTGACCCATCACGGTCCGGCCCAGAAGGCTCGTCGCGACCCGGCTCGCGGCCACCGCCTCCAGCCCCTTCGCCGTCAGCGTGGCTGCGGTGGTCATCAGCCGCTCGATGGGCATGGGGCCTCCCGCGGTGACGTTGGCGCCGAGGACCGCGGCGTTGGCGGGGATGTCATGGTCGATCAGAGTCTGGAGCGCCGCGACACCCATCAGGCCGCCAAGCTGGCGACCGGTGTTGAAGAGGCCGATCCCGGCCGCCAGACTCCGGCGGTCGAGGGTGCCGAAAGCGATCAGGGTGATCGACAGGAACAGCAAGCCGAGGCCCAGACCGCGCAGCAGGATCGCCGCCATCATGTCGTCAGCACCACTCTCGGCGGTCGAGCCGGACAGCATCCACATGGCGCCCGTTATGGTCAGGATGCCGAAGGGCACCGTGGCGAACGGAGGGACGCGGCGCACCTGAATCAGAAAGGCGGCCATCAGGAGCGAGCCGATGAAAAGCGCGCCGCTCGGCAACAGCAGCAGGCCGGCCTCGGTGGGCGTGAAGGCGAGGACGGACAGGGCGAACGACGGAATCAGGAACGCGCTTCCGAACAGAGCGGCGCCGGCGACGAAGCTGACGATGAAGGCGAAGGAAAAGGCGTCCGATTCGAACGGGGAGACGTCAAGCAGGCCCTGGCCCTTCGTCAACGCCTGTTGGCCGAGAAAGACCAGCAGAGCGGCTGCGCCGGTCACGGTCAGCCACACGACGCGGGGCTCCTCGAACCAGTCCCACCGGCTGCCCTGGCTGAGGACGCAGGTGATGCAGAAGAACGTGACGGCGATCAGGGCGAAGCCGAGCCCGTCAAAAGGACGAGGCGCGGTTGCGGCGGGCATCGGTCCGTCGGCGATCAGCAGAAGCCCTGCGGCTGCCAAGGCCAGTGGAACGACGCTGAAGAAGATCCAAGCCCAGGATTGGCTGTCGAGCAGCCACCCCTGAAAGGCAGGGGCGATGGTCGCGGGAGCGACCACGGCCCCCATGGCGAACAGGGATTGAAGGACCGGCTGACGGGGCTGTGGACAAGCGAGAAAAAGGATTGCCTGCCCACCCACAAGCAGGGTGCCGCCGGCGAAGCCCTGGACGGTGCGAAGGGCGACCAGCAGGGCCAGTTGATCCGTCACGGCGGCCATGCCGCACGCCATGCCCATGGCCAGGGTCGAGCCGACGACCACGCGGCGCGGAGGGATGCGGGTCATCAGCCAGGGGGCGGCCATGAAGCCGATGAGCTTGAGCGTGGTGTATGCGATGTCCAGCCAAGCGAACTCGTCGGGGGTCGCGTGGGTGTCGCCCATGATGTCGCCGCGCCCGAGCGACAGGACAGTGCCGGCGACCGCCTCCGTCAGTGTGGCGAGCAGGATGCCGGCGACGAGGAGGATTTCGGCCGCAGCCCCGTTGCGGCCCGGCGTGGCGGTAGGGGCGGTGGTCATTGGTCGCCTCGCTGGACGATCTCGACACGCGCCGACAGGCCGGGCACGAGGCGGCCGGGCAACGGGTTGTCGACAAGCCGGATCTTCACCGGTACGCGCTGGACGACGCGAACGAAGTTCCCGGTCGCGTTGTCCGCGGGCAGTAGACTGAAGGCGGACCCGCTGCCGGGTGCAAGGCTGTCGACCACGCCGTCAAGCGTCCCGTCCGGATAACCATCGACGGTGACGCGGGCGCGTTGGCCGGGCCGGATGTGTTCGAGCTGGGTTTCCTTGTAGTTCGCCACCACCCACACATCGTTGACCGGAACGATGTCGAGCAGTGAGGCGCCCGGCGCGACGAAGCGGCCGACGCGGACCTGGCGGTTGCCGACGGCGCCGCCGACCGGCGCGCGCACCACGGTGCTCTCGAGATCGATCTGGGCGAGGTCGCGCGCGGCCTGGGCCTGCGCCAGGGCGGCAACGGCCGCGTCGCGTTGCGCGGCAAGGATGGCGATGCGTTGCTGTTGGGCCTCGACCGTCGCGGAGGCGGCCGACAGGCCCGCCTCCGCTTTCAAACGCGCCGCGTCGCTTTCATCGAGGTGGGATTGGCTGACGGCGTTGCCGCGGATCAGTTCACGGCGGCGGTCGTAGGCCTTGGCCGCGAGAGTCATCTCGGCCACGGCCGACCGTCTCTGGGCTTCGGCCTGCCGGATCAGGACGTGCTGTAGCCGGGTCTCCGCATCGACGTTCGTAAGCCGGGCCTGGGCCGCCTCGACATTGGCCACCGCTTGGGCCAGCCGCGCGCGGTAATCACGGTCGTCGATCCGGAACAGGACGTCGCCGGCTCCGACGGTTTGGTTGTCCTCGACCTCGACGGCCGTGACATAGCCGGCGACCTTCGGGGCGAGCGAGGTCACGTCGCCGCGGACATAGGCATTGTCGGTCGCCGTCCCGCCGTTTGAACGGGCCCAGTTCCACCCACCCGCCGCGACCACGACGGCGCCGAGGCACAGCAGCACGCCGACCGCCCTTCTTTTGCTGGGGGGCGCCGCGGCGGCGCCGACCGCGGAGCGTTCGCCGATGACGTTCGTGCCGGCGACGACGGCCCCCCTGTTCTCGAGCGTGTCCATTCCCTCGTTCCCTGTTGGGGGTTTCCCAGCGACGCCGCTAATCGCCACGCCACCGCTCCCATCTCAGGCCTTGGCGGCCACCGGGAGACGGAAGGGGGCACCCAGCCGGTTGAAGGCGTTCATCGCAGCGATGGCGATGGTGAGATCGACCAGATCCTTCGGCTCGAACGCCGCCGATGCCGCCGCATAGGCGGCGTCGGACGCGTGGGTTTCGCTGACGCGGGTCACCTCCTCGGCCCAGGCCAGGGCCGCGCGCTCCGTGTCGGAGAACAGGTGCGGGACCTCCTCCCACACCGGCACCAGCGTGACTTTGTCGATCGACATGGTCTTCCGGAGATCGCGGCTGTGCAGATCGATGCAGTGAGCGCAGCCGTTGATCTGCGAGACCCTGAGGAACACGAGGTGGATGAGTTCCTCGGGCAGGTTGGTGCTCTTCGTGACGTAATGATGGACGCCGAAGAGAGCCTTCGCGCCGTCGGGCGCAACCTCGTACCAAGCCAAGCGTGCCATGTTCTTTGCCTTTCCTGACAACATCTGATTGCGGTTCCCGCGTCGCCGGCCCATAGCCGCCGCCGGGTGTCTTCGAAGCCCCTCAGCGCGCGGTTTGCCGGCCGAGCCAGTCCTCGAACCGGATGGCGCCGAGGCGGGGATTCCGGCCGGGGGTCAGCGATTGATCGTTGAGAACGTCGCCGAAGTAGCGCGCGTGGATGTCCGGCACGACCTTGCGCGTGTCTTTCGTCGCCTGCAGGAAGCGCCGGACCAGCTCGTCGAGTGGGATCGCCTCTGGACCGGCGACTTCGAGTGTGCCGTTGACCGGCGACGCGAGCGCGACCTCGGCGAGGGCCGCCACCACGTCGTCGGAGGCGATCGGCTGGATCAGCGCCGGCGACAGGCGGATTTCCCCGCCGACCGTGGCCGACTGCGCGATCCCGCCGACGAATTCGAAGAACTGCGTGGCGCGCAGGATGGTGTGGGGAATGCCGGACGCCTTGATGAGGCATTCCTGGGCGACCTTCGCCCGGAAGTAGCCGTTGTCGGGAAGCCGTTCGCTGCCGACGATCGAGAGGGCGACGTGGTGGCGGACACCGGCGGCCGCTTCGGCGGCGAGCAGGTTGCGGCCCGAGGTCTCAAAGAAATCGAGGACGGCCTTGTCCTCCCAGACCGGCGCGTTCGTCACGTCAACGACGACAGCGGCTCCGTCGATCGCCTGGGCCAGGCCCTCGCGGGTAATGGTGTTCACGCCCGTCTTTGGCGAGGCTGCGAGCGCATCGTGGCCGCGCTCGCGGAGGGTCTGCACCAGCTTCGATCCGATGAGGCCGGTGCCTCCGATGACGACGATCTTCATGGGGCTCTCCGCTTCTCGACGGAAACCAGCGCCGTCGATGGAAGGGAGAGTGCCCGCGCACGCCGGGGAAGTCCTTGCGGCGGGATTGAATTGCCCTCCAAGGACGCTTGGATTTCCGTCCAAGGAAGCCATACGGCGCGCCGTGCCTCGAGGCGAACGGTGCAGCCGGCAACGCGCCGCCGTGCTATCAAGGGCGCACATCGTTCGCCCGTCGCCCCGGACAGGGAGGCGAGGACGCTCGGTCCAGGGAGGTGCAGGCCTTGCAGTTCCGTTTCGGAGAGTGTGTGCTCGATCAGGAGCGTCGGGAACTGACCCTGCGCGGACAGGTCGTGGGCGTTGGCCCGCAGGTCTTCGACCTGCTGCTGCATCTCGTCCGCAACCATGACCGCGTCGTCAGCAAGGACGACTTGCTGGAGGCGGTGTGGAACGGACGGATCGTCTCGGAATCGACCATCACCAGCCACATCAACGCGGTTCGCAAGGCCATCGGCGACAGCGGCGGGGAGCAGCGCTTGGTCCGCACGGTCCCCCGCAAAGGATTCCGCTTCGTCGGCGTGATCGAGGTCGGCGCGATTGACGTCGGGGCGACCGAGGTCGGCGCGATCAGGGAGACGCCGCAGCCCGGCGGGTCAGGTATCGCCAGCCGCGCCTCCAGCGAAGGCAAGGAGACGCCGTCCGGGCCGGTCCTGCCGGGCAAGCCCTCGATCACCGTGCTGCCATTCCAGAACCTGAGCGGCGACCCGGAGCAGGACTATTTCGCCGACGGCGTGGTGGAGGACATCATCGCCGCCCTGTCGCGCATCCGCTGGCTGTTCGTCATCGCGCGCAACTCGAGCTTTGCCTACAAGGGCCGGGCGGTGGATGTGACGGACATCGGCCGCGAGTTGGGCGTCCGCTACGTGCTCGAAGGCAGCGTCCGCAAGGCCGGGAACAGGGTGCGCATCACCGGGCAGCTCATCGACGCGACGAGCGGGACGCATCTCTGGGCCGAGCGCTTCGAAGGCATGCTCGACGACCTTTTCGAGCTGCAGGACCGGATCGCCGAAAGCGTCGTCGGCGCGATTGCGCCGCAGCTCGAGCGGGCGGAGATCGAGCGCGCCAAGCGCAAGCCGACGGAAAGCCTGGACGCCTACGATTACTATCTCCGCGGCATGGCGAAGCTGCACAGCGGAACCCGCGAGGCGATCGACGCGGCGCTGCCCCTGTTCCACAAGGCGACGGACCTCGACCCGGAATTCGCATCGGCCTATGGCGGGGCGGCCTGGTGCCATCTCTGGCGCAAGGTGAACGGCTGGATGACCGACCGCCCCCGGGAGATCGCTGAAGGAGTACGGCTGGCGCGGCTGGCGGTGGAGTTCGGCCGCGACGACGCGGTGGCGCTGACGAGAGCCGGGCACGCGCTTGGTCACTTCGTCGGCGATCTCGATGGCGGCATCGCGCTCATCGACCGGGCCGTGCTGCTCAACCCCAATTTCGCCCCCGCCTGGTTCCTCGGCGGCTACCTGCGCGCCTTCCGCGGTGAAACGGAAAGCGCGAGCGAGCATTTCGCCCATGCCGCCCGCCTGAGCCCGCTGGACCCGGAGATGTTCCGAATGCAGGCGGGGACGGCGCTCGCGCATTTCTTCGCCGGGCGCTACGATTGCGCCGTGGCCTGCGCGGACAAGGCGTTGGGGAACCTGCCCAGCCTCCTGGTCGCCATCGCCCTGACGGCGGCGAGTCACGCGCTCGCCGGGCGGACCGAGGACGCGCGGCAGACGATGCAACAATTGCGCGCGCTCGACCCGTCCTTGCGTGTCTCCACTCTCAGGGAGTGGCTGCCGATCCACCGTCCCGAGGATCTCACGCGGTTTGCGGAGGGACTGAGACTGGCTGGGTTGCCCGAGTGAACTCAGCCCTTGTCTGATGCGCGCCCTTTCACGACAGGTCAGGGAAAAACTATCACAAGGTTTTTCAACGACTTGGGCGGATGACCATGCCCCGCCCTTTCACGATACCAAGCCGGCGGCCTTGGTCGCCGCCCGACAAGCGCCGTCCCAAGTGTCCGCCCCGCCGTCGAAATAAAAATCGCCGCCGGCCGCCTCCCAAATGAAACCGACGTCGTCGGCCTTGGCGACTTGAAGCGTCCACTCGCCGTACACCGCGCGCCACCGTCCCGGCGCCCTTTGCGTCCATTCGACTGAGATGGTCCCCGTTTCCCGGACAGTCGGATAAGCTTGGTTCGCCCAGGAAGAAGGACGGACCCGATGACGGGAAAACGGAAACGGTATTCGGCGGAGTTCAAGGCGAAGGTGGCGCTGGAGGCGATCCGGGGCGAGCTGACGGTTTCGCAGCTTGTCGCGAAGCACGGGGTGCACCAGACGCTGATCAACGCCTGGAAGAAGCAGGCCATCGAGGGGATGGCCGGGGTGTTCTCCGACAAGGCGGAAGTCGCCGAAGCCAGCCATCAGGGCGAGGTGGAAAAGCTGCACGCGATGATCGGCCAGTTGGTCGTGGAACGCGATTTTTTTGCGCAAGGCCTCCGGTCGATGAGCGTCGACCGGAGGCGGGAGTTGATCGAGCCGGAGCATCCGCAGCTGTCGATCACCCGGCAGTGCGAGCTGGTTTCGATCAGCCGCTCCAGCTACTACGGGCCAGCCAAGGGCGAACCGGCCGCGAACCTGGAGCTGATGCGGTTGATCGACGAGCAGTTCCTGGAAACGCCCTGGTACGGCAGCCGGCAGATGACCCGGCATCTGCGCCGGCACGGCCATGAGATCAACCGCAAGCGGGTTCGCCGCCTGATGCGCGGATGGGCTTGCAGGCGGTCTACCAGCGTCCGAAGACGACGATGCGGCATCCGGAGCACAAGATCTGGCCGTACCTGCTGCGCGACCTGTCCATCGACCGCCCCGACCAGGTGTGGTGCAGCGATATCACGTACCTCCCCATGCGCCGCGGCTTCCTGTACCTGGTCGCTGTAATGGACTGGGCATCACGCCGGGTGCTGGCGTGGCGGCTGTCGAACACCATGGACGTGGAGTTCTGCATCGAGGCCGTGGAGGAGGCGATGGCGCGGCACGGCCGGCCGGACATCTTCAACACCGATCAGGGCAGCCAGTTCACCAGCCCACGCTTCACCGGGCTCTTGACCGCGGCCGGCATTCGGGTGTCGATGGACGGGCGCGGCCGGTGGATGGACAACGTCTTCATCGAGCGGCTATGGCGATCGATGAAATACGAGTGCGTCTACCTCCACGCCTTCGAAACCGGCAGCGAGGCCAGGGCCGGGATCGGCCGCTGGATCGATTACTACAACGCCGACCGCCCGCACTCGGCGCTCGGCGGCAAAACCCCGGACGAGGCCTATCAAGGCACATCGGACCGGATCAGATTGGCGGCATGACACGAGCCTGAACCAAGCTTATTTCAGCCGCAAATCTGTCCGGGAAACGGGGGCCATCTCAGTCCCATCCGCAACGGGTCTCCTTAGCTGCGGTCGTAAGCTGCTAGCGCTACCGGCAGAGCCTGAATCACGGCGTTGCCGACCGCGGGAAGACCCGCCAGCACGGCACTGACGACCTCATCGCGCGTGGCGCCCAAACGCTTGGCGTCGGCGACATGGAAAGGCAGACCGCTCTCGAGACGGGTAGCGGCCAAAATTCCGATGTAGACGAGTTCAGCGGTTTTGGCGTCCAGGGCGGAGGCTACTCCCAGCTTTTTCACCGCTTCGAGCCACGCCTGCTGGTAGGCCGGTGCTTCTTTCATGAACGTTTGGAAGGCATTGCTCACTTGTGGCGTGTCGGTCATCGGCTCATTCCGCTCTGGTCGTAGGCTCCTTCGAGGTTCCCGCCGGTCGGTGCCTGCAACGTAATTATCTGGATAATTCATACCTGGATGTTCACTTGCATATCATGACACCCTGGGATCACTACACGAAAGTGTGCAAATTGTCCGGGATGTGATACCGGCGAGCGGAGCCACGGACTCACTGAGAGGGATTCCCAAGGCCGGCAATCCGTGATTCGATTCCCCATCGCGATGGGGAGGAGCGAATGCCAGCGGCGTTGCCGATCCGGGAAGACGTGAGCGCCAGCGAATTGCGTGCTCTGGCGCGGCGGGAGGGCAAAGGGCGGGTGGCAGCACGCATGTTCGCCATCGCCCATGCGCTCGACGGGGTGAGCCGGGCGGAAGCGGCGCGGCTGGCCGGCATGGACCGCCAAGCCCTGCGCGATGCGGTAGTGCGTTACAACGCCGAAGGCGTCGCCGGGCTCTATGATCGTCCGCTGCCCGGCCGGCCGGAATGGCTGAGCGAGGGCGAACAGGCGACGCTCAAGGCCATCATCCTGGCCGGCCCCGATCCGAGACGGCACGGCTGCGTGGAATGGACCCTGCCGATCCTGTGCGAGGTGATCGCCGAACGCTTCGCCAAGACGCTGCATCCGGCCAGTCTATCGCGCATCGTGCGTCGGCTGAACCTGTCGAAGCAGAAGACGCGGCCCCGCCATCCGCAGTCCGACGCCAAGGCCCAGGCCGCCTTCCAAAAAAGGGGCTGCGCGAAGCGCTGAAGGCCGCGGCCGCCGCGCATCCGGAGCGTCGCCTCCAGCTCTGGTTTCAGGATGAAGCCCGCATTGGCCAGAAGGGCCGCACCGCGCAGCGCTGGTGGGAGCGCGGGCAGCGTCCGGTCGGGCTGTGCGACAAGCGCTTCACCTCGGCCTACCTCTACGCCGCCGTCTGCCCGGCCAGCGGCGCCGACTTCGCGCTGGTCATGCCGACCGTCTCCACCACCGCCATGAGCCTGTTCCTGGACGGCTTCTCCCGAAGCCTGGAACCGGACGTCCAGGCGGTGCTCGTGCTCGACTAGGTTCTGTTCTCAAAGGCTGTGAGGGTTTGGCTGTGCCCTGTTGAAGGGGGATGGCACGATCTGAACTGAGCGATGAGCAGCTTCAGCATTTGCTGGAGTTGCTTCCGCCGGAACGCCCGTGGACGGGCCGGCCGGCGCGGGACCTGGAGCGCACCGTGCGGGCGATCCTGTGGGTGAACCGCACCGGCTCGCCCTGGCGCGATCTTCCGGCCGAGTACGGTCCCTGGCAGACGGCGGCCAACCGCTTCTACCGCTGGCGCAAGGCCGGGGTATGGGAGCGCGTGTTGGAACTGGTTCAGGCCGAGGCGGATGAGGCCGGCAAGTTGGACTGGAGCCTGCACCAAGTCGACAGCACAGTGGTCCGCGCCCACCAGCACGCCGCCGGCGCAAAAGGGGGCAGTTGAACCAAGCGCTTGGCCGCTCGCGCGGCGGCTTCTCAACCAAGATCCACCTGCGCGCCGACCGCCACGGCCAACCGCTCGCTTTCGTGCTGAGCCCCGGTCAAGCCGCCGACCAGAGCGCGTTGACGGTGCTGATGGAGGCGGTCGCAGTGCGCCGAGTGGCAGGTGGACGACCGCGGGAAAGACCCGAGCGCGTGGTCGCTGACCGCGCCTACTCCAGCCAAGCCATCCGCCGCTACCTGCGTCGGCGCGGGATCGGGGCGGTGATCCCACAGCCCTCCAGCCAGAAGCCCTGTGCTCTGGTGGATTGGGCCGCCTATCGCTCCCGCAACGCCATCGAGCGCCTGATCAACCGCCTCAAACAGTTCCGTCGCATCGCCACCCGATACGAGAAACTCGCCGCCAACTACCTCGCCATGGTCCACATCGGGGCTATCCGACTATGGCTCAGGGTTTGAGAACAGGACCTAGGCCGGCTGGCATGGATCGCGGACGCTGGTCGTGCCAGACAACATCACGCTGGTGCCGCTGCCGCCCTACAGTCCGGAGTTAAACCCCGTCGAGCGCGTCTGGCTGTACCTGCGCGAGCGCTTTCTATCCCACCGGCTCCTGGACGACTACGACGCCGTCGTCCAGGCCTGCTGTGACGCCTGGAACGCCCTCACTGCCACACCGGAGTGCCTACGCTCCCTCACCAGCTATCCGTGGCTCCCATGTGTCAATGCTTAAGCTCGGCGGTATTAGTCCTCAACCGTCACGAAACCTACCCTTCCTGTCCATGAAAGCCATCCAAAAGCGAGCGTTGGCCAAGCAGCCACAACACGCAGAAGGCGCATCATATTTCACAAGGAAAGTTGTTCATTGGATGCTGTTTTACAGCCGCCCAGCATCCTGGTCGGTGATCTTGGCGCGCGGTTGTGGCGGACCAATTTATGGTTCCGCGGAGTGCGGTTTATGGGTGCTCTCGTAACACTTTACGGTTCCATTCAGAGATCCTTCACCGCTCCGATCAGGAACTCCTTGTTCCCTTCGGGGCCGGTGATCGGGCTTTCGGTGATGTCCAGCACGCGCCACCCCGGCAAGGCATCGAGCCACCCGCGGATGCGGTCGCAAACCTCCTGGTGCAGTTCCGGCTCGCGCACCACCCCGCCCTTGCCGACGCGGCCCTTGCCGACCTCGAACTGCGGCTTGATGAGGGCGACGAGCCGTCCGCCCGGCACGGTCAGGGCGAGGGCGGCGGGAAGCACGACCTCCAGCCCGATGAAGCTGGCGTCGCACACCACGATGTCCACGGGATCGGGAATCTCGGCGCTGGTCAGGTGACGGGCGTTGGTCTTTTCCAGAACCACGACGCGCGGGTCGTTGCGCAGCTTCCAGGCCAATTGGCCGTGCCCGACGTCCACCGCGTAGACCTTGGCGGCGCCGCGGGTCAGCAGCACGTCGGTGAAGCCGCCGGTCGAGGCGCCGACATCGACGGCGGTCAATCCGGTGGGATCGATGCCGAAAACGTCCAGCCCCTTGACCAGCTTCAGCCCGCCGCGCGACACCCAGGGATGGTCCTGCCCCTTCACCGACAGCGGGGCGTCCTCGGCGATCGCATCGCCGGCCTTGTCGATGCGCTTGGTGTTGGAATAGACCAGCCCGGCCAGGATCAGCGCCTGCGCCTTGGCCCGGCTTTCGGCCAGTCCGCGCTCCACCAGCGCCACATCCGCACGCACCCGCGCCATCTCAGACCTCCCCCGTCGACGAGGGTGGATGCATGGCCCAGGACGCGGCGTTCGGCAAGAGGCGATGACGCGTCACCGACGACGGAACGTCAGAAAGGAAGGTCGAGAACGAAGCGCGCGCCGGGACCGTTCGACTCCGCGCGCAGCTTCCCCTTCAATTGGCCGGCGAAGGCCCGCGCCACCTTCATGCCCAGCGAGTCGGCGCGCGCGACCTCGAAGCCCGGCGGCAGGCCGCGCCCATGGTCGGCGACGGTCAGGCGGCGGCCACCCTCGTCGCGCGGCACGAGGCTGACCTCGATGTCCCCCGGGCTGCCCGCCGCGTAGGCGTATTTGGTCGCGTTGCCGACCAGCTCATTCACGATGAGCGCCAGCGGAATCACCGAATCCACTGGCAGCATCGCCTGTTCCACCGTCACGGCGATGCGCCGTTCCGGCCCCCCCACCGCGAAGTGGCTTTCCATTTCCCGACAGGCGTCGCTCAGATAGGCTCCGAAATCGACGAGGCTGCCGCGGGAGGCGGCGTGGACCCGCTGGTGCGCCTGGGTCACCGTGCCGATGCGGCTGCACGCCTCCTGGAAGGCGCGGCGCATGTCCGGGTCCTTGGCCGACAGCGTCTGGAGCGTCAGCAGGCTGGACACCAGCTGGAGCGTGTTCTTGACCCGGTGGCTGACCTCCCGCGCATGGTGGTGGGCGGTCTCGGTCGATTCGGATTCGGCGGGGCGCAGCGTGACCAGCAGCGATGGACCGCCATCGAGCGCGGCCAGACCCAGGTCCCAGGACACCTCGTCCGGACCGGTGACCCGCAGACGCGCGCCCTCACCGTTGCCCAGCGCCTCGGCGACGCGCTCGGCGGAGGCCTCCGGGAAACGGTCCGTGAGGGAATGCCCCGTTTCGAAGCCCAGGGCGCGCATGGTCGCGTTGGCGTAAAGACAACGAAAGGACGCCCCGTCGACCACCGCGGTGGGCGTCGGAGACAACTCAACGATGGACCGGAACATCCCCGGACCATCCTGAGCCGAAGCGCCGTTTTCGTCGGATGCGCGCCCTGCACCCGCTGCAAACACCTGAGGCATGTTCGACAACACCCAGTCCCGCCGGATACGTTAATTATCTATTGTTTTCGAATTGTAAGACAGTGGTCCCAGCCGCACCAGAGAAAGCGCCCCGCCTAACCTTAGGCTAATGGCATTAGCCCCTTCGTCCAGGGTTTGCCATCCGGGGTCAACGGGCGGCGCTTTCCGTCCGGAGTCAGGCCCGCACCGCCGCCGCCTCGATTCCCAGCGCCTGCAAGGCGGTGGCGACGATGTGGCGGGCGGCGAGACCGGCCTCCTCATACTGCTTGGCCGGGCTGTCATGGTCGAGGAAGCGGTCGGGCAGGACCATCGGGCGGATCTTCAAGCCGCCGTCCAGCAGACCGGTCATCGCGAGGTGCTGCAGCACGAAGCTGCCGAACCCGCCGACCGCCCCCTCCTCGATGGTGATCAGCACCTCGTGCTCCAGCGCCAGACGCCGCACCAGCTCCTCGTCCAGCGGCTTGGCGAAGCGGGCGTCGGCCACCGTCGTCGACAGGCCGCGCGCGCCCAGTTCCGCCGCCGCCTTGCGCGCCTCGGCCAGGCGCGTGCCGTAGCTGAGGATCGCCACCTTGGTGCCTTCCTGAAGGATGCGGCCCTTGCCGATGGGCAGCACCTCGCCGCGCTCCGGCAGTTCCAGCCCGACACCCTCGCCGCGCGGGTAGCGCAGCGCCGAGGCGCGGTCGTCGATGGTGGCGCTGGTCGCCACCATGTTCATCAGCTCCAGCTCGTCCGCCGCCGCCATCAGCACGATGTCGGGCAGGCAGCCGAGATAGGCGACGTCGAAGGCACCGGCGTGGGTCGCCCCGTCCGCCCCGACCAGACCGGCGCGGTCGAGCGCGAAGCGCACCGGCAGGCGCTGCAGCACCACGTCGTGCACCACCTGGTCGTAGGCGCGCTGCAGGAAGGTCGAGTAGATCGCGCAGAAGGGCTTGAAGCCCTCCGTCGCCAGCCCGGCGGCGAAGGTCACGGCGTGCTGCTCGGCGATGCCGACGTCGAAGCAGCGGTCGGGGAAACGCTGGCCGAACAGGTCCAGCCCGGTGCCCGACGGCATGGCCGCGGTGATGCCGAGGACGCTGGGGTCGCGCTCGGCCTCGGCGATCAGGGCGTTGGCGAAGACGCGGGTGTAGGTCGGAGCGTTGGACTTGGGCTTGGACTGGGCGCCGGTGACGACGTCGAACTTGGCCACCGCGTGCAGCTTGTCGGCCGACGCCTCGGCGGGGCCGTAGCCCTTGCCCTTCTTCGTGACGACGTGGATCAGGACGGGCTTGTCGTCCTCGGCGTCGCGGACATTCTGCAGGACCGGCAGCAGATGGTCGAGATTGTGCCCGTCGATCGGGCCGATGTAGTAGAAGCCCATCTCTTCGAACAGCGTGCCGCCGGTGACCATGCCGCGGGCGTATTCCTCCGCCCGGCGCGCCGCCGTGCGCAGCGGCCGCGGCAACTGCTCCGCGATGTCCTTGGCCAGATGGCGCAGGCTGAGATAGGGCTTCGACGAGATCAGCCGCGACAGGTACGCGCTCATCGCGCCGACCGGCGGAGCGATGGACATGTCGTTGTCGTTCAGGATGACGATCAGCTTGCTGTTCGCCGAGCCCGCGTTGTTCATCGCCTCATAGGCCATGCCGGCGCTCATCGCGCCGTCGCCGATCACGGCGATCACATGGTTGTCGCGGCCCAGCTGGTCGCGCGCCACCGCCATGCCCAGCCCCGCCGAGATGGAGGTGGAGCTGTGGCCGGCGCCGAACGGGTCGTACTCGCTCTCCGACCGGTTGGTGAAGCCCGACAGCCCGCCGCCGGTGCGCAGGGTGCGGATGCGGTCGCGGCGGCCGGTCAGGATCTTGTGCGGGTAGCACTGGTGCCCGACGTCCCAGATCAGCCGGTCGGCCGGGGTCTGGAACACGTAATGCAGGGCGACGGTCAGTTCGACCACCCCCAGCCCGGCGCCCAGATGCCCGCCGGTCACCGACACCGCGCTGATGGTTTCCGTCCGCAGCTCGTCGGCCACCTGCCGGAGCTGTTCGGGCTTGAGCGTCCGCAGATCGGCGGGGGTGCGGACGAGGTCGAGAAGCGGCGTCTTGTCGTTGGGGGTCACGTTCGAAACGTCCTCCGTTCAGGTCCGCCGCGCGACGACGAAGTCGGCGACCGCTTTGAGGATATCGGCGCGCCCATCGAAGATCTCCAGGTGCGCCTTGGCCTGGACGGCCAGCATCGCGGCCTGCGAGCGGGCGCGGTCCCGCCCGAGGATGGACACGAAGGTCGATTTCCCGGCCTCGGCGTCGCGCCCGACCGATTTGCCGGTCTCCGCCTCCGTGCCTTCCACGTCCAGCAGGTCGTCGACGATCTGGAAGGCCAGCCCGAGGTCGTGGGCGTAGGCGCGCAGCGCGTGGCGCTGCGGCGGCGGGGCCTTGCCCAGGATGCCGCCGGCCTCGCAGGAGAAGGCGATCATGTCGCCGGTCTTCATGCGCTGGAGCCGCGTCGTGGTGCCGAGGTCGAAGGTCTCATGCTCGGCGATCAGGTCGAGCATCTGGCCGCCGACCATGCCGTGCGGCCCGGCCGCCTTGGCCAGCGCCGCCACGAGCTGGCAGCGCACGTTCGGGTCCTCGTGGGTCGCCGGGTCGGCCAGCACCTCGAAGGCGTAGGTCAGCAACCCGTCGCCGGCCAGGATGGCGGTCGCCTCGTCGAACTTGCGGTGCACGGTCGGCTGGCCGCGGCGCAGGTCGCCGTCGTCCATCGCCGGCAGGTCGTCGTGGACCAGCGAATAGCTGTGGACGAACTCCACGGCCACGGCGACGCGCAGCGCGCAGTCCGGGTTGACGCCGAACAGCGCCGCCGACTGGCAGACCAGGAAGGGACGCAGCCGCTTGCCGCCGTTCAGGCAGCCGTAGCGCATCGCCTCCAGCACACGCGATTCGGGGAGGTCGGTGGTCGGCAGGAGGTGCAGGATCGCACGCTCCACATCCGCCGCCATGTCGGCCATGGCTGTCTTGAGGTCGGTCTGCACGTCAGTCGATCCGGGCGGGTTCGGTGCCGAGGGTGCCGTCGGCGGCAACGGTGATGCGGTCGATCTTGGCCTGGGCCTCCCGCAGCTTCGCCTCGCAATGCCGCTTCAGCGCGGTGCCGCGCTCGTAGGAGGAGATCGCGTCGTCGAGCTTGCCGCGCCCGTCTTCGAGCTGACGCACGATGCGCTCAAGCTCGGCCAGCGCGTCCTCGAAGCTGAGGGCGGCGATGTCGGGGGGAATGTTAGCGAGGTCAGCCATGATCCATCCGGCCAATGATCCATACGATGGGGTGCCCGCGATGGGACCGAAAACCGAAATTATGGCTCAGCCCCCAAATGCGCAAGGCCCGCGGCGGGCGTATCACGCTCCCACCACGGGCCTAGCCGGAAGAATCGGCCGGAAGAATCGGAAAGCTCAGCAATACATCAATTCGCGCACATGCGCCGCGGTGGCCGACGCCAGGGCGCGCAGATTGTAGCCGCCCTCCAGCACCGACACGATGCGCGCCCCGCAATGGGTGCGGGCCAGATCGCCCAGCTTGCGGGTGGCCCAGGCGAAGTCGTCGTCGGTCAGGTGCAGACCGGCCAGCGGATCGCGCGAATGGGCGTCGAAGCCGGCGGAGATGATCAGCAGGTCCGGTTTGAAATGGTCGATGGCCGGCAGGATGATGTGGGTCATCGCGTGCCGGAACTCCGGCGAGCCGGACATGGCGGCGAGCGGCGCGTTGACGCAGTTGCCGTACTCGCCCTTCTCCCCCGCGTCGCCCGTGCCGGGATAGAGCGGCGACTGGTGGGTGGAGCAATAGAGAAGGTCCGGGTCGCGCTGGAAGATGTCCTGCGTGCCGTTGCCGTGGTGGACGTCGAAATCCATCACCGCCACCCGCTGCAGCCCGTGCGCCGCCCGCGCGTGGTAGGCGCCGACCGCGGCGTTGTTGAACAGGCAGAAGCCCATGGCCTTGTCATGCTCGGCATGGTGCCCCGGCGGGCGCACGGCGCAGAAGGCGTTGCGCGAATGGCCCGACGCCACCGCGTCCACCGCCGCGACCACCGCACCGGCGGCGCGCAGCGCGGCCTCGCCCGAACCGGGGGACATCACCGTGTCGGCGTCGATGCCGGCGTGCTCCTGCTCCGGCACCAGGGCCAGGATGCGCTCGACATGCTCCCGCGGGTGCGCGCGGCAGAGCTGCTCGAGGGTGGCGAGCGGCGCCTCCTGCCGTTCGAGCATGTAGAATTCTTCGGTCTCAAGAGCCGCCAGCACCGCGCGAAGCCGGTCGGCGCATTCCGGATGGCCCAGCCCTGTGTCGTGGTCCAGGCAGGCGGCGTGGGTGAACAGGGTGGTGAACATGCTTTTCTGTCTTTTTCGTTCGTGTTCGAGGCATTTCCCTGCATCCATTCTTCCCGGATCGCTAATGAAAGTACAGGCTGATTGCGGGGCTTATCGTCACATCCCCCAACCGCCGCCCCCACCCCTTTTGCGCGGCGAACGTGCAAGCCATCGCGTTTTGCGGCGCCGTCAGGCGCAGCGTTCGATCACGAAACGGTAGACGCCGCCCTCCTCCACGCTGGAGGCCAGCCGGTTGCCGGTGGCGTCGCAGAAGGCGGCGAAGTCCTTGGGCGCGCTGGGGTCGGTCGCCTCGACGGTCAGCGTCGATCCGGGCGGCACCGTCTTCAGCGCCTTGCGCGCGCGCAGCACCGGCAGCGGGCATTGCAGCCCCTTGGCGTCGAGCGTCTGGTCGGCCATCGTTCCTTGCACTCCTTCGGGCACCGCCGCAACGAATTCGAGGCGGCGAGTCTAGAACGGCGACGCGCGCCCCTCAACCCGTTGAACGGTGGTTTCATCAGCCGGGGAACATTCTTTCGACTACGGGACATCCACGGGTAGACAGCGCGGTACACTCTTCCATATGATTGAACACGAACGATAAACGGCGGTGCTGCGGCGCAAGGGTTGGGCGCAACGGTTCGCTGTTGCTTGGCGCCGACAGAAACGGTCGTTTCATGAACATTGCCGATCTGCAGAGCAACGCACGGCGGGCCAGCACGCTGCTCAAAGCCATGAGCAACGAGCGCCGCCTGCTCATCCTGTGCTACCTGACCGAGGGCGAGAAGTCGGTCGGCGAGTTGGAGGAACTGGTCGACCTCAGCCAGTCGGCCCTGTCCCAGCATCTGGCCCGCCTGCGCCGCGACAAGCTGGTGCGGACGCGGCGCGCCGCCCAGAACATCTATTACTCGCTGAACGGGCACGAGGCGCAGACCATCATGACGACCCTCCATGAGCTGTTCTGCACGCCCGTCGCCCGCAAGAAGGACGAGGGGTCGCCGGCCTCCGCCGAGGAGCCGAGCAACGCCCCGGCCTG
The DNA here is from genome assembly GCF_003119115.1 of Azospirillum sp. TSH58. Lineage (NCBI taxonomy): Bacteria > Pseudomonadati > Pseudomonadota > Alphaproteobacteria > Rhodospirillales > Azospirillaceae > Azospirillum > Azospirillum sp. TSH58. Next base: position 536,394 of record NZ_CP022367.1, read on the forward strand.
AACGCCGGCTCGTCTCTCGGCTCAGGCTCTTCCGAGGAAGCGCCGCCCGAACAGAAGGACCGCAACGGCCAGGACCAGCCAGCCCAGGATGAAGGCGCTGCCGCCGGTCGGCGCCGTCATGGCGAAGGGCAGCGGGCCGCTGGTGGCGGTCGCGTAGAGCGTTCCGCTGAAAAGCAGGATCCCGGCCACGAACAGCCATCCCGACAGGCGCAGCGCCAGACGCGCCGGGCCGTCGGCGGTGCGCAGCAGGGCGACCAGGGCGACCAGGGCCAGCGCGTGCCACATCTGGTATTGCCCGGCCAGCCGGAACAGCTCCTGCCCGCGCGGGTCTCCGGCAAGCCCGTGGCTGGCATAGGCCCCGGCCCCCACCGCAACCGCACCGTTCAGGGCCGCGAAGGCCACCCACAGCCGATCAACCAATCCCATAGGTCCTCTCCACGCTGGCGTTCCCGCGTTCCGCCCATTGCGGGCGACGGGAAAAGTTCGATCTCGTAACCAACTGGCCCACCCTTTGCTTTGCAGGGATCGGCCGGCCATCTTACCCCCTCGGGAAACCGGGTGTCTGCGGCGGTTCGGCGCAAATTGATTTGCAAAATGCCAAAGGCTCGTCGTGAACCACACCATTCTGCATCGACAGCCGCAAGACACTCCCCACCCCGAGCCCGTGCCGCGCGCCGCTCCGGGATCCTCGACCATGGCCCTGTCGCCGGAGGAAGACCGGCTGATCGCCTGGGCCCAGGCGCGTGGCGGGCGTCTTCTGGTGGTGGACGACAGCCCGACCAACCGGCTGCTGACCGCAGCGCTGATGCGCAAGGTCGGCTTCACCGTGGACACGGCGGACGGCGGGGCGGAGGCCATCTCCTCCGTCGCCATGGCGGAGGCGCCCTACGACGCCGTCCTGATGGACGTCGCCATGCCGGAGGTGGACGGGATCGCCGCGACCCGGTCCATCCGGGCGATGACCGGCCCCCGCGCCGCGGTGCCGATCATCGCGGTCACCGCCCACGGCTTCGCCGAGGACCGCGACCGATGCGTGTTCGCCGGCATGAACGATTACGTGCCCAAACCGGTCCGCCGTCCCGAGCTGCTGGCCGCCCTGAGGCGCTGGCTGGAGCCCGGGGCCTCGGAGGGCGGGACCGTCAAAAGGACGAGCCCGGCTCCTTGAGGAACGCCGCCTCTTCCGCCGTCGTCTCGCGGCCGAGGACCGCGTTGCGGTGGGGGAAGCGGCCAAAGCGCGCGATGACCGCGCGGTGGCGCTCGGCGTAATCCACGACCACCGGATCGCTGACCCGTTCCCGGAACAGGGTGCAGGACAGATTCTGGCAGTCCATGTCCTCCTGATGCTCGAACGGCAGGTAGAGGAAGATCCGTTCGTCCTCGGTGCATTCCAGGTCGTAGCCCTGCTCCACGACATGGCGGGCCACCGCCAGCGCCTTGCCGTCGGTCGCGAAGGCCCGCGGCGAACCGCGGAAGACGTTGCGCGGCACCTGATCGAGCAGGACGCAGAGCGCCAGACAGCCGTCCACATCCTCCAGCCAGTGATCGTACCGGCCCTCCGCCGCCGCCTCGTGGTGGGGAAGCAGCGTGTCGCGCACCGTCCGGTCGAAACTGTCGGACTGGCGGAACCAGTAGGGCTTCATCGCCTCGTCGAACCAGAAATCCACGATCTCGTCGATCAGCCTGTCGGTCATCTGCACCACCTTCGCCTGGGAATGGGGTCGTCGATCCATGAAGTCGGTCAAAGAGCAGGGGCCATAAAAGAACAGGGCGCCCGAAGGCGCCCCGTCCAGTCTCACGTCATCCACACCGGGCCGACGATGCGGCTCAGTGCAGGGTGCTCCACAGCTTGCGCTTGGTGGCGTACATCAGGCCGGCCAGCACGATCAGGAACAGGATCACCTTCACGCCCATCTGCTTGCGCGCATCCATGTGCGGCTCGGCGATGAAGGTCAGGAAGGTGCTGATGTCGTGGGCCTGCTGCTGCACCGTCGCCGGGGTGCCGTCGGCGTAGGTCACGCCGTCCGGCATCAGGATGTTGGGCATGCCCACCTGATGGCCCGGGAAGTACTTGTTGTAGTTCATGCCCGGCATCAGGGTCACGCCTTCCGGCGGGTTCTCCTCGAAGCCGGTCAGGAAGGCGTAGAGGTAGTCCTCGCCGCCGACGCGGGCCTTCGCGATCAGCGACAGGTCCGGCGGCAGGGCGCCGTTGTTGGCGGCGCGGGCGGCGTTGTCGTTGGGGAACGGCGCCGGGAAGCGGTCGGCCGGGATGCCCGGACGCATGAACATCTCGCCCGCGTCGTTCGGACCGGCCTGGACCTCATAACCGGCGGCGATCGCCTTCAGCTCGTCCTCGTTGAAGCCGATGCCGGCGAGCGTGCGGATCGGGACCAGCTTGGCCGAGTGGCAGGTCGAGCAGACTTCCTTGTAGATCTGGAAGCCGCGCTGCGCCGAGGCCTTGTCGATGGTGCCGAACACGCCGCTGTGCGCCCACTCCTGCTTGGGAATGTGCACCGCTTCCGACGCCTGCGCGGCGCCGGCCAGGCCCAGGGCGACGGCCGCGGAGAGGATGGCAGACTTCAGAGAGCGCATTATGCCTTCTCCATGGGCTTGGCATGGGCGCCGGCGGCAACGCGGCCACCGCCCTTCAGAACCGGTTCGCAGATGCTGGCGGGAAGCGGCAGCGGACGCTCCAGCTTGCCCAGCAGCGGCAGCAGGATCAGGAAGTGGAAGAAGTAGTAGGCCGTGCCGATGCGGGCGACCAGCAGCCACACGCCTTCCGCGGGCATCGCGCCGGCGTAGCCCAGGACCAGGGCGTCGATGGCGAGGATCCAGAAGAACTGGCGGTAGATCGGACGGAACTTGCAGCTGCGCACCTTGGAGGTGTCGAGCCACGGCAGGGCCGCCAGCACCGCGATGGCGCCGAACATGGCGAGCACGCCGCCCAGCTTGTCCGGGATCGCGCGCAGGATCGCGTAGAACGGCAGGAAGTACCATTCCGGAACGATGTGCGCCGGCGTGACCAGCGGGTTGGCCGGGATGTAGTTGTCCGGGTGGCCGAGGTAGTTCGGGGCGAAGAAGACGAAGGCCGCGTAGAAGATCAGGAACACGACGACCGCGAAGCCGTCCTTGACCGTGACGTACGGGTTGAACGGCACGGTGTCCTGCGGGCCCTTGGCGTCGATGCCCAGCGGGTTGTTGGAGCCGGAGACGTGCAGGGCGGCGGTGTGGAGGATCACCAGGCCCAGCAGCACGAACGGCAGCAGGAAGTGCAGCGCGAAGAAGCGGTTCAGCGTCGGGTTGTCGACCGAGAAGCCGCCCCACAGCCAGGTCACGATCGGGTCGCCGACCAGCGGGAAGGCCGAGAACAGGTTCGTGATGACGGTGGCGCCCCAGAAGCTCATCTGGCCCCACGGCAGCACGTAGCCCATGAAGGCGGTCGCCATCATGGCCAGCAGGATCAGCACGCCGAGGATCCACAGGATCTCGCGCGGCGCCTTGTAGGAGCCGTAGTAGAGACCGCGGAACATGTGGATGTAGACGGCGATGAAGAACATCGACGCGCCGTTGGCGTGGACGTAGCGCAGCAGCCAGCCGTAGTTGACGTCGCGCATGATGCGCTCCACCGACTCGAAGGCGATGTGCGTGTTGGCCGCATACTGCATCGCCAGCACGAGGCCGGTGGCGATCATGATGACCAGCATGATGCCGGCGATGGCACCGAACGCCCACAGATAGTTGACGTTCCGGGGCATCGGATACTGGTTGTACTCATGGTCCAGCATCGTGAAGATCGGCAGGCGGCTGTCGATCCACTTCACGACGGGATTCTTGAACTGGGGGGCGTGAGCCTGAGCCATCTTGGGGTCTCCAGAACCTTAAGGGCCGCTTAGCCGAGCCGGACCGCGGTGTCGCTCGTGAAAGCGTACTGCGGAACGACGAGGTTGGCCGGGGCGGGACCCTTGCGGATGCGCCCTGCGGTGTCGTAGTGCGAGCCGTGGCACGGGCAGAACCAGCCGTCGTAGTCGCCGCGCGGATCGGTCGGCTTCTGCCCCAGGGGCACGCAGCCCAAGTGCGTACAGATGCCGACGACGATCAGCCATTCCGGCTTCTTGACGCGGGCGTCGTCGGCGGCCGGGTCGCGCAGGTCGCCGAGGTTGACGGTGCGGGCCTCCTCGATCTCCTTCGCCGTGCGGTGGCGGACGAAGACCGGCTTGCCGCGCCAGGTGACGGTGATCGCCTGGCCTTCCTGGACCGGGGCCAGATCCACGTCGATCGAAGCCAGCGCGAGGGTGTCGGCGGCCGGGTTCATGCTGTCGATGAACGGCCAGACGGCGGATGCGACACCAACGGCACCCACGGCCCCGGTGGCGAGGTAGAGAAAATCACGGCGGGAAGCCCCCTCGCCGCCGGGGGCCGCGTGGCCACCCGTCCCGGGCGGATGCGTGGTCTGAGCCATAAGCGTTAATCTCCTCAAGGCATACGCGGCGCGCCGAAGCGCCCTATGACACGTGGACCAGTGTTTATCACGACTTGACGGGCATGTCCGCTCACTGGGTGGGTGGGTGCGCGCCGCGTCGACCGGGGTTGTATCTCCCGGGTATCCGGGGTGCGGTATACAGTCGCGGCAACGCCTTGAAAAGGTTTTGTCATCGGGACAACTTGTCGCGCTTTGCGGTGCACCATTAGACTTCGCTGAACCAAAAGGGAATTTCATGCGCCTCGTTCTCTTCGAACCGGACATTCCCCAGAACGCCGGGACTCTGATGCGTCTGGCGGCGGGACTCGGGGTGCCGCTGGACCTGATCGAACCCTGCGGCTTCGTTCTGGACGACCGCAAGCTGCGGCGGGCCGGGATGGACTACATCGACCAGCTCTCATTGGTCCGGCACAGCTCCTGGGCGGCCTACCGGGCGCTGCCGCAGGCCGGGCGGCTGGTGCTGCTGACCACCCGCGGCGCCGTTCCCTACACCGATTTCGCCTTCGCGCCGGACGACCGGATCATGGTCGGGCGCGAGAGCGCCGGGGTGCCCGACGAGGTGCACGAGGCCGCCGACGTCCGGCTGGTCATTCCGTTGAAGCCGCCCGCCCGGTCGCTGAATGTTGCGCTGAGTGCCGCGATGGTGTTGGGTGAAGCCCTGCGGCAGACGGCCGCATTGCCGAGCCCATCGCCCCATCCTTTGCCCTGACCGACGCCGGACGCCCGCCCATGACCACCTCCCCCACCGACGCCATGGACATCAAAGCCGCCCGTCAGGCTCAGGCCAGCGCCTGGTTCGCCGAACTGCGCGACCGCATCTGCGCCGAGTTCGAGCGGATCGAGGACGAGCTGACCGGCACCCATTCCGACCTGCCGCCGGGCCGCTTCGAGCGCAAGCCCTGGCAGCGCCCCGACCATGGCGGCGGCGAGGGCGGCGGCGGCGTGATGTCGGTGATGCGGGGCCGCGTGTTCGAGAAGGTGGGGGTCAACGTCTCCACGGTGCACGGCACCTTCAGCCCGGAGTTCCGCGCCAACATTCCCGGCGCCGCGGAGGACGGGCGGTTCTGGGCGTCGGGCATCAGCCTCGTCGCGCACATGCGCTCGCCGCTGGTGCCGGCCACGCATATGAACACGCGTCACATCGTGACCAGCCTCGGCTGGTTCGGCGGCGGCGCCGACCTCACCCCGATGGTGCCCGACGAGCAGGACACCGCCGACTTCCACGCCGCCTTCCGCGGCGCCTGCGACCGCCACGACCCGACCTGCTACGCGCGCTACAAGGAATGGTGCGACCGCTACTTCTTCCTGCCGCACCGGGGCGAGGCGCGCGGCGTCGGCGGCATCTTCTACGACAATCTGGACTCCGGGAACTGGGAGGCCGACTTCGCCTTCACCCGCGATGTGGGCTTGGCCTTCCTGGAGGTCTTCCCCACCCTGGTCCGCCGCCACATGAACCGGCCCTGGACACCGGAGCAGCGCGAACACCAGCTGATCCGCCGCGGCCGCTACGTCGAGTTCAACCTGCTCTACGACCGCGGGACGACCTTCGGCCTGAAGACCGGCGGCAACACCGAGGCCATCCTGATGAGCATGCCGCCCGAGGTGAAGTGGCCGTAACGGCCCCTCCTCACCCCAAGCGCCTCGCCGCCTCCGCCAGGCACGCCTCCCGGCCGGGCCGGAAGTCCTCGGCGATCCACCACGCCTCGACCTGCTTCAGCAGCGCGCCCACCGCCGGGCCGCGCGGCATCCCCATGGCCAGCAGGTCGCGCCCGGCGATGGGAAGGACCAGGGACGGCAGGTCCTCGGCGGTCGCCAGCGCCGCCTTCACCGCGTCGAGCGCCACCGGTCCGGGGGCGTCCACCGCCGCCAGCAGCACGAGGTCGCGGTACAGCCCGGCGTCGCCCAGCCGGTAGAGCGCCTGACGCCGCTTCACCGGCCCGTCGGAGGGAGCCACAGCCATCAATGGTATTGCCATCGGCGGCTCGGTCAGGGCGGCGAGCCGGTCGCGGTCGGCGTTGGACAGGCGCAGCGTCTGGGCCACGGCCAGCGCCCCCGCCCGGTCGGTGTCCAGCACGGCGGCGAAGCGGCGCACCGCGTCGGCCGGCTCGGCCAGATCGTGCTCCAGCCGGACCAGCCCATCCAGCCGGGCGGTGCGCACCGCGTCCGGCAACAGATGGGCCATCACGCCGAGCCCGATCATCAGCTCCCAGACCGACGCCGGGTCAAGCGCCGCCAACAGGCGGGACAGCTCGCCCCGCACCCGCTCGCCGGACAGGGTGGGCAGGCGGGGGGCCATCTCGGCGCAGGCGGCCAGCGCCGCCGCGTCCGGGGCGCCGCGCCCGTAATGGGCGTGGAAGCGGAAGAAGCGCAGCAGGCGCAGCACATCCTCCTCGATGCGCTGGCGCGGGTCGCCGACGAAGCGCACCCGCCCGGCGGCCATGTCCGCCAGCCCCCCGAAGGGGTCGTAGACGCAGCCGTCCAGCGTGCAGCTCAGCGCGTTCATCGTCAGGTCGCGCCGGGCTGCGTCCTCCCGCCAGTCGTCGGTGAACTCCACGCGGGCGTGACGCCCGAAGCTCTCCACGTCGCGGCGCAGCGTGGTGATCTCGTAATGCGCCTTCCCGACCACGGCGGTGATGGTGCCGTGCTCGATCCCGGTGGGGATGGCGCCGATGCCCGCGGCCTTCAGCAACGCCATCACCCGCTCCGGCGGAGCGTGGGTGGCGATGTCGATGTCCTTCACCTTGCGGCCCAGCCAGGCGTCGCGCACGCAACCGCCGACGAAGCGCGCGTCGGCCCCTCCGGCGGCCAGGGCGTCGAACACGGCGCGCGTTTCGGGAGCGGTCATCCAGGGCTGGGGGGCGATGCGGGCGTTGACGGTCATGGCGGCAGGCTAGCCCGCGGAACGCTCAATTGCCAGATGGCCCGCTGCCGGATGGCCCGCTGCCGGATGGCCCATTGCCGGATGGGCCGCCGCCGATCACCCGCCCGTCTTCGAGATGGGCCGGTGTGTAGGGCGTGTGCGGCGCCACCCCGCTGGTCATGGCAACGGCTCCCAGCGTCACCGCCATCGCCGCCACCCCGGCGAAGACCAGCCAGGGCCAGGGCGCCGTCGCCCACCAGGGGGCCGGGCGGTGCGCCTCCTCCGCCTCGCGGCGGCGCCGCTCGACGACGAACACGTACAGGACATAACCCGCCGTGGGCAGGACCAGGGGCAGGATGACCGTCAGGAAGATCCGCAGCACGCGCCGCCCGCCTTACGATGGTCCGCCGGCGGGCCGGTCGCCCAGGCGGTCGGCCCCCAGGCCGTCGCACCCCAGCCCTTCGCCCAGCCCCTCGGCGCGCAGAACATCGCAGAGATTCACCAGCATCCCCGCCGTCGCGCCCCAGATGAAGCGCTGCTGGTAGGGGAAGGCGTAGAAGTAGCGCTGCGCGCCCTGGAACTCGCGGCTGTGGCGCTGCGGGTTGGTCGGGTCGAGGATGGCGGCCAGCGGCACCTCGAAGACCTCCGCCACCTCGGTCGGGTCGGGTGTCACCTGGAAGGGCGGGCGCACCAGCCCGACCACCGGAGTCACCCGGAAGCCGGTCCGCGTCACGTAGGTGTCGAGCCGCCCCAGCACCTCGATGCGGTCGCGCGCCAGCCCGATCTCCTCCTCGGTCTCGCGCAGGGCGGTGTCCTCCGGATCGCGGTCGTCGCTCTCCATCCGCCCGCCGGGGAAGCTGATCTGCCCGGCGTGGGCGGTCAGGTTGGCGGTGCGCTGGGTGAAGATGACCGTCAGCTCCTCCGGACGGTCGACCAGCGGCACCAGGACGGCAGCCTCCCGCAGCTTGGCCTGGGAAGGCTCGAAACCGGGATTCAGATCATGGTCGCCGCGCACCTTGACCGGGCGCAGGCCAGCGGCGGCGCTTCCCGGAAAGCGCTTGCGGATCTCGTCGAGACTCACCCGCCAGGCAGCCTGCCCAGCACGAAGAAGACCTTCTTGCTCCATACCCCCACCTCAGCCTCACCATCATGGCCGCGCGTGTCGGCCCGGTCCACCAATTCGTAGTAGACCGAACGAAGAATTCGCGCTTCGAGCCCGTTTCTTATGAGGATATAGGGCGTCGGTTCGCCATTTTCAGGATTGTGGACAACTCTGATCGGATGATCCGGCCCGCATTCGACCCATTCGTCTAAATTTGTACGGAATGACACCACCTGTTCGTCGCCATCTCCGCTTGCCGCCATTTCCACGGCGACGAACGGCGTGTCCTCGACCACGATCCGCCCGCGCTCGACCGGGGTGACCAGCCAGAAGTCGCCCGCCCCGTCGCGCCGCAGGACGGTGGCGAACAGCTTGACCAGCTCGATCCGCCGGATCGGGTCGCCTTCGTGGAACCAGGTGCCGTCGCGGGCGATGCGGATGTCGAACCGCTGCTCCCGCGCGGTCAGCGGCAGAGCGGGGGGCGGGCTTTCGCCGCTCTCCCCACCGGTCATCCCACCTGGGCGCGTTTCATTTGGGCGCTTGTCATTCGCCGGTTCATTGCCGACTTTCATCGCTAGCCTTCTCGTCTTTTTCTGGCATGAGGGGCACAGAGGGAACTGGCCGCGCAACGTAATTTCGCCATACTCGTCACATAGGTCCGGACTGGCGGATTTGCCACGATGGCCGTTTCGACCCCCAGCGGTCATGATTGGGCGGTCATGATTGGGCGGTCATGATTGCCCACCGAGTGCATGGTCTTAAACGGGAGCAGAGACGTGAGCGCAACCGACGCCGTCAATCCGGGCACCAATCCAGGCCAGGGCTTTCCCGCCGGCGAGAACCCGCACCAGCTCATGGCGGAGATCGAGGCGCTGGGCGGCCGGCTGACCCATGTGCGCGACCGCATCGGGCGGATCATCTTCGGCCAGCAGGAGGTCATCGACCTCACGCTGATCACGCTCCTGGCCGGCGGCCACGTGCTGCTGATCGGTGTCCCCGGCCTCGCCAAGACGCGGCTGGTCGAGACGCTGGGCACCGTGCTGGGCCTCGCCGAGAAGCGCATCCAGTGCACGCCCGACCTGATGCCCGCCGACATCCTGGGGTCGGAGGTGCTGGAGGAGAACGAGCAGGGCCGCCGCTCCTTCCGCTTCATTCCCGGGCCGGTGTTCAGCCAGCTCCTGATGGCGGACGAGATCAACCGCGCCAGCCCGCGCACCCAGTCCGCCCTGCTCCAGGCGATGCAGGAACGGCGCGTGTCGGTCGCCGGCCACTACCACGCCCTGCCCCAGCCCTTCCACGTGCTGGCCACCCAGAACCCGCTGGAGCAGGAAGGCACCTACCCGCTGCCGGAAGCCCAGCTCGACCGCTTCCTGATGCAGATCGACGTCGATTACCCCGACCGCGACGCCGAGCGGCGGATGATGATCGCCACCACTGGCTCACTGGACGAGCAGGCGGTGACGGTGCTCTCCCCCGCCGACCTCCAGGCCGCCCAACGTCTGGTCCGCCGCGTGCCGGTCGGCGAGGGCGTGGTGGACGGCATCCTCGACCTCGTGCGGCGGGGCCGCCCGGAGGCGACCGACCTGCCCGAGGTGCAGCGCCACGTCGCCTGGGGTCCCGGCCCGCGCGCCAGCCAGGCGCTGATGCTCGCCGCCCGCGCCCGCGCCGTGCTGGACGGGCGGCTGGCGCCGTCGCTGGACGACGTCGTGGCCCTGGCGAAGCCCGTGCTGCGCCACCGCATGGCGCTGAACTTCGCGGCGCGGGCGGACGGGATCACGCTGGACGACATCATCAACCGCCTCTGCGCACCGCTGTCGTAAGGACCCGCTGATGGCCTCTCCAACCCTCGGCGCCACCACCCTGCGGGCGCAGCAGCGCGCGGAGGGGCTGGCCGCCACCCTGCCGCCGCTGTTGGTCGCGGCGGAGCGCGTCGCCTCCACGGTGGCGCAGGGCGTGCACGGGCGGCGCCGCGTCGGGCTGGGCGAGACCTTCTGGCAGTTCCGCCGCTATCAGCCCGGCGACTCGCCGCAGATGATCGACTGGCGGCAGTCCGGCAAGACCCAGCCCGTCTATGTGCGCGAGAACGAGTGGGAGGCCGCCCAGACCGTCTGGCTGTGGCGCGACCGTTCGCCCTCCATGGATTACCGCTCCGCCAACAGCCTGCCGACCAAGCGGGAGCGCGCCGACCTGCTGACCCTCGCCACCGCGGTGCTGCTGGTGCGCGGCGGCGAGCGGGTCGGCCTGCTCAACTCCGGCCAGCGCCCGGACCATGGCAAGTTCGCCCTGAACCGCATGGCCGGGCAGATGACCGACCCGCGCAACGCCCATTCCCCCGACGCCCTGCCGCAGCCCGAACCGCTGCCCCGCCACGCCCAGGTGGTCCTGGTGGGCGATCTGCTGTCGCCGCTGCCGGAGATCCACGCCACCGTGTCGGCGCTCACCGGGCGGGGCGTGCGCGGCCATCTGCTGCAGATCCTCGACCCGGCGGAGGAGACCCTGCCCTACGAAGGCCGCGTCGAGTTCGAAGGCTTCGAGGGTGAGGAGGAACTGCTGGTGCCGCGGGTGGAAGCGGTGCGCGAGACCTACCTGGAGCGCCTGCGCGCCCACCAGGACGGTTTGGACGCGCTCGCCCGCACCGCCGGCTGGACCTACGCCGTCCACCGCACCGACCGGCCGCCCCAGACCGCCCTGCTCGGGCTGTGGGGCGCCCTGGCGCGGGAGGCGGTTTAGGTGGGGCGGCGCGTTGCCCCCACCCTCCCGCTTCGCGGGTCCCTCCCTCCCCCGCTCACGCAGGGGAGGGCCAAATCTCCCTCCCCTGCGAAGCGGGGGAGGGCCGGGGTGGGGGCAATCGCCTCGCCCTCCACTCCTCACCCTCCAACAGCGTAGACGCCGATGCTGGGTTTCGGACCGATCGCCTTTGCCGTCCCGTGGGTGCTGGCCGCCCTGGCCGTCCTGCCGGTGCTGTGGTGGCTGCTGCGCGTCACGCCGCCGGCCCCGCGGGTGGTGCGCTTTCCCGCCATCCGGCTGCTGCGCGACCTGACGGCGCGGGAGGAGACTCCCGCCCGCACCCCGCTGTGGCTGCTGATCCTGCGCCTGATCGTCGCCGCGCTGCTGATCCTGGCGCTGGCCGGGCCGCTGCTGAACCCGCGCGCCGCCCTGCCGGGCAGCGGGCCGCTGCTGCTGCTGGTCGACAACGGCTGGGCGTCGGGCCGCGACTGGACGAGCCGCCGCGCCGCCATGGAGGAGCTGGTGTCGCAGGCGGAGCGGCAGAACCGCCCGGTCGTCCTGCTGCCGACCGCCCGGCCCGCCGGGGGCGAGGCGGTGAAGGCCAGCCCGCCCCTGCCCGCCTCGGAAGCCCGCCGCCTGATCCAGGCGCTGGAGCCGCACCCCTGGCCGACCGACCGCGCCGGCGCGCTGGAGGCGGTGCGCGGCCTTGCCGCGCGGGGCTCCGCCCACACCGTCTGGCTGTCGGACGGCATCGGCGACCGCACCGCCCGCGGCCTCGCCGAGACGCTGCAGCGCATGGGCTCCCTTGAGATCCTGGACGATTCCGCGGAGAAGCCGCCCCACCTGCTGCTACCCCCGTCGTCGGAGGGCGCCGGCCTGTCCGCCCGCGTGGTGCGCGCCGACGCTTCCCGTCCGGAAAGCGTCACCGTGCGCCTGTCCGGCGCCGACGGTCGGCTGCTGACCCGCCAGCCAGTCGCCTTCGACGCCGGGCAGCTCACCCGCGAGGTGCGCTTCGAGGTGCCGGCGGAGTTGCGCAACGACGCCGCCAGCCTGCGCGTGGAGAACGACACCACCGCCGGGGCCACCGTCCTGCTCGACGAGCGCTGGCGCCGCCGCCCGGTCGGGCTGGCCTCGGGCCGCGCGAGCGGCGAGAACCAGCCGCTGCTTTCCGACCTGCACTATCTGGAACGGGCGCTGGCCCCCTACAACGAGGTGCGCCGCGGCGAGCCGGACGAGCTTCTCAAGCGCGATCTCGCGGTGCTGGTCCTGTCGGACATCGGCGCCCTGACCGGGCAGGAGGCCCAGACCATCGAGGATTGGGTGCGCAAGGGCGGCGTGCTGCTGCGCTTCGCCGGGCCGCGGCTGGCCCAGAATCCCGACCGTCTGGTGCCGGTGCGGCTGCGCCTGGGCGACCGCGCGCTGGGCGGCGCGCTGTCCTGGTCGGAGCCGGCGAAGCTCCAGCCCTTCGACGGACGCAGCCCCTTCGCCGGCCTGCACATTCCCGACGACGTCGCCGTCTCGCGGCAGGTGCTGGCCGAGCCGGCGCTGGACCTCGCCGACCGCACCTGGGCGCGGCTTCAGGACGGCACGCCCCTGGTCACCTCGGAAAAGCGCGGAGACGGCTACATCGTGCTCGTCCACACCACCGCCAGCCCGGAATGGTCGAACCTGCCGATGTCCGGTCTGTTCGTCGACATGCTGCGCCGCCTGGTGACGCTGAGCGGCGGCGTCGCCGGGGGCGCCCATGGCGGCACGCTGGAGCCGCTGGAGGTGCTGGACGGCTTCGGCCGGCTGGTGCCGCCGCCGGCCGCCGCCTTCTCCATCGCCGGGGACGCCGGGGCCGACGTGCTCGGCCCGCGCCACCCGCCGGGCTTCTACGGCACGGAGGAGGCCCGCCGCGCCCTCAACCTGACCGCCACGCTGACGCGGATCGAGCCGCTGGGCGCCATGCCCGGCGGGGTCGCCCGCGGCCCCTACGGCACGCGGGGCGAGGTGGCGCTGAAGCCGGCGCTGCTCGGCATCGCGCTGTCGCTCGCCATGATCGACCTGCTGATCGCCCTGGCGCTGCGCGGCCTGCTCGGCGGCTGGCGGTTCGGCGGCAAAGGGGGGGGCGGCAAGGGGTTTGGCGGCAAGGGGTTTGGCGGCAAGCGCCACCGCGCCGGGGCCGCCGCCGCGGTCCTGCTGACGCTGGGCGCAGCCCTCCCCATGGCCGCGGCGCCCTGGAACCCCGCCCGCGCCGACGACGCTCAGTCGACCAAAGTGACGGCGGAGACCTACCTCGCCTATGTGCGCACCGGGAACGGGGCGGTGGACGACACCTCGCGCGCCGGTCTGGAAAGCCTCGTGGACGTGCTGACCCGCCGCACGGCGGTGGAGGCCGCCGGGGCGGTGGGCGTCGATCCGGAAACCGACGAGCTGGCCTTCTATCCCCTGCTCTACTGGCCGGTGTCCGGCGGCCAGCGCGCGCTGAGCGATCACGCCCGCGCCCGGCTGAACGAGTACATGCGCAACGGCGGCACCATCCTGTTCGACACGCGCGACCAGTCGGCGGGCGCGGTCGGCGGCAACCAGGCGCTCCAGGGCATGGTGCAGGGGCTGGACATCCCGCCGCTGGCTCTGGTCCCGCCCGACCATGTGCTGACCAAGTCCTTCTACCTGCTGAACGATTTCCCCGGCCGCTACAACGGCGGCAATCTGTGGATCGAGGCGCGCGAAGGCCGCGCCAACGACGGCGTCTCCCCCGTGCTGATCGGCGGCAACGACTGGGCCGCCGCCTGGGCGGCGAACCGCAACGGCCAGCCCCTCTACGCCGTCGTCCCCGGCGGGGAGCGGCAGCGGGAGATGGCCTACCGCTTCGGCGTCAACCTCGTCATGTACGCGCTGACCGGCAACTACAAGGCCGATCAGGTCCATGTGCCCGCGATCCTCGAGAGGCTCGGCCAGTGACCCTGCTTGACGGAACCTCCATCGCTCTGGCGCCGCTGCTGCCCTGGGTCTTCCTGGTGCCGCTGTTCGTGGTGGCGCTGGCGATCCTGGCTCTGGCCGTCTTCCGCCGCGCGCGCGGCGTCTGGCTGCGCGCTCTGGCGGTGGCGGTGCTCGCGCTGGCGCTGATCAACCCGTCGCTGGTGCAGGAGAAGCGGGAACCGATCAAGGACGTGGCCGTCGTCGTGCTCGACGCCTCGCCCAGCCAGAACATCGGCGACCGCCGCGCCCGCGCCGAGGCCGAACTGGAGCGCCTGACCGAGCGTTTGAAGGCCTTCGACGACCTGGAACTGCGGGTGGTCCGCGCCGGGGATGCGGAATCCGGCGCCTCCGCCATCAACGAGACGCACCTGTTCGACGCGCTGAACCGCGCCATGGCCGACGTGCCGCGCCGCCGCATGGCCGGGGCGGTGCTGATCACCGACGGGCAGGTCCACGACGTTCCGGAAAACCTCGCCCGGCTGGCCGAGATCGGCCCGGTGCACACGCTGCTGACCGGCAACCGCGACGAGGGCGACCGCCGTCTGGCCATCGTCCAGGCGCCGGCCTACGGCCTCGTCGGCAAGCCGGTGGAACTGACCATCCGGGTGGACGACATGCCGCGCCGCCAGTCGGCCGACGCGGCGGTGACGCTGCGCCAGGACGGCGGGCCGCCGCTCACCATCCGCGTGCCGGTGGGCCAGGATTTCCACCTGGAACTGCCGGTCAACCACGGCGGCCAGAACGTGCTGGAGATGGAGGTCGAGGCGGCGCGGCAGGAGCTGACGCTGGCCAACAACCGCACCGCCGTGGTGGTGAACGGGGTGCGCGACCGCCTGCGCGTGCTGCTGGTCTCCGGCGAACCGCACGCCGGCGAGCGGACGTGGCGCAACCTGCTGAAGGCCGATCCGTCCGTCGATCTCGTGCATTTCACCATCCTGCGCCCGCCGGAGAAGCAGGACGGCACGCCGATCCGCGAGCTGTCGCTGATCGCCTTCCCGATCCGCGAGCTGTTCGAGATCAAGCTGGACGAGTTCGACCTGATCATCTTCGACCGCTACCGGCGGCGCGGCGTGCTGCCGCAGATGTATCTGGAGAACATCGCCGAGTACGTGCAGAAGGGCGGCGCCCTGCTGGAGGCCTCCGGCCAGGGCTACGCCACGCCGCTGTCGCTGTTCCGCACGCCGCTGGGCCAGGTGATGCCGGCGGAGCCGACCGGGCAGGCCATCGACCGCCCCTTCAAGCCGACCGTGACGGAGGTCGGCCGCCGCCACCCGGTGACCGCCGGCCTGCCCGGCGACCGTCCGGACGGCGAGCCGAGCTGGGGCCGCTGGTTCCATCAGGTGGAGGTCGTGCCGGGCAATGGCGCGGTGGTGATGAACGGGGCCGACGACCGGCCGCTGCTGATCCTCGACCGTGTCGGCAAGGGCCGGGTGGCGCAGTTGGCCTCGGACCAGATGTGGCTGTGGAGCCGTGGCTTCGAGGGCGGCGGCCCCCAGGCCGAGCTTCTGCGCCGCCTCGCCCATTGGCTGATGAAGGAACCGGAGCTGGAGGAGAACGACCTGCGCGCCCATGTGGACGGCAACCGCATCACGGTGGAGCGCCGCTCCCTCGAGCCCGACCCGCGCGGCGTCACCCTTACCACCCCCTCCGACGAGACCCGCACGTTGGAAATGACCGAGGACCGCACGGGCCGCGCCAGCGCCACGGTGGTTGCGGGCGAGCCGGGCATCTACCGCATCACCGATGGTGAGCGCACGGCTCTGGCCGTGGTGGGCGCCGTCAACCCGCCGGAACTGGCCGACGTGCGCTCCACTGGCGACCGCCTGTCGGGCGTCGCCAACGAGACCGGCGGTGGGGTGCATTGGATTTCCGACACGGAGGGGGGCGTGCGCCCCGGCATCGACGTGCGCCGCACCCGCCCCGACCGGACGCAGACCGGAGACGACTGGATCAGCCTGCGCGCCAACGGCGATTTCACAGTGACGGGGGTGTCGGAGGTGCCGTTGCTGCCGGTGGGCGCGGTGCTGGCCCTGGCGCTGGGCGCGCTGTTGATGGCTTGGCGTCGCGAGGGTCGGTAAGGGTCAACGAAGCTGTTGCAATCGGGCCGGGTTTCCGATTATGGTCCCGACCCTTCCGGCGCTGATCGCGCCGTTCGGTTGGGGCGTCGCCAAGCGGTAAGGCAGCGGTTTTTGGTACCGCCATTCCCAGGTTCGAATCCTGGCGCCCCAGCCAACCTAACCCACTGATTTTGCTCTCTTTTCGGGTTGGTTGGGGTTTCTTTTCGTGTGCATCAGGCTGTGCACACACGGCAATCGAACCCCTTGAGAGTACTCACTTTATAATTTTATACGAGAGTTTCCGGTGCACACCATGTGCACACCGATGAGCCCGAATTTAGCCAGACGCCGCCCTTCCGGCGGCATCTGGGGACTCGAAAAACATCCGTCCACACCAGCTTTGCGCGCCTGAAAAGAAGGATTGATGGCCGTTGAGTGGGCTGTGGCTGAGTGGCTGGCCGCCGAGGTCTGGGATCGGCTGCTGCGGATGTTCTTGTAGGAGTTGACCTGGGCCAAGCAGATCGACTGAAGCCGGGCCGCGCTGGACAGCGCCAGCATGCCGGCGAAAAGGGGGGCGAGGGAACAGGGGCGAACCCGACGGATCGTGAGCGGCCGGGAACCAAGCGCCATGTCCTCACCGACCGCAACGGCACCCCGCTTGCCGTTCGCCTGACCGGCGCCAACCGCCACGATTCCATCATGGTGGAAACCATGCGGGATGCCGCACCGCGGCTCCAAGACCCACGCGGGCGGCCCCGCCGGCGGCCGGCCAAACTGCACGCCAACAAAGCCTACGACCACCGGCGCTGCCGGCGCGAGTGCCGCGAGCGCAGCGCCATTCCGCGCATCGCCCGACGCTGTGCCGAGGACAGCAAGCGCCTCGGTCGGCACCGCTGGGTGGTCAAGTGCACGCTCGCCTGAACCAGCCGATTCCGCCGCCTCACCGAGGTGTCAGGATCATAAGTAGGCATTGCATTTTATCACGCATTTTATATAGTTGCCCCTGCAGCGACGGATTGGACCCCCGCCAGGAAATCCAGCGAAGCTCTGCGGAAGCCCGCCTCAGAGATCCTGGGGCGGGCTTTCCTGTTGAGGCGGGAAGCGAGCGCTTCGAGTCTGGACGCCCCTCACTTCCGCAACACGTTCATTGGGATTGTTCTAAACAAATCGCACTTTGCGGGGCTGGCTCCCAAAATGCGAAACGCCTTGGCTTCGTCCCTTCACATGACAAACTGCGCGCGAATTTTCATCAAGTATTATTGGATATCCGCAAGCGCCGGTAGCGGCATCATTCTTGCTGAATCACGCATAAGTCTCGATTGCCGGATCAATACATGATCCGCTCAGATAAGAAATTCCGAGGGAACAATGCGCAGTAACGAAGTTGACATGCATAGACGCCTTAAGACTTTTGGCATCTCCGATACGGACATCCATAGCCTTCGCTCCAATGAAGCTTTTGCAGAGCGTGATTTGCCCCGCCTTTTGGAGGATTGGCATAACCGCTTCGCACAATGGCCAGAGATCCACGCCACCCTCATGAAGCCTGAGGTCCACACGCTGCGGGTGGCGCACTGGGTCCGGGTGGCGGCTGGGCGGTTCGATGACGGTTTCACCGAATCAGCCCAGCGACTGGCTGAGGTGTTCTATAACAACGGCGTCCCAAGCTATGCAGTCGCCATCTGTCACTACACCGTCATTCAAGAAATTGCGGATACACTCAAATTAAAAGTCAGTCCGTCACGGTTCTTTGGGGGCGCCGAAGCCGATCGCAAGGCGGACCTCCGCAACACCCTGAACAAGATTTCCTGGATGAGTCTTGAGATTTTGCTTGAAACCTACGCTGAAGCGGAACGGCGCACCCGATTGGGAGTGCTGAATGAACTGGCTCTGAGCTTCGAGCAGGAGATCAAAGGCGTCGCCCAGGATTCAGGCGCCAAGTCGCTGGAAATGCAGTCGGCGGCCGAGCGCATGGCGGAGCTTGCTTCCCGCACCACCCAACGGTCGTTGGACGTCGCGAGCGCGGCTGGACAGGCCTCGATCAATGTCCAGACGGTGGCAAGCGCATCGGAGGAGGTTAGCGCGTCCATCGGCGACATCAGCCGACAGGTCAGCATCTCCTCTCAGATCGCCCAGGAAGCTGTGGCCCAAGCAGATGCCACGACCAGCACCGTCAAAGGCTTGATCGACGCCGCGCAATGTATCGGGGATGTCGTCGGCCTGATCCACCATATCGCCTCGCAGACCAACCTGCTGGCGCTGAACGCCACCATCGAGGCCGCCCGCGCCGGCGAGGCCGGCAAGGGCTTCGCCGTCGTCGCCAACGAGGTGAAGGGCCTCGCCAACCAGACCGCCCGCGCCACCGAAGAGATTGTCGCCCAGATCACCGCCATGCAGACCGCGGCCCGCGGGTCGGCGGCAGCGATCACCGACGTCGGCGCCACAATCAACCGGATCAGCGGGATTGCGACGGCGGTCGCCGCTGCTGTGGAAAAGCAGGCGGCGGCGACGCTGGAGATCACTCGCAACATTCAGGAAGCGTCGAAGGGTACGCAGAGCGTCAGCCTCATCATCGGCGAGGTGACGCAAGCCTCGGTGGATACAGGCACATTGTCAGCCGGCATTCTCTCCGCCTCCGGCATCATGCATAAACAAGCTGGCACGATGTCCCAGCGGGTCGACACGTTTCTGGAGCGCATCCGCGCCGCGTGATCTCGGCAAACCGGCAAAGATCAGCACCGCGCATGGTCGATAGGAACGGCGGGCTGGACTGGCGCTAATGCAGTCAATCCAGCTCGTCCGCCGGGATGTCCGGCAGGTCCATCATCAGGCCGGCGAGCGCGTTCGGGCTGTTGCCGCAGACCTCGATTCGGCCCGAGCGGATGAGGTCGTGGCGGACCTGCGCGGTCTGCCCGCTGTTCGGCGCGAGCCGCAGGGTGTGGTTCACCGGGGGGCTGAAGGTCGAGGGATCTCGGTCGCTGGGACTCCGGGAGAGGAAAAGCCGCCGAGCGGCATGCCGGGCGGCTGGTGGGTGAAACCTCGGTGATGTAGGCTCTGGGCAGTCCGCGAAGACGTTTCGGACGTTGGGTGGCGGGGGAGCCTCGGCTCAGCACGCTGCCAAGACGATCTCTGCGCAGTGGTGCAGAAACAGGAACGGCGCATCGAATGAAGACTCTTCGCATCGACCACATCGTTCTGACCGTTTCAAGCATTCCGGTTGCCTGTGAGTTTTACAGCCGGGTACTTGGAATGGAAGTCGTCACCTTTGGCGAGGGACGAAAAGCGCTCACATTCGGCAACCAGAAGATCAATTTGCATGAGGCTGGCCGGGAGTTTGAGCCGAAGGCCGCGCGACCGACGCCGGGAGCCATCGACCTCTGTCTCATCGTTGAACCCGGCATCGCCGAGATTGCCGCCCATTTGAATGCTCAAGGCGTTGAGATTGAAGAGGGGCCGGTGCTCCGCACTGGTGCGACAGGCCCGATTCGTTCCGTCTATTTTCGTGATCCGGACAGCAACCTGATTGAGGTATCGGAGTATATGACCGCAGTCCAATAGCGCGAGGCATCCGCATCATTCAGCTTCGACCACAGAAGCCGGTCGAGAACGCTGGTTGGATCCCGATGGCCCGATGGATCGCTCTGTTCGCCGAAGCGACGGAGATTCTGGAAGTCAGCCAGCGGCAGGGCGACGCCCATCTACCCGATGACCGGTGGCAGGTGCGCGACCTGAAACAACTCAGCTCCCGCGGCCTTTGCTTCACAAGCCTTGCCCCCTGCGGCGTGGGTGCAACACGGCAACGGCCCGATCTTCGATTCCCGTTCTGGGTGGTGCGACTCGGCCTTCCGATATGAACGCCATGGGCTGTATCAGCGTGCCCGGCGCCGGACACCGACACTCTGGGTGGATCGGCACGCTGCATGGAAAGTCGAGCCGTCCTATTCGGCGCTGTCATTATCCGATGTTCTTCGCGGAACAGTGGCAGCCTTCCAGCCAGCTTAGGCCCTGCGGCATGAACCCCTGCGTTTTATGTGAAGTTCATCACATGTTTTTCGGCTCGAACTCCGCGACGCTTCACACATAAGAGTGCAACATGTCGCGCAGCGGACGAACCATGTCATCCAAGAAGCTCAGAAACGTCTACGTCGCCGGAAAGCGCACCAGCATGCGGCTGGAGTCCGCCTTCTGGGAAGGGTTGGAAGACATTGCGCGGATGGAGAGCCTGACCTTAGGCGAGCTGTGCAACCGCCTCGCCGAGCGGTTGGGGTCCGTGGATGCCAGCAACCTGTCCAGCGCCGTACGGGTCTACGTGCTGGAGTACTTCAGGGCGGCCACGCCGAGGCAGGAAGAGGCTCGCTGCGAAATGGCCATCGCGGCAGAGTAACGGCCCCGAACATGAGATGACAGGGCCCGGACACGCGAAGGGCGCCCGAAGGCGCCCTGGTGCGGTGTTGCGGAGAAACAGAAAGCGCTCTCGGAAGAAGGATAGGATGCCGGCTTCCCGCCGGCCGGAACCGCTGCACGGTGGAACGCCGGCTGGCTCGGTTCGGCCGCTTCCACCGCGTCGCTCCGCCATGATCGGCGCGCCGGCATCCTCGCCGCCGTCCACCATGTCGCAGCCGGCGTCATCGGTTGGCGCCTCGTCCAGACATGGTTTCGTCACACGCCTCTACTGCGCGGTCCAGCCGCCGTCCATCAGCAGGCTGGCGCCGGTCATCTGCGCCGCCGTTTCGGAGCACAGGAAGACCGCCAGCCCACCCAGCTCGTCCGGCGTCACGAAGGCGCCGGAGGGCTGCTTGGCGCCGAGAAGCTCCGCCTTCGCCTGCGGCTCCGGGATGTTCTTGGTCGAGGCGATCGCGTCGATCTGCTTCTGCACCAGCGGGGTCAGCACCCAGCCCGGACAGATGGCGTTGCAGGTGACGCCGGTACCCGCCGTCTCCAGCGCCACCGTCTTGGTCAGCCCGACCACGCCGTGCTTGGCGGCGACATAGGCCGCCTTGTTGACCGACGCGACATGGCCGTGCACCGAGGCGATGTTCAGGATGCGCCCCCAGCCGCGCCGCTTCATGCCCGGCAGGGCGTGGTGGATGCCGTGGAAGACGGCCGACAGGTTGAGAGCGATCACCGCGTCCCAGCGCTCCGCCGGAAACTCCTCCACCGGGGCGACGTGCTGGATGCCGGCGTTGTTCACCAGCACGTCGACGGAACCGAAGGTCTCCTCCGCGTGGCTGATCAGCGCGGCGATCTCCGCCGGCTTCGAGAGGTCGGCGCCGTGATAGCCGACGCGCACGCCGAACTCCGCCGCCAGACCGGCGCGCAGCTCCTCGATGGCGGCCGCGTCGCCGAAGCCGTTCAGCACCACGTCCGCCCCGGCTCCGGCCAGCGCCCGCGCGATGCCCAAGCCGATCCCGCTGGTCGAGCCGGTGACCACCGCGACCTTCTGAGTCAAGGTCATGGCTTATCCTCTGTTGTCTTGATGGTTTGGGTGCCCTCCCCCCGTCCGGGGAGAGGGCGGAACGGCGGTCAGCCTTCCAGCTCCGGGCGCTCGCGGAACTCGTCGAGCGCCATCGGATTGGCCAGCGCTTCGGTGTTCTTGATCGGGCGGCCGTGCACCGCGTCGCGCACCGCCAGTTCGGTGATCTTGCCCGAACGGGTGCGCGGGATGTCCTTGACCGCCACGATGCGCGCCGGGACGTGGCGCGGCGAGCAGTTCTCCTTGATGCGCTTGCGGATCGTGTCCTCCAGCGCCTTGTCGAGCGTCAGCCCCTCGCGCAGCACCACGAACAGGATGACGCGCACGTCGCCGTCCCACTCCTGGCCGATGCACACCGCCTCCAGGATCTCCGGAAGCTGCTCG
The DNA here is from genome assembly GCF_003119115.1 of Azospirillum sp. TSH58. NCBI lineage: Bacteria > Pseudomonadati > Pseudomonadota > Alphaproteobacteria > Rhodospirillales > Azospirillaceae > Azospirillum > Azospirillum sp. TSH58. Next base: position 558,438 of record NZ_CP022367.1, read on the forward strand.
ACCTGCCGGTAGATCTCCGCCGTGCCGATGCGCACGCCGCCGGGGTTGAGCACCGCGTCGGAACGCCCGTAGATCACCCAGCCGCCATGCGCGGTGCGTTCGATGAAGTCGCCGTGCGTCCACACGTTGGGGAAGCGCTCGAAATAGGCCGCCCGGTACTTCGCCCCGTCCGGGTCGGCCCAGAAGCCCACCGGCATGCAGGGGAAGGGCCGCGTGCAGACCAGCTCGCCCTTCTCGCCGCTGACCGCGTGGCCGGCGTCGTCGAAGGCCGCCACCGCCATGCCGAGCCCCGCCGTCTGCAGCTCGCCCGCCCACACCGGGGCCGTCGGGTTGCCCAGCACGAAGCAGGAGACGATGTCCGTGCCGCCGCTGATCGAGGCCAGATGGATGTCGGATTTGATCGCCCGGTAGACGTACGCGAAGTTCTCCGGCATCAGCGGCGAGCCGGTCGAGGCGAGCGCCCGCAGCGTGTCAAGCCGGTGCGTGCGCATCGGCTCCAGCCCCGATTTCTCGGCCTGCTGGATGAACTTGGCCGAGGTGCCGAACAGCGTCATCCCCTCGGCGTCGGCGTAGTCGAACAGGATGTTGCCGTCCGGCGCGAAGGGCGAGCCGTCGTAGAGCAGCAGCGTCGCCCCGGCGGCCAGCCCGGAGACCAGCCAGTTCCACATCATCCAGCCGCAGGTGGTGTAGTAGAACACCCGGTCGCCCGGCTTCACGTCGCTGTGCAGCCGGTGTTCCTTGACGTGCTGGAGCAGCGTGCCGCCGGTGCCGTGGACGATGCACTTGGGCTTGCCGGTGGTGCCCGAGGAATAGAGGATGAACAGCGGGTGGTTGAAGGGCACCCGCTCGAAGCCCGGCTCCGCCGCCGCGAAGGGGGCGATGAAGTCCCCCCAGGTGACGCCGCCGCGGATGGCCGAGACGTCCGGCGTCTCGTTGATGTAGGGGATGATGACGGCGGCCTTGACGGTGGGCAGCTCGGTCAGCACCTGGGCGATCTTGGCGCGGACGTCGTGGCTCTTGCCGTTGTACCAATAGCCGTCGGGGGCGAAGAGGACGGTCGGCTCGATCTGGCCGAAGCGGTCGGTGATGCCCTGGGCGCCGAAATCGGGGGAGCAGGAGGACCAGATGGCGCCGAGGCTCGCCGTGGCGAGCATGGCGGCCAGCGTCTCGGGCATATTGGGGACGACGGCGGCGACGCGGTCGCCCTTGCCGACGCCGGCCGCCTTCAGGGCCTGCTGGAGGCGGGACACCTCGGCCTTCAGCTCGGCGCCGGACCAGCGGCGCTTGACCTTGTCCTCTGCCCAGAAGACGACCGCCTCGCCCTCCGGCGCGTTGGCGAGCATGTTCTCGGCGTAGTTCAGGCTGGCTTCGGGGAACCAGCGGGCGCCGGGCATCTTGTCACCGTCGGCGAGGGCGACGCCGCCGAGGTCGCCCTTGAGTCCGGCCCACTCCCACAGGAAGCGCCAGAAATCCTCCTTGCCGGCGACCGACCAGTCGTAGAGCGCGTCGTAATCGTCCAGCCGCAGCCCGAAGCGGGCGCTCGCGGCCTGCCGGAAGGCCGTCAGGTTGGAGGCGGCGACGCGCGCCTCCGACGGGGTCCACAGCGGCAGATCTGAAGGTTGATCCATCGTGCTGATCCTGGTTTTGGCTTTTTGTGTCGTTCGGTATCGTCGATCTTACCGCCGGCCGAAGCGGGCTTGAAGCTCGCCCACGATGCCGCGGCGGAAGACCAGCACGCAGACCACGAAGATGGCGCCGATCACCACCGGCACCGGCATGCTGGTGGCCGCCAGATAGCTTTCCAGCGTGACGACGATGGCCGCACCGACCACCGGGCCGAGCAGCGTGCCCATGCCGCCGAGCAGGGTCATCAGCACCACCTCGCCCGACATCTGCCACGTCACGTCGGTCAGCGAGGCCAGCTGGAAGACCAGCGCCTTGGTGCCGCCGGCCAGACCGGCGAGGCTCGCCGACAGCACGAAGGCCAGCAGCTTGTAGCGCTCCGTCCGGTAGCCGAGCGAGACGGCGCGCGGCTCGTTCTCGCGGATCGCCTTCAGCACCTGACCGAAGGGCGAATGGACGGCGCGCCACACCACCGCGAAGCCGACCAGGAACACCGCCAGCACGAAGTAGTACATGGACAGCGAGTTGTTCAGGTCGATCACGCCGAACAGATGGCCGCGCGGCACGGCCTGGATACCGTCCTCACCGCCGGTGAACTTGAGCTGCAGCGCCATGAAGAAGACCATCTGCGACAGCGCCAGCGTGATCATGGCGAAGTAGATGCCCTGCCGGCGGATCGCCAGCGCACCGAAGGCGAGACCCAGCAGGGCGGAGAAGCCCATGCCGAGCAGGATGCTGACCTCCGGCCCCAGCCCCCAGACCTTGGCGGAATGGGCGGTGATGTAGGCCGCCCCGCCGAAGAAGGCGGCATGGCCGAAGCTCAGGAGACCGGCGAAGCCGATCAGCAGGTTGAAGGCGCAGGCGAACAGCGCGAAGCACAGCACCTTCATCACGAAGACGGGGTACAGCACGAAGGGTGCCGCCAGCGCGATCAGCAGGCCGATGCCGAGGATGATGGCGTTCCGCGCGGTGTCCTGCCCCGGTCGGCGCAGCGCGATGGTGGTCGTCTGGGTGTCGGCCGTCTTGATGCCGGCCGCCTTGATTCCGGCCGCCTTGATTCCGGTCGTCTTGCTTTGGGTGGCCATGGCTCAGCGCTCCCGTCCGAAGAGGCCCGCGGGCTTGATGAGAAGGACGATCGCCATCACGACGAACACCACGATGTTGGAGGCTTCGGGGTAGAAGACCTTGGTCAGGCCTTCCAGCAGCCCCAGCCCCAGGCCGGTGACGATGGCGCCGAGGATGGAGCCCATGCCGCCGATCACCACCACCGCGAAGACGACGATGATCAGGTTGGAGCCCATCAGGGGCGATACCTGATAAATGGGTGCCGCCAGCACGCCGGCCAGTCCGGCCAGCGCGACGCCGAAGCCGTAGGTGGCGGTGATCATCACCGGCACGTTGATGCCGAAGGCCTGGACCAGCACCGGATTCTCGGTGGCGGCGCGCAGATAGGCGCCGAGCCGCGTCCGCTCGATGGCGAACCATGTCCCGAAGCAGACGATCAGGGAGGCGACGACGACCCAGCCGCGGTAGTTGGGCAGGAACATGAAGCCCAGGTTCTGACCGCCCTTGAGCGCGTCCGGGATCGGATAGGGCTGTCCCGACACGCCGTAGAAGTGGCGGAAGGCGCCTTCCATGATCAGGGCGAGGCCGAAGGTCAGCAGCAGCCCGTAGAGATGGTCGAGCTTGTAGAGCCGCGACAGCATGGTCTTTTCCAGCGCCACGCCCAGCAACCCGACGATCAGCGGCGACAGTCCCAGCGCCCACCAGTAGCCGAGGCCGAGCTTCGTCAGCAGCAGCCACGCCACGAAGGCGCCGATCATGTAGAGCGCGCCGTGGGCGAAGTTGATGACGTTCAGCATGCCGAAGATGACCGCCAGCCCAAGGCTGAGCAGCGCGTAGAAGGACCCGTTGATGAGGCCGAGCAGAAGCTGGCCGAACAGGACCTGGGGCGGCACCCCCAGCAAGTCGAACATGACCGTCCCTCCCTGTGTATCGGACTTTTGATTTTTTGATTGGGTGCTTGGGGTGGGCCCCCCACCCAACCCTCCCCCGCTTCGCAGGGGAGGGCTCAGATTCCCTCCCCCGCCCAGCGGGGGGGGGTTAGGGTGGGGGCCCGCCCCGAAGCTCAGAACCTTACTTCACCAGCGTGCAACCGCTCTTGGCCGGGTCGAGGAACGCCTGCTCGGCCGGGATCGTCTTCACGATCTTGTAGTAGTCCCAGGGGGCCTTGGACTCGCCCGGGGTCTTCACCTGGGCCAGATACATGTCGTGGAACATGCGGCCGTTCGCGGCGATCTTGCCGTTCTTGGTGAACATGTCGGTGACCGGGGTCTCGCGCATCTTGGCCGCGACCTTGTCCGGATCGTCGGAGCCGACCGCCTCGACCGCCTTCAGATAGTGGCGGACGGCGGAGTAGACGCCGGCCTGGACCATGGTCGGCTTGCGGCCGGCCTTGGCCTCGAACTTCTTCGTCCACTCCCGGGTCTGCTCATCCATGTCCCAGTAGAAGCCGGTGGTCAGCAGCAGGCCCTGGGAGGCCTGGAGGCCCAGCGCGTGGATGTCGCTGATGAACAGCAGCAGGCCGGCGAGGCTCTGGCCCGACTGGGTGATGCCGAACTCCGACGCCTGCTTGACGGCGTTGGTGGCGTCGCCGCCCGCGTTGGCGAGGCCGATCACGTCGGCCTTGGAGGCCTGGGCCTGGAGCAGGTAGGACGAGAAGTCGGCGTTGCCCAGCGGATGGCGGACGTTGCCCGCGACCTTGCCGTCGAGCTGCTTGACCATCTTCGAGGTCTCATCCTCCAGCGAGTGGCCGAAGGCGTAGTCCGCGGTGATGAAGTACCAGTTCTTCTTGCCCTGCTCGACCAGCGCGCGGGCGGTGCCGGCGGCCATGGCGTAGTTGTCGTAGGTCCACTGGAAGCCGTAGGGGCTGCAGGACTTGCCGCTGAGGTCGGTCGAGCCCGGGCCGGACATCAGGAAGATGCGCTTCTTGTCCTTGGTGATGCCCTGGACGGCCAGCGCGGCGGCGGAGTTCGGCACGTCGGCGATGACGTCCACGTTGCCGGCGTCGATCCACTCGCGCGCCGTGTTGGCGGCGATGTCGGCCTTGTTCTGGTGATCGGCGACGACGATCTCGATCGGCGCGCCGGCGATCTTGCCACCGAACTCCTCGGCCGCCAGACGGGCGGCGATGGCGGAGCCTTCGCCGGCGAGGTCGGCGTAGATGCCGGACCGGTCGTTCATCACGCCGATCTTGATCACGTTGTTGGAGACCTGGGCGTGCGCGGCCCCGGCGGTCAGCGCCAGCAGTGCGGTCCCGCAAAGCAACGTCTTGAGCATTTCGAACTCCCTTCGATTGGCTTTGTTTTGAGTGTTTTCGGCAGAGGGGGTGGCTTGGTCAGACACCCAGATAGGTGTGCAGCTTGTCCATGTTCTGGGCGAGCTGGTCGTTGGGGATCATGTCCACGACATGGCCTTCCTCCATCACGTAATGGCGGTCGGCGATGGTCGCGGCGAAGCGGAAATTCTGCTCGACCAGCACGATGGTGAAACCGCGCTGCTTCAGCTTGCGCACCGCCACGCCGATCTGCTCGATGATGACGGGGGCGAGTCCCTCGGTCGGCTCGTCGAGCAGGATCAGGTCGGCGCCGGTGCGCAGGATGCGCGCGATCGCCAGCATCTGCTGCTCGCCACCCGACAGGCGCGTGCCCTGGGTGGTGCCGCGGCCCTGGAGGTTGGGGAACAGCTCGTAGATCTGCGGCACGGTCATGCCGCCCGACTTCACCACCGGCGGCAGCATCAGATTCTCGTCCACGCTGAGCGAGGAGAAGATGCCGCGCTCCTCCGGCACATAACCGATGCCGAGGCGGGGAATCTTGTGCTGCGCCATGCCGATCAGCTCCTTGCCCTGGAAGCGGATCGAGCCGTTGCGCTTGCCGACGATGCCCATGATCGAGCGCATGGTGGTCGTCTTGCCGGCGCCGTTGCGGCCGAGCAGGGTCACCACCTCGCCCTGGCGCACGTCGATGTTGACGCCGTGCAGCACATGGCTCTCGCCGTAGAAGGCCTGGAGATCGCGGATCTCCAGCATGGCCGTTTTCACATTCGCGCCGTCAGGCATGGCCCACCTCACCCGTCCCCATGTAGGCCTCCATGACCTGAGGGTTGCGCGATACGACGTCGTATGCGCCCTCGGCCAGGATCTCGCCGCGGCGGAGCACGGTGATGGTGTCCGACAGATGGGCGACGACCGACAGGTTGTGCTCCACCATCAGGATGGTGCGGTCGGCGGAGACGCGCTTGATGAGGGCGGCGGTGCCTTCGATGTCCTCGTGGCCCATGCCGGCCAGCGGTTCGTCGAGCAGCATCACCTCCGGGTCGAGCGCCAGCGTGGTGGCGATCTCCAGCGCGCGCTTGCGGCCGTAAGGCAGCTCGGCGGCGGTGTGGCCGGCCCAGGGGGTGAGGTTCACCGCCTCGATCAGCTCCTCGGCGCGGTCGTGCAGGTCGTGCAGGCTGGCCTCCGGCTTCCAGAAATGGAAGCTGGTGCCGCGCGGGCGCTGCAGCGCGACGCGGACATTCTCCAGCACGCTGAGATGCGGGAAGACCGCGGAAATCTGGAAGGAGCGCACCATGCCGAGCAGCGCCACGTCGGCGGGCTTCATGGCGGTGATGTCGCGCCCTTTGTAGAGAATCTGGCCGCGCGTCGGCGTCAGGAACTTGGTCAGCAGGTTGAAGACCGTGCTCTTGCCGGCGCCGTTCGGGCCGATCAGCGCATGGATCGTGCCGCGGCGGACCTGGAGGTTCACCTCCTTCACCGCGATGAAGCCCTTGAACTCCTTCGAGAGTCCGCGCGCTTCCAAAATGATGTCGTCGGCCATGGGTGCCGCTTTTCCCTCCCTGTTCGTCCGCGTCGTCTGCCGGTCCGCGTTTTTGGTTAGTCTGATATAAGCACAGAACATGCCAACTGCGGGACTTTCGAACAAGCCCTTGAAATCGTTTATTTCCCCCTACACGACCGTGGGCCTCCCATACCGTCCGGAGTGTCAGCTTTCCAGACAGACTGTACCGATCTTCCGACACACCAACGGCGGCATGGGCGGAGCGTTCCGGGTTCGGCGGCACGGTTTCCGGGCGCCAAATGGCCGCTTGCAAATCGGGGGTCCGCCTGCAATTCTGCGCCTCCGACGGTGCCCCGTCCGCCGTGAAGGCGCGGGGATAATAGGGAATGCGGTGCGGACCCCGATGGGGTCCAAGGCCGCGGCTGCCCCCGCAACTGTATGCGGCGAGTCCGCCTCCGGAAATGCCACGGGCCGAGAGGCCGGGAAGGCGGGAGGCGCGACGACGACCCGCGAGCCAGGAAACCTGCCGCCGGACCGACACTCATCCAATCCGCCGGGTGTGGCGGAGACAGGGAACCAGATCATGACGCATCGCGCCGTCCTCAGTCCGTCCGCATGGCCGCTCCAGGCCGCCGCACCATCGCTGGCCATGGCGCTGGCCATGGCGCCGGCCATGGCGCTGGCCGCCGGGCGTCCGCTCCGCTGACCGGCGGACCGACCTTCCCCATCCCCTATTTCCCCTATTCTTAGGAGACGGCCGATGACCACCGGCCCGCTGACCGCCGGGAAGACCCCGGCCACCGTCATCACCGGCTTTCTCGGCGCCGGCAAGACGACGCTGATCCGCAGCCTGCTGGAGCAGGCCGGCGGGCGCCGTCTGGCGCTGATCATCAACGAGTTCGGGGACGTCGGCATCGACGGCGAGATCCTGCGCGCCTGCGGCGACCCGACCTGCAGCGAGGACGACGTGATCGAACTGGCGAACGGCTGCCTGTGCTGCACCGTCGCCGACGACTTCGTCCCGGCCATCGAGAAGCTGCTGGCCCGCCCCCAGCCGCCGGAGCACATCATCATCGAGACGAGCGGCCTCGCCCTGCCGAAGCCGCTCGTCCAGGCCTTCCACTGGCCGGCGATCAAGACGCGGGTGACGGTGGACGGGGTGGTCGCGGTGGTCGACGCCGCCGCCGCCGCGGAGGGCCGCTTCGCCCCCGATCCGGCGGCGCTGGCCGCCCAGGCCGCCGAGGCCGGGCAGGTCGACCACGAGACCCCGGTGGAGGAGGTGTTCGAGGACCAGCTTCTCTGCGCCGACCTGATCGTGGTGAACAAGACAGATCTGGTCGACGCCGCCGCCCTGGCGAAGGTCGAGGACCTGATCCGCGCCGCCATGGCGGAGGGCGGCATGGCTGAGGGCGGCGCTGGGCGCGAGCCCAAGATCCTGCGCGCCAGCAACGGCAAGGTCGATCCGGTGGTTCTGCTGGGCGTCGGGGCCGGGGCCGAGGACGACCTCGCCAACCGCCCCAGCCACCATGACGAGGAGGAGGGCCACGACCACGACGACTTCACCAGCTTCGTCGTGGAACTCGGCCCGCAGCCCGACCCGGCGGCCCTGGCGAAGACGCTGGAGCGGGTGGCCGCCGCCCATGGCGTGCTGCGCCTGAAGGGCTTCATCGACGTGCCGGGCAAGCCGATGCGGCTGCTGGTGCAGGGCGTGGGAACGCGCATCCAGACCCATTTCGACCGCTTCTGGAAGCCCGACGAGCCGCGCCGCAGCCGTCTGGTGGTGATCGGCGAGACGGGCCTGGACCGCGACGCCGTGACCGCGGCGCTGGGGTGATGCACCATTTGCCCTTCTCCCCTCCGGGGAGAAGGGATGGGATGAGGGGGCGGCCGCAAGGCCGACCACGCCGACTTATTGCAGTGCGTGGACGCCCTCGCGGGCGCCCCCTCACCCTAACCCGGTCGCTCGCAAGTCTCGCGCCCTCTCTCCGCCTTTGATCGCCTTCGGCGCTCAACCGGCCTTCGGCCGGCGGCTCCGAGCCCCGGAGGGGCGAGGGGACTTCTTTAAAGCTGTAGCCAATGCACCTACTCGCCGCCCGCCAGGAAGACCTCGACGCCGGCCCCCAGGCCGTGGACCTGGGGCAGAGCCCGGCGGACCTCGTCGTCCTGTCCTTCTCCGACAGCGACCTGACGGCGCTCGCCGCCTGCTGGAAGCGCCACCGTGACACCCGGCCCGCCGATCTGTTGCCGACCCTGCGGCTGGCGAACTTGGCGTGGCTGGGGCACCCGCTGTCGGTGGACCTCTACGTCGACTCCGTGATCCGCAAGGCGAAGCTGGTCGTTCTGCGGCTGCTCGGCGGGGCGGGCTACTGGCGCTACGGGCTGGACCATGTCGCCGCGGCCTGCCGGGAGTCGGGGGTGGCGCTGGCCGTGCTGCCCGGCTGCGCCCAGCCGAACCCCGCCCTGGAGGGCTACGGCACCGTTCCGGCCGAGGCGGCGCAACGGCTGTGGCGCTATTTCACCGAAGGCGGGCCGGACAACATCGCCAACCTGCTGGCCTACGCCGCCACGCTGGCCGGGCGGGAGCGCCCCTGGCGCGAGCCGGCGCCCGTCCCGCGCTTCGGCGTCTATGAGGGCTGGTCCGGCCAAGGTGCCGGGTCCTGCGCGCCGGTCGTCTTTTACCGCTCCCACCTGCTGGCCGGAGATCTGGAGCCGGTGCACGCGCTGTGCGACGCGCTGGCCGCGCGCGGCCTCGCCCCGCTGCCGCTCTTCGTGGCGAGCCTGAAGGAGCCGGACTGCGCCGCCTGGATGCGCGCCACCCTGACCGCCCGCGACGCCGCCGTCGTGCTGAACCTGACCGGCTTCTCGGCGGCGCGCGAGGACGGCTCACCGCTGGAAGCCAACGGCACGCCGGTGCTGCAAGCCGTGCTGTCCACCACAACCGAGGAGGGCTGGCGCGGCTCCGCCCGCGGCATGGGGCCGTCCGACCTCGCCATGAACGTCGTGTTGCCGGAGATGGACGGCCGCATCCTGACCCGCGCCATCGCCTTCAAGGCCGAAGGGGCGCCGGACCCCGATCTGGAGTTCGCCCCGACGCTGATCCGCCCGGTGCCCGACCGCGTGGCCTTCGCCGCCGATCTGGCCGCCGCCTGGGTGCGGCTGGGCGCCACGCCGCGGGCCGAGCGCAAGCTGGCGCTGGTGCTGTCCGACTATCCGGGGCCGGGCGGCGGCATTGGCCACGCGGTCGGCCTCGATACCCCGGCGAGCGTCGTCGGCATCCTGGAGCGGCTGCGCGCCGAAGGCTACGCGCTGGACGGGCTTCCCGCCGGCCCCGCCGCCCTGATGGAGGCGCTGACCGGCGGGGCCACCGCCGCGCTGAGCCTGGCCACGCTGAGCCTGGAGGACTACCGCCGCCTTGCCCCCGCCGAGGCCCGCGCCCGCATCGCCGCCACCTGGGGCGACGAGGAGGCCGACCCGCTGTCCTCTCAGATGGAAAACGGCGCGGCCTTCCGCTTCACCGTGCTGGCCTGCGGCAACATCGCCGTCGCCGTGCAGCCGAGCCGCGGCCATGGCCCACTGACCACAACCCAGCATCACGACCCGGAGACGCCGCCCAGCCACGGCTATTACGCCTTCCATCTCTGGCTCCGCCATGTCCTGGGCGTCCACGCGCTGGTGCAGGTGGGGGCGCACGGGACGCTGGAATGGCTGCCGGGCAAGGCCGTGGCGCTGTCCGCCGACTGCTGGCCGGAAATCGTCGCCGGTCCGCTGCCCTGCCTCTACCCCTTCATCGTCAACAACCCCGGCGAGGGCGTGCAGGCGCGCCGCCGGCTGGGCGCCGTGCTGATCGGCCACCTGACCCCGCCGCCGGTCGAGGCCGGGCTGCACGGCGACCTCGCCGAGCTTGAAACGGCCATCGACGAATATTCGATGGCGACCGGGCTGGACCCGCGGCGGCTGGGCACGCTGCGGCAGACCATCCTGGATCTGGCATGGAGTTCCGGCGTCGCCGCCGACTGCAACCTGCGGCCCGACGACGACCCCGACGCCATCCTCAGCCGCCTCGACGCCCATCTCTGCGACATCAAGGAGATGCAGATCCGCGACGGGCTGCACGTCTTCGGCACGACACCGGAGCCGGAGCGGCGTGCCCGCCTGCTCGCCGCCGTCGCCCGCTTCGGCGCGCCGGAGGACGTCGCCCCGGCGCTGGACGCCTGCGGCGAGGCGGAGATGGCCGCGCTGCTCGCCGGGCTGGACGGGCGCTTCGTGAAGCCCGGCCCTGGCGGCTCCCCGGCGCGGGGAAGGGCCGACACGCTGCCCACCGGGCGGAACCTCTACGCGCTCGACCCGCGCGGCGTGCCGACGCCGACCGCCTGGACGTTGGGCTGGCAGGCGGCGGACGCGCTGATCACCCGCTATCTGCAGGACCATGGCGACTGGCCGAAGCGGCTGGTGGTCGATTGCTGGGGCACGCCGGCCATGCGCACCGGCGGCGACGAGCTGGCCCAGGCCATGGCCCTGCTGGGCGTGCGACCGCTGTGGGAGAACGGCTCCGGCCGGGTCACCGGCTTCGAGGTGATGCCGGCCTCCGTCCTGGGCCGCCCGCGGGTGGACGTGACGCTGCGCATCTCCGGCCTGTTCCGCGACGTCTTCCCTCAGCAGATCGCCCTGTTCGACCAGGCCGTCCGCGCCGTGATGGCGGAGGACGAGCCCGACGACGTGAATCCCGTCGCCGCCGCGTTGCGCACCGACCGCGCTGAATTGGAAACCGGCGGCACCCCGGCGGTGGAGGCGGAACGCTGGGCCAGCGCGCGGGTCTTCGGCGCCGCTCCCGGCGCCTATGGCACAGCGCTGCCCGGAATGATCGCGCGGGGCGACTGGAGCGCGCGGGCCGACTTCGGCGCCGCCTATCTTGAGGGAAGCTGCCACGCCTACGGCAAGGGGCTGGAGGGCGTGCCGCTGCCCACCCTGTTCCGCCGCCGCATCGGCGGGGCCGACGCGCTGGTCCACCACCAGGACCAGCGGGAGCACGACGTCCTCTCCACCGACGGCTTCATGCAGTATGAGGGCGGCTTCTCCGCCGCCGCCGCGCTGGCCAACGACGACCCGGCCAACGACCCGGCGCTCTACCACCTCGACAGCTCCGAGCCGGAGAGCCTGACCGTCCGAACGCTGGGCGAGGAGATCGCCCGCGTGCTGCGCGGCCGGGCCGCCAACCCGCGCTGGATCGACGGCATGATGCGCCACGGCTACCGCGGCGCCGGGGAGCTGGCGGCGAGCGTGGACACGCTGTTCGCCTTCGCCGCGACCACCACGGCGGTGCGGCCCCACCATTTCGACCAGTTGTACGGCGCCTATGTGGACGACCAGCGGGTGTGGGACTTCCTGGCACAGTCCAATCCGGCCGCCGCCCGGCATATCCTGGACCGGCTGACCGAGGCCCTGGAGCGCGGTCTCTGGCACCCACGCCGCAATTCGACGGGCGACGATCTGCGCCGCCGCAAGGAGATGTCCGCATGAGCGCGATCACCCAGCCCAGCAATGCCCTGCCCCGCAACCCGCCGCGCCGGCGCGGCATGTGTCCCGGCGTTCTCGCCCCGATGGAGGTCGGCGACGGTCTGCTGGTCCGCGTGCGCGTCCCGGCGGGGGTGCTTCCCGCCGCCTCGGCGACGCGGATCGCGGAACTTGGGCGTCGTCACGGCAACGGTCTGGTCGATCTCAGCCACCGAGGCAACCTGCAACTGCGCGGCGTCGCCGCCCCGGACATGGCGGCGCTGATCGCGGAGCTTCGCGCGCTCGGCTACGTCTCGGACGATGCCGAGAGCGAGGCGGTGCGCAACGTGCTGACCTCGCCCACCGCCGGACTGGACGGGACGGCGGTGCTGGACGTGCGCCCCTACGCCCTGGCGCTCGACGCCCGGCTGGCGGCGGATCGCGCGCTGCACCGGCTTCCGCCGAAGTTCGGCTGGCTGGTCGATGGCGGCGGGCAGGCCACCCTGTTCGACAGCAGCACGGATGTCCGCTTTGACGCGGTAGAGGGGCCGCTGTTCCGCGTCGGGCTGGGCGGGACCTTCGAGGGCGCCGCTCTGCTGGGCCATTGCCGCCCCGACGATCTGGTGGAACTGGCGGCGGCGCTGGCGCGAGCCTTCCTGGAGCTTCGGCAGACCCTGGCCGAACCGCCGCGGCGCATGGCCGGGCTGGTCAAGGCGCTGGGGGTGGAGGCGCTGCGGGAGCGGGTGGCGGGGATGCTGACCGGCCCCCACCCTTCCCATGCTGCGCATGGGCCCCTTCCCTCCCCCGCCGGGCAGGGGAGGGAGCTTTCTCCCCCGCGAACCTCATTCCCTCCCCCGCCCAGCGGGGGAGGGTCAGGGTGGGGGCAAACGCCGCCCACCCGACATTTCCTCGGCCACCAACCCTCCTGGCCCCAACCCTCCTGGCTCGGCGTCGCCTTCCCCTTCGGCCGCCTCGACTGCGACCGGCTGGAAGCGCTGGCCGCCCTCACCCACGAGATCCGCATCACCCCCTGGCGCGCCCTGCTGCTGGCCGCCCCGCAGGACGGCGCCGCTGAACGAGCAACCGCCCTCGGCGGCATCCTCGACCACCAGGACATCCGCCTGAAGCTCACCGCCTGCAGCGGCGTCACCGGCTGCGACGTCGGCACCACCGACACACACGCCGACGGCCTCGCCATCGCGGCGCGCGCGGCGGGCTTGCTGGAGGCGGTGCGGATGGTGCATGTCTCCGGCTGCCCGAAGGGCTGCGCCCATCCCGGTGTGGCCGATGTCACGCTCACCGCGCGGGAAGGCGTCTACGACGTCGCGCTGAACGCCGCACCCGGCGGCACGCCCTGGCGGTCCGGCCTGACACCCGACGCCGCCGTAACCGCCGTTGCCTCTTTGTCTGGCGCCGATCTGTCTGTTGAGGAGTTGTCCCGTGTCCGCTGAGCCGCTTTACGACTACATCCGCGATGGAGCGGCCATCTACCGCCAGTCCTTCGCCACCATCCGGGCGGAGGCCGACCTGTCGGGCATCCCCGACGACCTGAAGCCGGTGGCGGTGCGCGTCATCCACGCCTGCGGCATGGTGGACGCGGCCAGGGATCTGATGTTCTCCCCCGACGTGGGAACGGCGGCGCGGGCGGCTCTGCGCGGCGGGGCGGCGATCCTCTGCGACAGCGAGATGGTCGCCCACGGCATCACGCGGGCGCGCCTGCCGGCCGACAACCCCGTCGTCTGCACGCTGCGCGACCCGGCGGTGCCGGAGCTTGCCAGACAGGTCGAGAACACCCGCTCCGCCGCCGCGCTGGAGCTGTGGGCGCCCCGGCTGGCCGGGTCCGTCGTCGCCATCGGCAACGCGCCGACCGCCCTGTTCAAGCTGCTGGAGATGATCCGCGACGGCGCGCCGAAGCCGGCGGCGGTGCTGGGCTTCCCCGTGGGCTTCGTCGGTGCGGCGGAAAGCAAGGACGCGCTGGCCGAGGCGCCCTTCGGCCTGCCCTTCCTGGCGATCAAGGGCCGGCGCGGCGGCAGCGCCATGGCGGCGGCGGCGGTCAACGCCCTGGCGAGCGACGTGGAATGAGCAACGAACCCCAAAGCACCGGCATCTCCACCGGCACCCTCTACGGCGTCAGCGTCGGCCCCGGCGACCCGGACCTGATGACCGTACGCGCCATGCGCACCATCGGCGCCTGCCCGGTGGTCGCCTATTTTTGCAAGCGCGGCACATCCGGTCAGGCCCGGCGCATCGCCGACGGCTGCATCACGGCGGAGCACATTGAGCTGCCAATGGTCTATCCGGTGACGGTCGAGCTGCCGCCGAGCCACCCCGACTATGGCCGCCAGATCGAGGCCTTCTTCGACGAGTCCGCCGAGCGGCTGGCCGAGCATCTCGCCGCCGGGCGCTCCATCGCCGCGCTGAACGAGGGTGACGCCTTCTTCTACGGCAGCTTCATGCATCTGTTCCTGCGGCTGGCCTCGCGCTTCCCGACGGAGGTGGTGCCGGGCGTGACCTCGATGATGTGCAGCGCCTCGCTGCTGCCGCGCCCGCTGACCCTGCGCGACGACGTTCTGTCGGTCATTCCCGGCACGCTGGGGGAGGAGGCGCTCCTGCGCGCGCTGCGCAACGCCGACGCCGCGGTCATCATGAAGCTGGGCCAGAACCTGCCGAAGGTCCGCCGCGCCGTGGAGGCCGCCGGGCTGGCCGACCGCGCCTGGTACATCGAGCGGGCAAGCATGGCGGAGCAGCGCGTCATGCCCTTCCGCGAGGCGCCGGAGACGGCCCCCTACTTCTCGCAGATCGTCATCCCCGGCGAAGGGCTGCGGCGATGACCGCCGATCCCCAGGCCGGATGGCTGAAGGTCGTCGGGCTCGGCCCCGGCACCGAGGATTGGCTGACGCCGGAGGCCCGGCGCGATCTGGCGGAGGCGACCGACCTCGTCGGCTATTTCCCCTATGTGGACCGCGTCCCGCCCGGTCCGCAGGTGCGCCACGCCTCCGACAACCGGGTGGAGCTGGACCGCGCCCGCCACGCCCTGCAACTGGCCGCGGAAGGCCGCCGGGTGGCGGTGGTGTCGGGCGGCGACCCCGGCATCTTCGCCATGGCCGCCGCGGTGTTCGAGGCGCTGGACGATCCGGCGGCACCCGCGGCGTGGCACCGCGTGCCGCTGTCGGTCGATCCCGGCATTTCCGCGATGCAGGCGGCGGCGGCGCGGGCCGGCGCACCGCTCGGCCATGATTTCTGCGCCATCTCGCTGTCCGACAATCTGAAGCCGTGGGAGGTGGTGCTGAAACGCCTGCGCTTGGCGGCGGAGGCGGATTTCGTCATCGCGCTTTACAACCCGATCAGCCGCGCCCGCCCATGGCAGCTCGGCGCCGCCTTCGACGCGCTGCGCGACCTCCGCCCGGCCGAGACGCCGGTGATCCTCGCCCAGGCGGTCGGCCGCCCCGACGAGGCGCTGACGGTCACCACGCTGGGCGCCGTGGACGCGGCGCAGGCCGACATGCGGACCTGCGTCATCATCGGCGCCTCGCACAGCCGGCTGGTGCCGCGCGACGGTGCGCAGCCGTGGGTCTACACGCCGCGCAGCTATGCGGTGCGGGGGTGAGGACGGTGTCGAAACGGGCCCCCTCCCTAACCCTCCCCCGCTGCGCAGGGGAGGGGATCTCCTCCCCCTGCGCAGCGGGGGGAGGTCGGGAGGGGGGCTCAACTGCCGAATGCCTCCAACCACGCCAACGCCGCCGCCGCTGCGTGCACTTCGGCCACGCCATTACCCTTTGGGCGCTCGACCATCACCACCGGAATGCCCCGGCGGCGCGCGGCCTCCAGCTTCGCCTCGGTCGCGGTGCCGCCGCTGTTCTTGCTGACGACGACCTCCACCCGATGCTTCTCCAGCAAGGCGGTCTCCCCCTCCAGCGTGAAGGGGCCGCGATCGAGGATCAGGCGGTGGTCCGGCAGGTTCGGCACCGGTTCCGGCGGGTCGACGGCGCGGATCAGGTAGCGCTTGTCCGGCACCGCCTCGAAGGCCGCGACCTCCTGCCGGCCGATGGTCAGGAAGACGGTCCCGCCGAGCGGGCGCAGCGCCTCGGCGGCGGCATCCATGTCCGGCACGCCGATCCAGCGGTCGCCCTCGCCCGGTTCCCAGGGCTTGCGGGTCAGCACCAGCAGCGGCACGCCCACCCGCGCGCAGGCCGCCGCGGCGTTGGCGGAGATCTGGTCGGCGAAGGGATGCGTGGCGTCCACCACAGCGCCGATGCCGTTCCCGACGAGATGCGCCGCCAGCCCGTCCACCCCGCCGAAGCCGCCGATGCGGGTCGGCAGGGGCGGCAGCACCGGCTGCTTGGTGCGCCCGGCCAGCGACACCGCCGCGTCGATGCGCGGGTGGCCGCTCAGCAGGCGGGCCAGCGCCGTCGCTTCGGTGGTGCCGCCCAGAATCAGCGCCTTCATGCTTGTCCTCCCTGGAGAACCCCATGAATAGCACGGCCGTGGGGCGTTGGCTGAGCGTCGTCGGCATCGGCGAGGACGGGTGGGACAGTCTGTCACCCGCCGCCCGCGCGCTGGTCGAAGGCGCGGACCTGCTGGCCGGCGGCGCCCGCCATCTGGCGCTGGTGCCGGAAAGCGCCGGACAGGAGCGACTGCCCTGGCCCTCCCCCCTGTCGGACGCCTATCCCGCCCTGCTGGCCCGGCGCGGCCAACGGGTCTGCGTGCTGGCAAGCGGCGACCCGTCCTGGTACGGCATCGGCGCCACCCTGTCGAAACTCGTTCCGGTTGAAGAATTGTCGATCGTTCCGGCCCCGTCATCCTTCAGCCTCGCCGCCGCCCGCCTGGGCTGGCCGCTGCAGGAGTGCGGCACCCTGACCGTGCACGGACGCCCGCTGGAGCTGGTCGTTCCGCATCTGCAACCGGGCGGGCGGCTGCTGGTTCTGTGCTGGGACGGAACGACTCCGGCCAAGCTGGCGGCGCTGCTGGCGGCGCGCGGCTTCGGCCCGTCGCGCCTGACCGCCCTGGAATCCATGGGCGGACCGCGCGAACGCTGCATCGTTGCGACGGCGGACGAGTGGCCGGCGGAGCGCGTGGCCGACCTGAACACGCTGGCGGTGGAGTGCGTCGCCGCCCCCGGCGCCCGCGCCCTGCCCCGCACGCCCGGCCTGCCCGACGACTGGTTCGAGCATGACGGCCAGATCACCAAGCGGGAAATCCGCGCCGTCACCCTGTCCTGGCTGGCCCCGCGCCGCGGCGAGCTGCTGTGGGACGTCGGCGCCGGCTCCGGCTCCATCGGCGTCGAATGGATGCTGAGCGACCCGACGAACCGCGCCATCGCCGTGGAACACAAGGCCGACCGCGCCGCCCGCATCCCCGCCAACGCCGCCGCCTTCGGCGTTCCCGGCCTGGAGCTGGTGCGCGGCAAGGCCCCGGAGGCGCTGAGCGGCTTGCCGGCGCCGGACGCCGTGTTCATCGGCGGCGGGCTGACCAACGACGGGGTGCTGGACGCCTGCTGGTCGGCGCTGAAGCCCGGCGGGCGGATCGTCGCCAACGCCGTGACGCTGGAAAGCGAGGCCATGCTGATCGCCACCCACAAGCGGCTGGGCGGGCAACTGTCGCAGATCGCCGTCAGCCGGGCCGCCCCCATCGGCGGCTTCACCGGCTGGCGCCCGCTGATGCCGGTCACGCTGTGGCTGGCGGAGAAGCCGCTGTGACGGCGGACCGCGTCATCGCGGCGGGCATCGGCTGCCGCACGGGCTGCCCCGGCGACGAGATCGCCGGGCTGCTCCGCGCCGCCTTCGAAGAGGCCGCGCTGGACGAGGCCGCGCGCCGCACCGTGCGACTGGCGGCACCGATGCGCAAGCGCAACGAGGCCGGGGTGGCGGAGGCGGCGCGGCGGCTCGCCCTGCCCCTTCAATTTGTTGACGATTCAGCGTTGGCTGCGGCGCAGGACCGGACACGGACCCGCTCCAGCCGCGTCGAGGCCGCCGTGGGCGTCGCCTCGGTCGCGGAGGCCGCCGCCCTGGCCGCCGCCGGGCCGGGCTCCAGCCTTCTGCTGTCGCGCCGTTCCACCCCGCGCGCCACCTGCGCGCTGGCGATTTCCAGGGAAGTTTCCGCATGACCGTGCATTTCATCGGCGCCGGACCGGGCGCGCCCGACCTGCTGACCCTGCGCGGGCGCGACCTGATCGCGTCCTGCCCGGTCTGCCTCTACGCCGGGTCCCTGGTGCCGAGGGAGATCATCGCCCACGCCCCGCCGGGCGCCCGGATCGTCGACACCGCCCCGCTGACGCTCGACCAGATCGTCGCCGAGTTCAAGGCGGCGCACGCGGCCGGGCAGGACGTGGCGCGGCTGCATTCCGGCGACCTGTCGGTCTACAGCGCGCTCGGCGAGCAGACGCGGGCGCTGCGGGAGCTGGGCATCCCCTACAACATCACGCCCGGCGTGCCGGCCTTCGCGGCCGCGTCGGCCGCGCTGGGGCGGGAACTGACCCTGCCGGAGGTCAGCCAGACGCTGATTTTGACACGGACGGAAGGCCGCGCCTCGGCCATGCCGGCGAACGAGACGCTGGAGGTGCTGGGGCGGTCGGGCGCCACGCTGGCCATCCACCTGTCGATCCACGTCATCGACCGGGTGGTGGAGCGGCTGACCCCGCTCTACGGCGCGGAATGCCCGGCGGCGGTGGTCTACCGGGCGAGCTGGCCGGAGGAGCGGGTGCTGCGCGGCACGCTGGCCGACATCGCCGCCCAGGTGGCGGACTCGCCGATGGAGCGCACCGCCCTGATCCTGGTCGGCCCGGCGCTGGGGGTGGAGGATTTCCGGTGCAGCGCGCTCTACGACGGGTCGCACGTGCGCCGCTACCGGGGGCTGGGCGAGTGAGGGATTCTTGCACCCCCCCTCACCCTAGCCCTCTCCCCGGGGGGGAGAGGGGATCAAGGTCCCGCCCATCCGGAACCGCCGACGATGTTGCCCTGGC
The DNA here is from genome assembly GCF_003119115.1 of Azospirillum sp. TSH58. Taxonomy (NCBI): domain Bacteria; kingdom Pseudomonadati; phylum Pseudomonadota; class Alphaproteobacteria; order Rhodospirillales; family Azospirillaceae; genus Azospirillum; species Azospirillum sp. TSH58. Next base: position 577,347 of record NZ_CP022367.1, read on the forward strand.
GGTCGGTGACCAGCACCTCGACAGCCACGGGGGCGCCGTCGAGCGTGTCCAGCGCCGTGCGCTGGGCCAGCGCCGCCACGCGGTCGGCCAGCGGCAGGCCGGCCTCCTTGGCAATGGCCAGGACGTGCGCGGCGGTGTTGGCGTTGCGGGCCTCCGCCACGCAGTCCGGGGCGGCGCCCAGCTCGGCCATGCGGTCGGCCAGCCAGTCGAGATCGACGCTGCCGCGCTTGGAATGCAGGTCGAGCAGGCCTCGCGCCAGCTTGCCGAACTTGGCGAAGCCGCCGCACAGGGTCAGGCGCGGGATCGGGTGACGGCGCAGATACTTCAGCGTGCCCCCGGCGAAGTCGCCCATGTCGAGCAGCGCATGCTCCGGCAGGCCGTAGCGCGCGGTGACCGCCTTTTCCGAGGTGTCGCCGGTGCAGGCCGCGACATGGCCCAGCCCGGCTGCCCGCGCCACATCGACGCCGCGCTGGATCGAAGCGATCCAAGCCGCACAGGAATAGGGCACGACGATCCCCGTCGTCCCCAGGATCGACAGGCCGCCGAGGATGCCCAGCCGAGGGTTCATGGTGCGGCGGGCCAGCGCCTCCCCGTTCTCCACCGAGATTTCGACAACGACGTCCGGGGCCTCGCCGGCCAACGCGGCGGCCTCCGCGACCGCCCGGCGGATCATGGCGCGGGGCACCGGGTTGATGGCGGGCTCGCCGACCGGGACCGGCAGGCCGGGGCGGGTCACCGTGCCCACCCCCTCGCCCGCGCGGAAGACCACGCCCTGGCCGGGTTCGCCGCGGCTGACGCGGGCGCGGATCAGCGCGCCGTGGGTGACGTCCGGGTCGTCGCCGGCGTCCTTGACCACGCCCGCCGCCGCCCAGCCGTCGCCGCGATCCGTCCAGGCGAGCGCGAAGGCTGGCGTTTGGCCGCCGGGCAGGGTTACCGTCACCGGATCGGGGAAATCGCCGGAGAACAGCGCCCCGCAGGCCGCCCGCGTCGCGGCGGTGGCGCAAGCGCCCGTCGTCCAGCCCCGCCGCAGTGTCCTGCCGTCGCCGGTCCCGTCGCCGCCGACCTCGCCGTCCACACCGTTTTCCGTCGCTGAGTGCTCGTCCATGACCGCAGAGCCGTCGCCCGACTCCCTTTCTCTTCCTTTGGAACTGGCCGACTTCCGGCCCGGCAGCGTGTGGCTGGCGGGGGCTGGCCCCGGCGATCCCGGCCTGCTGACCCTGCTGGCCCTGCAAGGTCTAAGGCAAGCCGACGTGATCGTCCATGACGCGCTGGTCGGTGAACGGATCATGGCGCTGGCGGCGCCCTCGGCAAGGCTGGAGTTCGCGGGAAAGCGCGGCGGCAAGCCCTCCGCCCACCAGGACGACATCACCAACCGCCTGATCGAGCTGGCGCGCGAGGGGCACCGCGTGCTGCGCCTGAAGGGCGGCGACCCCTTCGTGTTCGGGCGCGGCGGCGAGGAGGCTCAGGCGCTGGCCGAGCGGGGCATCCCCTTCCGCATCATTCCCGGCATCACGGCGGGCATCGCCGGCCCGGCCTACGCCGGCATCCCGGCGACCCACCGCACGGCCAACCAGGCGGTGATCCTGGCGACCGGCCACAGCTGCGCGGGCGGGCCGGACTGGAAGGCGCTGGCCGCCACCGGCGCGCCGCTGATCCTCTACATGGCCTGGAAGGGCCTGCCCGGCATCGCCGCGGCGCTGATGGAGGGTGGCCGGTCCGCCGACACGCCGGTCGGCGTGGTGACCGATGCCACGACCGAGCGGCAGCGCGTGCTGGTCACCGCGCTCGGCACCTGCGTCGCCGATCTGGAGGCGAGCGGCATGGAACCGCCGGCCATCATCGTCATCGGCGAGGTGGTGCGGCTGCGCCCCGTGCTCGACTGGCTGCCCAAGGAGGTTCCCCATGGCTGAGGCCCCCATGGCTGAGGTCGCTCCGCGCGGGCTGATCGTCGGAGCGCCGGCGTCGGGCACCGGCAAGACCACCGTCACGCTGGGGTTGCTGGTCGCCTTGAAGGCGCGCGGCCTGCGCGTCGGCGCGGTCAAGGCGGGGCCGGACTACATCGATCCGGCCTTCCATCAGGCGGCGACCGGGCGGCCCAGCGTCAACCTCGACAACTGGGCGATGGGGCCGGACCTTCTGGATTCGCTGGCCCGCCGCGCCGGGGAGGGCACCGACCTGCTGGTCTGCGAGGCGCTGATGGGCCTGTTCGACGGGGTGGCCGGCGTCGGGGCGACCGGCACCGGGGCGACCTCGGAGCTGGCCGCGCGCACCGGCTGGCCGGTGATCCTGGTGGTCAACGCCAAGGGCCAGTCGCAGTCCGCCGCCGCCCTGGTCAAGGGCTTCGCCACCTACCGCGAGGATGTGCGGATCGGCGGTGTGATCCTCAACAACATCGCCAGCCCGCGCCACCTCGCCTTGGCCGGCGGCGCCATCGAGGCGCTGGGCATCCCCGTTCTGGGGTCCCTGCCCCGCACCCCCGACGTGATCCTGCCCGAACGCCATCTGGGCCTGATCCAGGCGGAGGAGACGGCGGACCTGCAGGAGCGTCTTGCGGCGCTGGGCCGCTTCATCGCGCAGCATGTGGACCTGGACCGGGTGGCCGCGCTCGCCGCCCCCTCCCGCGCGCCGGAGGGGAGCTTCGCCCCTGCCCTTCCGCCGCTGGGCCAGCGCATCGCCATCGCGCGGGACGCCGCCTTCACCTTCGTCTACCCGCATCTGCTGGAGGGCTGGCGCGCGGCGGGCGCCGAGGTGACGCATTTCTCGCCCCTGGCCGACGAGGCGCCGCCCGACGACGCGGACGCCGTCTATCTGCCCGGTGGTTATCCGGAACTGCACGCCGGGCAACTCGCCGCCGCCGCGCGCTTCCGCGACGGCATGCACCGCTTCGCCGCGCTCGGGCGGCCGGTCTACGGCGAGTGCGGCGGCTACATGGTGCTGGGCGAGTCGCTGGAGGACGCGGCGGGCACCACCCACCCGATGCTCGGGCTGCTGGGGGTGCGGACCTCCTTCGCCAAGCGCAAGCTGCATCTGGGCTACCGGCGCGCCGTCCTGCTCGGCGACACGCCGCTGGGCCGGGCGGGCACGGCGCTGCGCGGGCACGAGTTCCATTACGCCTCCATCCTCGACCGCGGGGCCGACGAGCCGCTGGTCACCGCCACGGCGGCGGACGGGTCGGACCTCGGGCCGCTCGGCGGGCGGCGGGGCGGCGTCTTCGCCTCCTTCTTCCACGTCATCGCGGCCGACTCATGAGCGGGCACGCCTTCCCGCCGGAGGAGCGCGACGCGCTCTACAAGGCGATCTTCTCCCGCCGCGACGTGCGCGGGCAGTTCGCCCCCGACCCGGTGCCGGAAGACGTGCTGACCCGCGTCCTGACCGCCGCGCACCACGCGCCGTCGGTCGGCTTCATGCAGCCCTGGAACTTCATCGTCGTCCAGGACCCGGCGGTGAAGGCGCGGGTCCACGCCGACTTCACCCAGGCCAACGAGGAGGCCGCCGCCCTCTTCACCGGGGAGCGCAAGGCGCTCTACAGCCGCCTGAAGCTGGAGGGCATCCGCGAGGCGCCGGTCAACCTGTGCATCACCTGCGACCGGGAGCGCTCCGGCCCGGTGGTGCTGGGGCGGACGCACATCCCGACCATGGACCTCTATTCCTGCGTCTGCGCGGTGCAGAATCTCTGGCTGGCCGCGCGGGCGGAAGGGCTGGGCGTCGGCTGGGTCAGCATCCTGCACGAGGACAAGCTGCGCGAGGCGCTGGGCATCCCGGAGCGGATCGTCCCCGTCGCCTATCTCTGCCTCGGCTACGTCAGCCATTTCCACGAGACGCCGGAACTGGAGAAGGCCGGCTGGCGAAACCGGCTTCCCCTTGAGGACCTCGTCTTCCGCGACCGCTGGGGCGGGGAAGAGTAGAACCGCGGCGTCAGGCCCCGAAGCCGCCGTCGATGGTCTGGAACGAGCCGGTGATCATCGCGCCGTGCGGACCGGCGACGAAGGCGGTCAGTTCGGCGACCTCGCTGGCGTGGGCGTGGCGCTTGATCGCCATGAAGCCGTGCATGGCCTCGGCCATCGGACCGTCGGCGGGATTCATGTCGCTGTCGGTCGGCCCCGGCTGGATGGCGTTGACGGTGATCCCGCGATCCCCGAAGTCGCGCGCCAGACCGCGCACCATGCCCTGGACCGCCGCCTTGGTGAGCGCGTAGGCGGCGCCGCCCGCGAAGGGCATGCGGTCGCCGTTCACCGACCCGATGACGATGATGCGCCCCGGCCCGGTCATGTGGCGCGCCGCCTCGACCGCGGCGTGGTAGGGCCCGCGCACGTTGATGTCGATCATGCGGTCCACCGCGTCGGGGTCGAAGGTCAGCGGATCGCCGATCATCGCGACCCCGGCGTTGACGACCAGCACGTCCAGCGCCCCCCGCCCGGCCACCGTGGCGATCACCGCGTCGCGGTCGGCGCTGTCGGTGCGGATCGCCTCGGATCCGGTCTCGGATGCCAGCGCCGCGGCGGCGTCCGGCGAACCGGCGTAGGTGAAGGCGACCTGCCCGCCGCCCGCCGCGAAGCGCTGGACAATGGCCTTGCCGATGCCCCGGCTGCCGCCCAGGACCAGGATGTTCTTGCCCGCGAAGTCGCTCATGATCGGTTCCTTGAATTAATGTAGTGACCGCTATATAAAATCACTCCAGGGCATCGCGCAAGGGTTTTTTATAGTGGTCGCTACAAAAAAATCGGAGCCGCGTGGACGGCGGCGCTCCTTCGACGTGGACGAGGCGGTGGAGACGGCGATGCGGCTGTTCCACGCCCGCGGTTACGACGCGGTCGGCGTGGCCGAGTTGGGCGCCGAACTGGGCATCAAGCCGCCGAGCTTCTACGCCGCCTTCGGCAGCAAGGCCGGGCTGTTCGAACGGGCGCTGCGCCGCTACGCGGCGGGCGAGGCGAACATCTTCGCCAGGGCTCTGGCGGAGGGTGGCGACGTGGCGACGGTGATCGGACGGACGCTGGCGCTCGCCGCGGCGCTCTATCCTGGCCAGAATGGGACGGCGGGGTGCCTCGTGCTCGATGGCGCGCGCAACAGCGCCGACCCGGAAGCTCAGGCCCTGGCCGACGCGCTCAAGCGGGAAGGCCGCACGGCGATCCGTGACTTCATCGCCACCAAGGCGCCGGACCGCGCCGACGCCCTGGCCGATCTGGTGGTGATGGCGATGATGGGGATGTCGGCGGCGGCCCGCGACGGCGCGGACCGCGAAAGGCTGGAGCGGGTAGCCACCATGATGGACCGCGCCTTCCGCCGCGAGTTGGCGGGCGCCTGACCGGTCCCCCCTGCGGAGGATGGTACAGGATTTCCGTCACGTCTTGGTCCTTACGACTGACCGGCGGGCGGTGCAGGATCCGCGGCAGCCGGGAACCTCCCGCATCCCCATTGAGGATCACCGTCATGTCCCCGCGTCTCGACTACCACGCCACCACCCCCGCCGGCATGAAGGCCCTCGCCGGCGCGCACGGCTACGTCAGCCAGTGCGGGCTTCCGGTCACGCTGATCGATCTCGTGTATCTGCGGGTGTCGCAGATCAACGGTTGCGCCTATTGCATCGACCTGCACAGCCGCGATCTGCTGAAGAACGGCGTCACCATCGACAAGCTGGTGCTGGTTCCGGTCTGGCACGAGGCCGAAGCGCTGTTCACCGACCGCGAGCGCGCCGCGCTGCGCTGGGCGGAGACGGTGACGCGGGTGGCCGAAACCGCCGTCCCGGACGCGGAGTTCCAGGCGGTGTCGGCCCACTTCTCCGAAAAGGAGGTGGCCGACCTGACGATCGCCATCGGCCTGATGAACCTCTACAACCGCCTCGCCATCAGCTTCCGCACGGTCCCCGCCGCAGCCCGCTGAGCCCCCTGAGCCCGTTCCGCCGGGTCAGCCGTGCCGCTTCACCAGCTCGACCAACCGGCGGCAGTCGTCGGGCAGGCGCCGCTCCTGCAGGTTGGTGATGCCCAGCAGCAGACCGCGGGGACGGGCGGACTCCGGGCCATCGGCGTACCAGGGCGACAGCGGCACGGGAGCGAGGCCGTCCGCCCGCGCCGCCGCGGCGATGTCGATGTCGCGGCTGCCCGGTGGCAGGACCAGGCGGACCGACAGGCTTCCCGACGCCTCCACCGCCATCGGCGACTCCGCTGCCACAGCGTCGCGCAATGCCGTTAGAAGCGCTTGCTGGCGGGCGGCGTAGAGCCGCTTCATCCGGCGCAGATGTCGGAAATAATGCCCGCTCGCCATGAAGTCCGCGACCGCCCGCTGCATGCCCGCGGCGGGCGCCGGGCACAGGCAGGCGGCGGCCTCGTCGAAGAGACCGGTCAACCCCGGCGGCACCATCAGGAAGCCGAGCCGCAACGCCGGGCTGATCGTCTTGCTGAAGGTGCCGGCGTGCAGCACCCGCCCCTGCCGGTCGAAGGAGGCCAGCGCCGGAGCGGCCCGGCCCTTCAACTGCAGTTCGCTGAGATAGTCGTCCTCGACGATCCACGCCCCGGTCCGCGACGCCCAGTCCAGCAGGGCGAGGCGGCGCTGCAACGTCATGGTCACGCCGAGCGGCGCCTGCTGGCCGGGCGTCACCACGGCCAAACCCGCCGCCGGAGCCCGCGCGATCCCCGCATCCACGTCGATCCCACCGCCATCCGTCGGCACGGGCACCACGGTCATGCCGGCGAGGTGAAGGGCGCGACGGGTCAGGGGAAAGCCGGGCTCCTCCATCCAGGCGGTGGCACCGTCCAGCCGCAAGGCCCTGATCACCATGCCGAGCGCGCCGGAATAGCCCGCCGTGATGAAAATCTGCTCCGGCGTGCAGCGGATGCCGCGGGCGATGGCCAGCACGGCGGCGATCTCGCGCCGCAAATCCGGATGGCCGCAAGGATCGGGATAGCCGACCGGAGCCGCCGCCGCGGCCCGCGCCGCCCGCCCGACGATCCGGGACCACAGCGTGAAGGGAAAGGCGTCCTGCGCCGGCACGCCCATCTGAAAGGGCAGCGGAGTCCGCTCGAAATTGGAAAACAGTTCCGGGAAGGACGGGGCTCGGGCCGGCCCGTCGGGGGACGGTCCCGCCATGGCCCCCTCGGCCACCCGCGTCCCCGCGGCGCCCAGGCCGACCGCGAGCTGTTCGTCGATCAGCCGTTCATAGGCGTCGCGCACCGTCCCGCGGGACACCCCGAGTTGCACGGCCAGATCCCGCCAGGACGGCAATCGCGCCCCACCGGCCAGACGGCCATCGCGGATGGCATCGCGCAGGGCGGCGTGGATCTGCGTGGACAGCGGAACCTTCGCGGTCCGGCTGAGGACGATATCCAGAGTTTCCGGAGGCGGCAGGGCGGGCATGGGCCGAAGGATAACGCAACCGCGCCCTTCCGCAATCCACGGCGCGATCCCCCCGGCGTCACGTCGGCTGCCCCCGGACTCCGGTGCGTCGCGGACGAAAAAAAGGCCGGAGCAACGCTCCGGCCTTGAGTCTAGGGAGGAAACGCCCCGAGAATGGGCTGGCGGAGAATAGGGGCACCCCTTTCGAACTGGTATTACCAATGCGGAATGGGTGCGGTGCAGCATCCGCATAGGCCGAAAATTCCCTGTAAAAAGTATGGCCTTTCGGCAAATCCGATCCGTCCTGGCGTCGCGGGCGTCGCCCCGGCGCGGAACGGGGCGATTTGTCATCCTCGGTACAGCTTCACCGCCGTCGCGCGAACGCGCATAATCCGCCGCGGAACTGGGGGTGCGGCCCGCGGCGGGGATGACCACGCGGACGCTGGATGGGGAACGACGGCATGGGATTCGGCAGGGGCGTCTGGTTGCGCCCGGTGTTTGCGCTGGTTCTCGGAAGTCTGGCCGGCGGGATTTCGGCCTGCGGACCCGCCTGGGCGGACCCCGGCCGCTTCACCATCCTCTACGCCCACAGCACGACCGAGCTGGAGGACGTGCAGGGACGCGGCGGCATCGCCCGGCTCGCCACGCTGGTCCGGCAGGAGCGGGCGGCGGGCGGAACCGTGCTGGTCCTGCATGGCGGGCAGGCGCTCGCGCCCTCCGTCCTGTCCTTCTACGACCAGGGGGCGCACGTCATCGACCTGCTGAACGGGGTCGGCATCGACGCCATGGCGGCGCTGAACCGGGAATTCCATCACGGCGACGACGTGCTGATGACCCGCGCCTTCGAAGCGAACTTCCCCATCGTCGTCTCCAACGCGGCGGACCGCCAGACCGGCAAGCCGCTGGACGGGCTGGAGGACCGGGCGATGCTCAACGCCGGCCCGCTGCGCGTCGGCGTGCTGGCCGCGGCGCCGGCGCGGACGGGGGAGATCACCCGCTCTCCGCGCACGGATTTCCAGCCGCCGGGCCCGGTCCTGGCGCGCAAGGCAAAGGAGCTGCGCAACGCCGGGGCCGATCTGGTGGTGGCGCTGACCGGCGATTCCGGCGGCACCCACCGCGACGTGATCGCCTCCGGCGCCGCCGACATCGTGCTCTACCAGGACCGCGGGCGCGTGGTCGCCGTGGACTACGACGGCAAGACCCTGAACGCGACGGTCGAGCCGCAGGCCGCCTGGGTGCTGGCCTTGGACATCACCGCCGAGAAGGTGACCAGGGGCGACGCCACGCGCACCGTGTGGAGCAGCGGCGTGCGCGCCATCGACACCGCCACCCTGGCGCCGGATCCGGCGCTGGACGCGCAGGCCAAGGCCTACCGCGCGCGGCTGGACAGCATGCTGGGCATGCAGGTGGGCCGGCTGGACACGCCCATCGACACGCGGCGCGAGGTGGTGCGGGCCAGCGAGAACGCCTTCGCCAACACCGTCGCCGATTCGCTGCGCGAGGCGATGGAGGCCGACGTGGCGCTGATCAACGGGGGCTCCTTCCGCGGCGACCGCGCCTACGCGGCGGGCACGGTGTGGACGCGCCGCGACATCCAGACCGAGTTCCCCTTCCACGACACCGCCGTGCTGATCGAGGTCACCGGGCAGCAGCTGCGCGACGCGCTGGAGTTCGGCTTCTCCGGAATCGAGCAGCTGCAGGGCCGCTTTCCGCACCTGTCCAACGCCCGAGTCACCGTCGACGCGTCGCGACCGCCCGGCCAGCGGGTGGTGGCGCTGACGGTGGGCGGCAAGCCGGTGGAGCCGGCGGCGCGCTTCCGGCTGGCCACCGGCAGCTATCTCGCCAACGGCGGGGACGGCTATGCGATGCTGTCCACCGCCCCGCGGCTGGTGGACGACCGGGACGCCGATTTCGTCTCGACCATCCTCGCCGGACGGATCGCCCGCACGGGCTCCTTCGCGCCGCAGCTCGACGGCCGCCTGACGGTCCAGCGGTAACCTCAGAATGGACGCGACGGTCACGAAGCCCCCCACCGACCGCAGCGCCGCCGCGGCATCCCTGCCCCGGCGGCGGCGCGCGCGGGCCGGCATCGTGCTGCGCATCTCCATCGGCCTGACCATCATGACGATGCTGGTCCTGCTGGTCGGCGTCGTGTCGCTGTCCTCCTTCCAGCTGTTCCGGGGGGAGGTGTCGGTCCTTTCCTCCACCACCCTGCCGAAGGTCATCACCAGCGCGGAGCTGCGCGGCTCGCTCCAGAAGCTGGTCGCCCGCCTGCCCGTCCTGGCCGGGTCGGCCACCACCCCGCAGCGCCGGTCCATCTACGACGAACTCATCAGCGAGCTGGAGTTCCTGAGCAAGCTGGTCGAGCGCATGCGGGACCTCCACCAGCAGGGCGAGCCGGTGGGCGACGGTGACGGCGACGAGCTGCGGCTTCTGGAACAGGCCCAGTCCACCCTGCTGATCCTGGCGGCGACGGTGGCCGACCTGAACGCGGAGGTCGACCGGCAGATCGAGGCCGGCGCCCGTCAGGCGGAGGCGATCCGCGCGCTGGCCCAGCTCGCCGACGCGCTGGAACGCCTGCCAGGGGCGGAGCCGGGAACCGGAACGGCCGCGGCGGCGCCCGGCGGGGGCGGGATGCTGGGCGCCTGGGCGGTGCGGGCGGGCGCGCTGATGGCGCGGGCCGCCGGGGCGATGCAGACCGACCATCTCAACCGGCTGCGCGTGGAGCGCCGCAACGCCGAGCACACGCTGGCCGAGCTGGGCCGTCTGGCCGCCGCCACGCCCGAGCCGGAGGGCTCCGCCATGGAGCGCATCCGGGCCGACCTCGCCGCGATCCTGGTGGCGCCGGGCGGGCTGTTCGACAGCTCCGCCGAGCGGCTGCAGGCGCGCAACCGCGCCCAGGCGCTGTCCGGCCAGTCGCGGGTCCTGGTGGAGACGGTGGACCGCTTCACGCTGGCCCTGTTCGACGCCATCCACGACCAGTCCACCGACCGCACCGGCGATCTGGCGGCGATGATCCAGGAGCGCTCGCGCATGGTGATGGTGCTGGGCGGCGCCTCCATCCTGCTGGCCATCCTGGTCCATCTGTTCTTCCGGCGCTTCCTGACCTCGCGGCTGGTCGCCCTGAACGGCGCCGTTCTGGCCCGGCTGTCCGGCAGCGACGCGACGGTGCCGGTGGAGGGCAACGACGAGATCACCGACATCGCCGCCTCCATCCGCTACTTCATCGACGAGATCGACCGGCGCCAGATGGATCTGGCCGACAACGAGCGGCGCTTCCGCGACCTCGTCGAAGGCTCCATCCAGGGAATCATCATCCACCGCGATTTCCGCCCGCTCTACGCCAACGACGCCTTCCTGCAGATCCTGGGCAGCAGCCTGGACCGGGCGCTGCGGGTGCGTTCGGTGCTCGACTTCATCGCGGAGGACAGCCGGCCGCTGGTCGAGGACAACTACCGGCACATCGTCGCCACCGGCCTGCCCAGCGAGCGGCGGCGGCTGCGCGCCCGCCGGCTCGACGGGTCGGAGCGCTGGATCGAGCTGACCAGCCGCCGCATCGACTGGAAGGGGGAGACCGCCGTCCAGTCCATCGTCGTCGACGTGACCCGCGAGGTCGAGGCGGAGGCGGCGCTGCGCCGGTCCCGCGACGCGGCCGAACAGGCGCTGCGCGAGTTGAAGGAGACCCAGGCCAGCCTGATCCAGGCGGAAAAGATGGCCTCGCTCGGCCAGCTCGTCGCCGGGGTCGCGCACGAGGTCAACACGCCCATCGGCATCACCATCACCGGCGCCTCGCAGCTTGCCGTGCAGTTCGAGGAGCTGGCCCGCCAGATCGCCGCCGGGGCGATCAAGAAGTCGGAGTTCCAGCGCTTCCTGGCCGACGGCGGCGAGATGGCCCGGCTGATCCTGTCCAACAGCATGCGCGCCGCCGATCTGGTGCAGAGCTTCAAGATGGTCGCGGTGGACCAGTCGAGCGACGAGCGCCGCCGGTTCGAGCTGAAGACCTACATCGGCGAACTGCTGCGCAGCCTGCGCCCGGCCTACAAGGACGTGGCCGGCCTGGACATCGCGGTGGACAGCCCGGACGAGCTGGAGCTGGACGGTTATCCCGGCGCGCTGTCGCAGATCCTGACCAACCTCGTCCTCAACGCGCTGACCCACGCCTTCACGCCGCACCATCCGGGCCGGCTGACCATCGCCGCCCGCCTGCTGCCGCAGGATCAGGTGGAGCTGACGGTGGCCGACAACGGGCTGGGCATCCCGTCGGACATCCTGCCGAAGATCTTCGACCCCTTCTTCACCACCCGCCGGGGCAGCGGGGGCAGCGGTCTGGGGCTGCACATCGTCTACAACCTCGTCACCGGCACGCTGCGCGGCACCATCACGGTGCAGAGCATTCCCGGCGAGGGCACCCGCTTCATCCTGCGCTTCCCCCGCGTCACGCCGACGGCGGGGGCAACGGTGGGAAAGGCGGAACTGGTGTGATCCGGCGCCGCTCCGGGGAGCTATCCGCGCACCTCGCCCTCGAACCAGTGGCGACCCTTGCGGTCCTCCACCTCGATCACCCAGACGTCGGGATCGTAGCGGGTCTGGCGGGCGATGTAGGCGTCGGCCGTCGCCTCGTCCACCGGATCGGCGCCGGTGCCGCGGGACCAGCGCAGCCGCTCCTCCTCGCGCACCTGGACCAGGACGCTGAAGGTCCGGTCCAGCCGGTTCAATTTCAGGATGACCGTGCCGCGGCTGGGGTCCCCCTTGCGCAGAACCATCATCGTGACGCCCTCCGCATCGGCGGCGCGGATGTGCGCCATCACCCAGAGATGCGTCGGCAGACGGTCGTCCATGGAAATCCTCGATCCGGAAAGGTCCGGGGGCTCGCCTTCCGCAAGGCCCCGGTGTAGACAACGGGCATGGCGACACTCCTGGACGTTCTCGACGCCGCCGTCAACCACCACATGGCCGGGCGCCTCGCCGAGGCGGCGCAGGACTACCGCGTCGTGCTGGCGGTGGAGCCGGCGCAGCCCGACGCCCTGCATCTGCTCGGCGTGGCGGAGGCCCAGCGCGGCGCCCACGCCGCCGCCGCGGCGCTGATCGCCCGCTCGCTGCGGCTCCGCCCCGACGCGGCGTCGCCCTGGGCGAACCTCGGCGGTGCCCTGCGCGCGCTCGGAGCGGCGGAGCGGGCCGACGCCGCGCTGGCCCGCGCCCTGGCCCTCGACCCGGCTTTGCCCGACGCCCTGACGAACCTGGGTTCGGTGCGCCACGCGCTGGCCGACCACCCCGCCGCGCTGGCCTGGCTGGAGCGCGCGGAGCGGAGGCGGCCCGGCCATCCGGACACCGCGCTCAACCGGGGCGTCGTGCTGCGCGACGCGCGACGCTTCGCGGAGTCCGACGCCTGCCTGGACGCCCTGCTGGCCGCGCGGCCCGACCACACCGACGCACATCTGGCGCGCGCCGTCGGCCGGCTGGTGCGGGGCGACCTGAAGGCCGGATGGGACGAATTCGAGTGGCGCCCGCGTCGCCTGCCCGCCCCGCCCTGGGCCGGGGAGCCGCTGGACGGCCGGCGCATCCTCCTGCACGCCGAGCAGGGATTCGGCGACACCATCCAGTTCGCCCGCTACGCCCCGCTGGTGGCCCGCGCCGGGGGCCGGGTGATCCTGGACGTGCACCCGCTGCAATTCCGTCTGCTGCGCTCGCTGGGACCGGAGATCCAGGTGCTGGTGCGCGGCCCCGCCCCGGCGCCGCACGACCTCCACTGCCCGCTGATGAGCCTGCCCCGCGCCTTCGGCACCGAGCTGGCGAGCATCCCCGCCCCACCCGCCTACCTCGCCGCCGAACCGGACGAGGTGGCGCGCTGGGGCCGCCGGATCGCCGAGGTTGACACGCGAACGGCGTCCGGGCCACGCGTCGGCCTCGTCTGGGCGGGCAACCCGAACCACCGCAACGACCGCAACCGCTCCATCCCCGCCGACCGGCTGGCCCCGCTCCTCGACACGCCGGGCCTGCGCCTGTTCAGCCTGCAGACCGGCGACGCGACGGCGGCCCGGCCCGCCGCCCTGCCCGACCTGACCGCGGGCATCCGCGACTTCGCCGACAGCGCGGCCATCCTGGCGAATCTGGACCTCGTCATCGCGGTCGACACGGCGACCATCCATCTGGCGGGCGCGCTCGGCGTGCCGGCGTGGTTGCTTCTCCCCTACGCGCCGGACTGGCGCTGGCTGCTCGACCGTACGGACAGCCCCTGGTACCCGTCGCTGCGCCTGTTCCGCCAGCCCCGCCCCGGCGACTGGGACAGCGTCCTGCGCACCGTCGCCGCGGAGCTGGAGCGCTTCGCCGCCGCTCAGTTGGCGCCGCAGAAACAGTCGTAGGGGTCGTCCCCGCTCCAGGCCGGGCGAGAGCTTGCAACCGGCAGCGCCGGCATCTCCGCCGCCAGCAGGGTGGCGTTGAAGGCGGCCACATCGAAGGGCTGCGGATCCGGGCGATCGAAGCGGAGCGGCGCGCCGCTCAGCGCGTGCCCCAGAAGGGCCGCCCCCAGCAACGGTATCAGAAGTTGCTCCACACGGTCCAAGCCGCCCTCCTCCGGCGGCCCCACCGCCGGCGTGCATCCCGTTTCCTCTCCCCCCGTTCTAGCCCAGCCTCCGCCCGGCCACGCCCTGTCCTTAGGTCATAGCGACCGGACGGGAGCTTTCTTCCCTCTCCCCGTCCCGGACGCTAGGCCAATTTTTCCCAGCACGCGGCAAAAAGGGGGACGGCGCGACTGCCCCAATTGATTTTTATTGAAAATCAACGCGTTATCGACATCCACGAAGTTGGCATCGTCCTTGCTTACCCGAATGGCAACGATTTTTGCCCTTTCCGCGTGGAGATCCCTGGCCATGAGCATCTTCGGTTCGATGACCACCGCCGTCCTCGGCCTGAGCGCGCAGTCGAAGGCCCTCGGTCACATCTCTGACAACATCGCCAACGCCTCGACGGTCGGCTACAAGCGGGTCAACACGGCCTTCGAGACGCTGGTGCTCCAGTCCAACGAGCGGTTGCACGCGCCGGGCGGCGTGACGGCGGCGCCGGTCTTCATGAACAACATCCAGGGCAACCTGACCCAGGTGCAGAGCCCGACCAACGCCGCCATCCAGGGCCAGGGCTTCTTCAGCGTGTCCAAGCTCAGCCGCGGCCTGACCGGCCCCGGCCAGCAGGGGGAGACGGTGCAGACCCAGACCGGCACGCTGAACGCCGACAACGTCTATTACACCCGCGTCGGCGACTTCGAGCTGGACAAGAACCGCTATCTGGTGAACAGCGCCGGCTTCGCGCTGAACGGCTGGATCGTCGACGACGTGACCGGCCAGCTGAAGAAGGACGTGGTGCAGCCGCTCCAGGTCAACACCCTGACCGACAAGCCGCAGTCGACCAACAGCATCACGCTGGGCGCCAACCTGCCGGCCACCCCGACGCCCGGCGTGCCGATCCCGTCCTCCAGCATTCAGGTCTACGACACCCAGGGCAACGCCCGGACCATCCAGTTCAACTGGCGCCAGGACGCCGCCAACGCGTGGCGCCTGGGCATCGAGGCGCCGGGCAGCTCGACCCAGCCGGTGGCCGGTTCCTTCACCGGCGGCGCCGCCTCCATGGCGGCGGGCAGCCAGGTGTCCGGCGTGACCCCGGTGGCCCAGGTCAGCCAGGTCCTGGTCAACGGCACGACCACCGTCCCGCCCTCCTCGGTCACGGTGAGCGGCCGCACCAACTACTATCCGGACGGCACATCGCAGGACAACATCCGGATCGGTGACACCTACACCCTGAACTTCAACGGGTCTTCCGTGACGGTCGCGGTGACCGCCGCGAACATCGCCAGCTTCCCGAATTACTCGGACGTGGCGAACGCGCTGGCCAGCGCGGTCAACGCGATGGTGCCGGCGCCCTACACTGCCGAGATCGACAGCAGCGACCCACGCAAAATCCTGGTGAAAAAGCTGGACGGCTCTCCGGTCGAGGTCAGCGGCAGCTTCTCCAACTCCGCGCCGCAGCTCAGCACGGTCAGCGGCCCCTCGACCAATCTGACCGGCTCGGTCAGCGGCGATCAGCGCAGCACCTTCACCTTCTCCACCGCCGCCATCGACGTGGGTGACGAGTTCCGCATCACCGTGGCGGGCAAAGAGTTCAAGACGCGCGTCACCTCGGCCAACATCGGCGCGCTGGGCAACATCAACGGCGTGGTCGCCGATCTGGCGAGCCAGATCAACGGTGCCGTGCCGCCACTGGGCATCAACGCTCTGATCGGCACGGCCACGGTGCCGGCGGGAACCGCCAACCAGCTCGTGCTGGACGGAACGGCCGCGACACAGACCTTTACGGCCAGCTACGGCGTGACCAACGCCGACAGCCGCAAGAACGACGTCGTCGCTTCGTCGCCGGTGGACTTTACGGCGGCCACGGCGACCCCCATTCAGGTAGCCACCGCCGCCTTGCCCGAAATCACTCAGGTTTCCTTCCCCACGGCGGCAACCCTGAAAGTGCCGGACCAGTACGTCGTCAATGTGCTGGGCACCGAGTTCAAGACCACGGTCTCCTACTCGAACATCAACACGCTGAGCGACATGAAAGGCGTCGTCAACGATCTGATGACGCAGATCAACAACGCTGGTCTTGCCGTGGGGGCCACGGTCAACAGCGCGGGTGATCTGGTGCTGACCGGGACCACGAATGGCACGGCGCTGAACGTCAGCGGCAACAAACTGGACATCACCGGCACGGACAACGTGCGGGTGGGCGACAGCTACACCGTGCGGGTCGACGGCGTGCCTTACGCGGTCTCGGTGACCGCCGACAACATCCTGACCATGGGGACCTACGGCGGGATCGCCAACGCGCTGGCCGCCCAGATCAACTCCGCCCGGCCGCAAGCACCGGTCATCGCGTCGGTGGTGAATTCGCAGTTGCAGGTCACCGCCCGCAACCCCGGCACGCCCTTCAAGATCGACCAGGAATACACCTCGGGCGCGGCCTCCAACAACCAGGTGAACGGCCCGACGATCAGCGCGCCGACGGACTCGCGCGGTCAGCGCCAGGAATTCTCCTACCCGCAGACGCAGATCGACATCGGCGACGTCTATTCGGTGTCGATCGACGGCACGCCGATCTCGGTGAAGGTGGACAAGTCCAACTACGGCAACTTCCAGGACATCAACGGCGTCCTGCAGGAGCTGGCCAACCGCGTCAACGCCGCCAACCTGAACGTCGTCGCCACCTCGACCGGCGGCCGGCTGACCCTCACCCACAACACCTCGACCACCGGCAAGTTCGAGGCGAAGGCCAGCATCCAGAACGCCACCGGCAGCTCCGGCACGCTGACCGCCTCCACCACCACCTCAAACGTGGCTGGGGTGCGGCAGTCGGAATCGGTGACCCTGACCGGCACGCCGGGCGACAAGGACGCCGAATACACGGTCATCGTCAACGGCTCGCCGATCACCTACCGGACGACGGGTGAGGAGACCTCGATGGAGACCATCGCGGCCAGCCTCGCCAATCTGGTGAACAAGAACACCTCCCTGCCGGTGACCGCCAGCGCCGAGGGCAGCGTGCTGAAGCTCGTCGCCAAGTCGGCGAGCGGCACCGCCGCCGACCAGTTCACGCTGGAAACCGCCGCCCAGGCCGGCACCACCCCCGCGCATGTCCTGCTGAACTTCGGCACCGATCCCGGCAACGTCGGCACCATCACCAGCGTCAGCACGGCCAAGGTCGGCACCGGCACGGCGGTGACCTCCGCCAACCAGGGCCTGGGAGCGGACGCCAACGTGACCTTCACGGTGGATTACGGCTTCGGCCCGCAGCAGATCACCCTGAACCTCGGCCAGATCGGCAAGTCGGGCGGCGTCACCCAGTTCGCCGGCAGCGAGATCAACGTGCGCGAGCTGGTGCAGGACGGTGCCTCGCGCGGGCAGTACAAGGAGGTGGTCTACGGCGACAACGGCGACGTGATCGTCAATTACGACAACGGCCGCAGCCGCACCATCGGGCGCATTCCCGTGGTCACCTTCAACAACCCCAACGCCCTGCAGCGCGAGGCCGGCGGCGTCTACATCGAGACGGACGACGGCGGCCGGCCGAACTTCAACGACCCCGACACCAACGGGGCCGGCGCGGTGGTCGCGAACAGCGTGGAGTCCTCCAACGTGGACATCGCGGACGAGTTCACCAAGCTGATCGTCACCCAGCGCACCTACTCCGCCAACACCAAGATCGTCACGACCTCCGACGAGATGCTCCAGGAAGTCCTCGGGCTGAAGCGCTAAGCGCGGTTCCGATCCGGCGGGCGGCCGCGTGATCCGCGGCCCGCCCGGCCAACAGCAGACCGCATTCTCCGTAGACGAAAGGTCCAACGGCCATGTCCCTCTTCGGCGCCCTCGGCAGCGCGACGGCCAGCCTCCGTGCGGTCCAGGCCCAGGTGAAGCTGGTCTCGGACAACGTCGCCCGCGCCGACGATCCCACCCGCACCCGGCACACCGTGTCGAACGTGCTGGATTCCAACGGGTTCGTCCTCACCTCCCAATACCGCCGCGAGGTCGATTCCGCCCTGCTCAGCCAGGTGCAGGACCTGACCGCGCGCGAGGGCTCCTCGGCCACCAAATCCTCCTACATGCAGCAGCTGGGCGACCTGCTGCGCACGACCAGCGGCAAGCCGCAGCTGAACCAGTACGCCGAGGCCTTCCAAACCGCCTGGAAGGCGGTGGAAACGTCGCCGGAAAGCGAGGTCGCGCAGTACCAGCTCGTCCAGGCCGCCGACACCTTCGCGCGCGAGATCAATCGCGTGTCCCAGGGCGTCGAGGACATGGACCGGGAGATCCAGGGCGACCTCAGCCAATCGGTCGGCGAGGTCAACCGTCTGCTGAAGGAAATCGAGAGCATCAACAACAACATCGTGTCGCTGCAGGGCTACGGCTCGGCCGGCAACGAGGTGGCCGACAAGCGCGACGGGCTGATCCGCGAGCTGAGCACCTACGTCGGCGTGCGCACGATGGCCCGCCCGGACGGCCGCATCGCCGTCTTCACCCCGACGGGGCTGGCGCTGGTCGACAGCCAGGCGGCAAATCTTTCCTACGAGGGCGGCAATATCAACCTGACGGTGGGCAATCAAGTCACCAACGTCAACCAGCACCTGAAGGAGGGAAAGGTCGCGGCGCTGATGAACCTGCGCGCCGACGGCTCGACCTCCAACCCGCCGCAGCCGGCCAGCGCCGACCCGACCACCGAGGTGATCCGCAAGCTGCGCTCGCAGCTCGACGCCTACGCGCAGATGTTCACCGGCTCCACCAAGCCCGGCGAGCCCACCAGCTTCCGCGACGCCTACGACCAGGCGAAGACGGTGCCGGGCGAGGAAGGCACGCAGTTCTTCATGGGCAACGACCGCTTCACCATCCACGTGAACGAGAACCTGCTGAACAACACGAAGAAACTGAAAAGCGCGGCCGTGAAGGACGTGGTGACGGCGCTCAGCGCCACGGGCCGCAGCTTCCAGGCCGACGGGCTGAAGCTGGAGGGCGCGTCCTTCAGCTCCATCACCAGCAACATCACCGGCGGCTGGATGTCCGCGGCCAAGACCGCGATGGACAAGTCCTCGCTGGACAAGGACTCCCGCCAGATCCTGGAGGAGCGCTATCACGCGACGACCGGCGTCAACATCGACGAGGAAATCGCGAATCTGCAGCAGCTCCAGACCTCCTACGCCGCGTCGGCACGGGTCATGCAAGTGGCCAATACGATGTTTGACGCGCTGGAGGCGATCGTCCGATGAGCTCCGTCACTCAAGTCAGCAGCTACGCCAAGTATCTTGGCCTGGTTCGCAACCTGACCAACGGCCAGAACAAGGTGGACACGCTCTCCGAGCAGTTGACCACCGGCAAGAAGTCCACCGACCTGAACGCCTACGGGGCCGAGACGCAGAAGCTGCTGGCCCTGCGCGCCGAACTGACCCAGCGCGAGTCCTATGTCCAGAACATCAACACCGCGTCGCCGCGCGTGAAGGCGACCGACACGGT
Organism: Azospirillum sp. TSH58; assembly: GCF_003119115.1. Classification (NCBI taxonomy): domain Bacteria; kingdom Pseudomonadati; phylum Pseudomonadota; class Alphaproteobacteria; order Rhodospirillales; family Azospirillaceae; genus Azospirillum; species Azospirillum sp. TSH58. The sequence continues at coordinate 596,699 of NZ_CP022367.1, forward strand.
GCTGAACAGCCTGGAGAAGATGGCCACGGACTGGCAGAGCAGCAACCTGATGCCGTTCCAGCCGGGACCGGCCAGCGTCACGTCCCCCTTCAACAGCAATCCCGACGCGTTGAAGCTGACGGTCAACGGCGACAAGTCCACCTTCACCCAGAACGCCCGCTACACCGTGACCTCCACCCCCTCGAAGGACGGGGTCAACGGGTCGTTCGACGTGACGGTGACCGACGGGCTGGGCGGCAAGACCACCCGCACCATCAATCTGAAGACCGTGCCCCCCAGCGACGGCGGCGGCTACAACTTCAAGATCGACGGCGGCCCCGGAGAAGGCGCGGTGCTGAACCTGAGCTTCGACCAGCTCACCGCGGCGTCGAGCAGCACCTTCAACGTGAGCTGGCCGCAGGCCAACGACATGCGCGACCGGGTCGAGGGCGCGCTCCGCGACATCCAGCAGCTTCTGAACGAGCAGTTCGGCGACCGCTACCTGTTCGCCGGCTCGCGCTACGGCACGGAGCCGGTCGGCGACCTGCTGGCCCAGCCGCAGTCCACCCGCGTCACGCTGAACGGGTCGATGGTCAACGCCGACGACTACTTCGAGGTGTCGATCGACGGCAAGCCCTTCGGCTATCAGGTCCAGCCGGGCGATCCGAAGACCGTCACCTTCGTCGCCAGCACGCTCAACAGCCTGATCCAGTCGGCCAACCCGAAGCTGCCGATCATCGCCTCCGCGGCCAACGGCGTCATCTCGCTGATCAGCGAGGACCCGAGCCAGAAGTTCGACGTGAAGGCGCGCGTCCAGAACTCGATGAGCATCGACAACTCGATGACGGCGCCGACCACCACCCAGGCGGCCACCCTGCCGGCGCCCGCCGGCACGGGGCTGAAGCAGATCGACAGCTTCGCGCTGACCGGCGACGGCGTGGACATCGGCGACACCTACGAGATCAACGTCGTCGTCGGCAACCCGGACGACCCCTTCAACCGGAAATATTATTCGGAGCATCCGGACGAGCCGGAGGACCTGCCGCCCTACCAGCAATACACGGTCCGCTACACGGTCACGGAGAAGGACTACAACAACGGCGTCACCGACGTGTCGAAGGTGGCCGACATGCTGCGCGCCGAGTTCGGGAAGACCAGCCCGGTGCCGCCGGTGAGCATCGACGCCGCCGGCAACGGATCGACGATCCAATTGACCAGCAACAGCACGATGGACCCGAACCATCCATCGCGCGTGCAGCAGTTCACCACCTCGGTGCGGGCGGTCAACGGCCAGATCGACAACACCATCTCGGTCGCGACCCTGCCGTCGCAGGCCGACGCCCTGACCGACCTGCCCTATGTGGACCCGCCGGACCTGCCCTTCTACGATTCGGAATACATGTCGAACCGGAAGAACAGCAAGGCGTGGGACAAGGCCGCGGTCACCATCGACGATGGCCAGACGCTGACCTACGGCGTCACCAGCGACGACCGCGCCTTCCAGAAGCTGGTCGCCGCCTTCCGCATGGCCCATGTCGCCGCGTCCAATCCCGGCAAGTACGAGGAGTACATCACCAAGTCGCGGGAGCTGATGGCCCAGGCCAAGGACGAGGTGCGGTCGGTCCATTCCAAGGTGGCGTCCGACCTCGCCACGCTGGAGGAGAAGAAGACCGCCCACACCACCGCGTCGGCCACGGTCGTCGAGCGCATCGCCGGCATCGAAGGCATCGACGAGACCGAGGTGGCCGCCCGCCTGCGCACCTCCATGAACGCGCTGGAGGCCGCCTACACGGTCGCCGGCCAGCGCCAGAAGCTGTCGCTGCTGAACTACATCGCCTGAAGCGGCGATGGCTCCCTCCCCTGCTTGCGGGGGAGGGCCGGGGGGCAAGGCCAACCGACCCTTTTCGGGCAGCCGCCATCAAAACGAAACTGCCAAAACGAAACTGCCAAAACGAAACCGGCGCCCCGAAGGGCGCCGGTTTTTCGTTCGAAGCGCCGAGGCTTCAGATCGAGATGCGCAGCGACTGGCGCGGCGGCTGGCCATCCGGGGCGGACACCGGCGGAGCCATCGGCTGGGCCATGGCGGGACGCGCCCCCGCCTGCGGAGCCGGCGCCGGCTGGCCCTGGGCGGGCGCGTCGGGGCGGGCGGTCAGGCCGCTGGCCACCGACCGGTTGATGCTGATGAGCGTGTCCAGCTTCGACACGTCCAGGTCGATCAGCCGGGCGACCGTCTCGCGATCGACCAGCAGCGACAGGGCGGCGATGTTGGTGCGCACCTCCGGCGGATGCCCGCAATCCTCTTCGGTCATCGCGGCCTGGAAGATCGTCCACAGGCGCTGATTCAACTGCAGGGCGGCGCGGAGCGTCTCTTCGTTCACGGGGCTGCGCCCGGCATCGATCAGGCGCCGCGACGCCTCCGCCAAAGCCCAGGCCTCGACATCACGGGGATTGTCGGAGGTCGGCTTGTTCGCGTATGTCGGTGTCGGCTTCATTCCAAACCCTCGGGACAGGCCGCCGGACAGAGCAATGCTGAATCAGGTCCGGGCCAAAAGGATTGTCAGCGATCCTTCAATCCTTGTCAACTTTAGGGACCTGTTTCCGGTGATTTGCAAGGATTTGTCACGACTTCACGGGGTTCCGGCATTACAGGATCCGGCATTGCCGGTCCGAGCAGTTCACCCGCCGCCTGCTCGACCGCCTCGATGGAAATGCCGTCCATCAGGCCGGTGGCCTGTGGGTCGGCCTTCTGGCGGGCCAGCAGTTCGGACCGCGGAACCCGGCTGATCACGGTGCGCGCCGCCACGCCCCAGGGACCGTAGGTCTCCGGGAAGCCCGGACCGAACAGCCCCACGGTCGGCGTGCCGGCGGCGGCGGCGATGTGCATCAGCCCGGAATCGTTGCCGACATAGAGCGCCGCCCGGCGCACGCAGGCCGCCGCGGCCATCGGGTCGGTCCGCCCGGTCAGGTCGATGGCCCGTTCGCCCAGCGCCTCCAGAACCGGCCGGGCGCGCTCGCGCTCCGGTCCGGCGGCGAGGACGGCGACGCGCCGGCCGGACAGCCGGCCGCCCGGGCCGGTCAGCCGCGCCGCAAGCGCGGCGAAGCGGTCCGCCGGCCATTCCTTGCCGGTCCAGTTCGCGGTCGGGCCGATGGCCAGGAACGGCTCCGCCCCGCCGGGCAGCAGCCGGTCGGCCTCCGCCTCGGCCGCCGCGTCGATCCACAGACGGGGGGGCGGGGGCGGCGACAGGCCCAGCACCCGCCCGATCTCCTCCACCTTGTGGAGATGGGGGGCACGGGCGTGGAAGAAACGGCGCTTCGCCAGGACGAGACGGCCGACCGCGGAGTTGCGCAGATCCACCACCAAATCCCACCGCGTGCCGACGCAGGCCCGCCACAGGTCGACCCAATGCCGCGCCCAGGCCCGCTTCGGCATGGGAATCAGCCGCTCCAGCCCCGGCACGGAGCGGAACAGCGGCGCCGGCAGCGGCCCGCAGGCGATGGTCAGCGCGGCGTCCGGATGCCGTTCCGTCAGATGGGCCAGCAGCCCGGTGGACAGGACCGCGTCGCCGAGACGGTTGGACGTGATGAACAGGATGCGCAAGACCCGGCCCGCCCCCTCAGCCCGCCGCCGCTTCGCCGCCGGGCGGCACGCGCCGCCGCAGGTTGCGCGACAGAATCCAGGCCGCCGGCACCAGCGCCGCCACCGGCAGCACATACATCAGCGGCACCAGCACGGTCACCTTGGCGGCGAGGCTGGACAGGCCGAGGACGGCGGACTGGATGGCCATCACCACCAGCACCGCGGTGGTCACGCGCACCGACTGGCCGCGCCGGTTGAACTCGCCCGACAGCAGGCAGGCCAGCGCCACCATGGTGTAGGCCAGCGCCAGAAGAGGCGAGGACAGGCGGTGGTGCAGCTCGGCCAGCAGGTCCCGCACCATCTTCGGATCGCTCGCCAACTGGGGGGACGGGTGCAGAAGCTCGTCGGTGGAGCGCTCGCGGGCGTCGGGGTAGCGCTCGGCGCTGGCGCTGCTCAGCACCTTCAGGTCGACCGCGTAGCGTTCGAAGAAAAGCTGGGACAGCCGGTTGGTCTTGCGGTCCAGCTCCTGCCGGTTGCCGTTGTAGACGACGAAGCGCGCACCCTCCGACCCGGTCAGCATCACCGCCCGCTCGCCCATGATGGTCACCGGCTTTTCCGGAACGCGCCCGTCATGGATGATCACGTTGTGCAGGTTGGCGTCGCTGTCGCGCTCGCGCACGAAGACGCTGAAGCGGTCGCCCACCTCGTTGAACACGCCCTCGCGCAGGAACAGCTGCGAGTAGTCGCTGCGCACGGCGTATTCCATGCGCACCAGCTCCTGGTGGGCGGCGGGCGTCAGCCAGAGGTTCAGCACATAGACGACCACCGTGACGCCGAAGGCCAGCAGCATCGCCGGAGCGGCCAGCGCGAAGGGGCCGACGCCGGCGGCGCGCATCACCACCAGCTCGCTGTCGGTCGCCAGCCGGTTGTAGGTGAACAGCACCGCCCCGACCAGCGCCAGCGGCAGCACGATGCCGAGGAAGGTCGGCACCGTAAGGACGAGCAGCCACAGGAACACCCGCATCGGAGCCCCGGCTTCCACCACCATCTCGATCAGCCGCAAGGACTGGCTCAGCCAGATCGTCAGGGTCAGGCCGGCCGTGGAATAGAGAAGGGCGATCAGAAGATTGCGGAAGAGATAGCGTTGCAGTCGGTTCATGTGCATGCGTCACGGGGAAGCCCGGCGAGAAGCTGACGGGCTCGGGCGTCCGGGTCAAGTGCTGATCTGGCAACAGGCCCGGCGCGCCGAACTTTTGCTCCGCAAGGCACCCCCCGCCGCGTCAGGCCGTGCGCACCGCGGTCAGGAACACCTCCACCTTGCTGCGCAGCCCGTCCGCCTGGTCGGACAGCGATCCCGCGGCCTCCAGCACGTTGCGGGCGGCGCTGCCGGTCTCGCTGGCCGCCCGGTTCACGTCGGCGATGTTGGACGTCACGTCGTGCGTGCCGACGGCGGCCTGCTGGATGTTGCGGGCGATCTCCCGCGTCGCCGCCTGCTGCTGCTCCACCGCCGCGGCGATGGTCGAGGCGACCTCGCTGATTCGCCCGATGGTGCCCATCACGTCGCCGATCGAGGCCACCGCCCCCTCGGTCTCGCTGCGGACGGAGACGATCTTCGCGGCGATCTCGTCGGTGGCGCGGGTGGTCTGGTCGGCCAGCGCCTTCACCTCCGCCGCCACGACGGCGAAGCCCTTGCCCATCTCGCCGGCCCGCGCCGCCTCGATGGTGGCGTTCAGCGCCAGCAGCCGGGTCTGGGAGGCCACCTGGGTGATCAGGTCGATCACCGCGACGATCTCCGCCGAGGCGCTGGCGAGGCTGCGCATCGCCTGATCGGCGCGCTCGGCCTTGTGCACCGCCTCGTCGGCGATGGCGGTGCTGCTGGCGACCTGCCGGCCGATCTCCTGGACCGAAGCGGCCAGCTCCTCCGTCGCGGTGGCGACGGTCTGCACGTTGGCGCTGGCCTGCTCCGACGCGCCGGCCACGGTCACCGACTGGCGGGAGGTCTGCTCCGCCGTCGCGGCGAGCTGGCTGGCCGTCGCCTTCATCTGCACCGCGGCGGCGGAGACCGAGCCGAGCACGGCCGCCGCCTCGCGGTCGAAGCGGCCGGTCAGTTCCTCGATGGCGCGGGCGCGGCGGGCGCGGACGTCCTGTTCCGCGTGCTCGCGCTCGGCGGCCTGCCGCGCGGCGATCATGTTGTCCTTGAAGACCAGCACGGCCTTGGCCATCTGCCCGATCTCGTCACCCCGCCCGGTGGCCGGCACAGGGGTCGCGGAGTCGCCGTCGGCCAGCCGCCGCATCGCCTCCGTCATGGCGCCGAGCGGCCGCACGATGGAACGCGAGGTCAGCAGGACCGCCGCCGCCGCGATCAGCAGCCCCAGGGTCAGCAGAACCGCCTGCACCATCACCAGACGGTCGGCGCCCTCGATCATCCCCGCCGTGTCGGCCTGCAGCAGGGCGCGCTGGCGCGGGATCAGGCCGCTGGCGTCGTTGGAGCGGGCGTCGCCGACCAGCAGGCTCATCACCTGGTTGGCGCGCGGGATCGCGTCGTCGTTCAGGGAGTTCAGCGCCCCCATCTGGTCGCCGATGGTGCCCAGCGATTCGGCCATGTCCTGGTCGCGGCGCAGATGGTCGAGCAGCGGCTTCACCGCGTCCCAGGTGGCCTGGACCTGCGGGTCGGACCAGCGGGCGGACAGGCCGTCCATCTCCTGGCGCAGGGCGTCGATGCGGTCCCAGGCGACGTTGCGCTCCTGCTTCAGATCCTCGCGGTTGGTCAGCAGATAGCCCTGCATGGCGGCGTTGGTCGCGGTGACCGCCGCGACGATGCCCTGCCCGGCCAGCGCCGTCGGCATGCGGACATCGGCCACCAGACGGCTGAGCGTCTTCCCGTTGTCGGTCAGCAGCAGGCCGGTGCCGACCGTCACCACCAGCACCGCGATCACCGCCGCGAAGCCGATGGACAGCCTTTGGCCAATCCGCAGATTGCCGAGTGCCTTCATTCGTTCCTCCCGTGCAGCACCCATTGTCGGACGCTTCTTTTCTCGACCGGACGTTGCTGTGTCGGTCGTTGCCCTTATCTGGGAACGAATGATGGGCCAACAAACATTAAAGGAGTGTTTCCAGCGCCGGGCGCGTCCGTTGGGGACGGCCGGTCAGATATCCTCGGCGCCCAGGTAGGATTCGATCACCTTGGGGTTCGCCACGACCTCCGCCGGCAGGCCGTCGGCGATCTTCTCGCCATGGTCCAGCACGACCACCTGGTCGGACAGGGCCATCACCGCGCGCATCACATGCTCGATCATCAGGATCGTCATGCCCTCGCGCCGGTTCAGGTCGCGCAGCACCTCGACCATGCGGTCGACCTCGGTCGGGCGCAGGCCGGCCAGCACCTCGTCGAGCAGCAGCAGGATCGGGCGGGTGGCGAGCGCGCGGGCGACCTCCAGCCGCTTGCGGTCCGGCAGGGTCAGGCTGCGCGCCGGGCGGTTGGCCTGATCGGCCAGCCCCAGGCGGTCCAGGACTTTCCGAGCGTGGTCGCGCGCCGCGGCCACCGACCGTTCGCGGGCCAGCGCGCCGACGACCACGTTCTCCTCGACCGACAGCTGCCCGAACGGCTTGACGATCTGGAACGTCCGGCCGATGCCGGCGGAGCAGATGCGGTTGGGCTTCAACCCGGTGATCGCCGCGCCCTTCAGATGCACCCGCCCCTCGTCGGGCGGGAAGACCCCGGCGATCAGATTGAAGGTGGTCGTCTTGCCGGCGCCGTTCGGGCCGATCAGCGCGACGATCCGCCCCTCCGGCACGGCGAAGCTGACGTTGGAGACGGCCTTCAGCCCGCGGAAGCGCTTGGACAGGCCCTCGACCTCCAGAAGCGCCGCCATCACGCGTCCTCCCCGGGACGGCGGACGAGGCCCAGCCGGGCGGCCAGCCACGGCCACACCCCGTCCGGGCGGTAGACGACGATCACCACCAGAGCCACCCCGTAGAACAGCTGCTTCAGGCCCGGCAGGTCGAAGCCGGTCACCTCGATCAGGAAGGTCAGCAGCTCGCCCAGCGGGGTCAGGATGAAGGCGCCGAGGATCGGCCCGATCAGCGTGCCGATGCCGCCGACGATGGCCGGCAGGATGATCTCGATGGAGCGGCCCATGGAGAAGACCTGCTCGGGGAACAGGTTGTTGAAGTAGAAGGCCTGGAACACCCCGCCCAGCGCCGTCAGGGCGGAGGACACGGCGACCGCGGCGATGCGCGCGCGGAACAGGTCGACGCCCACCGCCTCCGCCGCCTCCGGCTCCTCGCGAACGGCCAGCCACTGGTAGCCGAGGCGGCTGTGCAACAGCACCCGCGACAGGGCCAGCGCGGCCAGCACCAGCGCCAGAATCACGTAGTAGAACAGCTCCGGCGAGCCGCGCAGGTTCAGCAGGTCGTTGCCGGCGTCGCCCGCCACCGGGATGAAGAAGCCGCCCGAGCCGCCGAACCAGAGCAGATGGTCGAAGCCGATGCGCGCCACCTCGGCGAAGGCGATGGTCAGCAGCGCGAAATGCACGCCGCGCACCCCGAAGCGGAAGCCCAGGAAGCCGATGAAGCAGCCCGCCGCCGTCGCCGCCAGCATCGCCACCCACATCCCCGCCCAGGGGCCGATCCCGAAATGCACGAACAGCGCCGCGCTGGCGTAGGCCCCCAACCCGACATAGAGCGCATGGCCCAGCGACAGCAGGCCGGAGAAGCCCATCATCACGTTCCACGCCTGCCCGACATAGGCGAACCACAGCACGGTGGTCAGCACCGACAAAACGTAACGGTCGGCGAACATCGGCGCGGCGAGCAGCAGCGCGCCGCACAGCGCCAGAAGGACGATCCCGCGCCCCGTCACGACCGTTTCCCCAGCAGGCCCTGCGGGCGCAGCAGCAACACCACGATCAGCACACCATAGCTGAAGAGGGATTTGAGCGAGGGGTCCAGCAGGAAGCCGGCCATCGCCTCCGAAAAGCCGATCAGCATGCCGCCCAGCAAGGCGCCCGGCAGACTGCCCAGCCCGCCGACGATGACGATGATGAAGCTCAGCAGCGTGTATTCCGGCGCCAGTTGGGGACGGGAGTCGACCAGCAGCGTCATCAGCGCGCCGGCGATCCCCACCACCCCGGCGCCGATGCCGAAGGTCAGCGCGTAGAGCCCGTCGATGTTCAGCCCGACGACGCGGGCGCCCAGCGGGTTGTCGGCGCAGGCGCGGATGGCCTTGCCGGTGCGGCTGAAGCGGAAGAAGGCGAACAGCGCCACCGTCACCACGATCGCCCCGGCCCCGGCGCGCAGCCGCACCGCGTCGAGCAGCAGCGGCCCGATCTCCACCGTGTCGAAGCTGTAGGGCACCATGACGTTGCGCGAATCCGGCCCGAACAGCATCAGCATGGCGTTCAGGATGATCGTCGCGATGCCCAGCAGCAGGATGAACTGCATGTGCTCGGGCCGCTCCACGAAGCGGTTGACCAGCCCGCGCTGCAGCACCCAGCCGAAGGCGAACAGCACCGCCGCGACGACGGGCGCCGCCAGGATCGGGTCGAGCCCGAGCAGGCTCGCCAGCAGCACGGCGCCGTACATGCCGGCGACCATCATCTCGCCGTGCGCGAAGTTGACCACGCGCACGACGCCGAAGATGACCGACAGGCCGAGCGCCGCCAGCCCGTAGACCAGTCCGGTCAGCAGGCCCGACGCGGCGATGTTCAGGTAATAGTCAAACGGCATGCGCGATCAGCCCTTGGCGGAGCCCCGGAACGGCCAACGGAGCCCCGGATGGCCAAGCCTGAGCGGCGTAGCAGTCCTTCGTAGTCGTGGCAAGTTTCCTGTGCGGATCGGGCGGCGATCAGCGGCGCTTCGCCTCCTCCAGCCGCGCGGTCAGGGCGTCGCCCAGGCAGGCCCGCGCGGCGGCGGCGACCGCCGGATCCTCCTCCATGCCGCGGCGGACCCAGCAGCGGGCGGTGATGCGGTCGTCGAAGCGGCGTTCCTCCTGAAGCAACGCGTAGGCCGCGGCGTCGCGGCGCTCCGCCGGCAGGGCGGCGAGATGACGCTGGTGCAGCCCGCGGGCCCGCCCGTCCAGCGCCGCCAGGTCCGGCTCCGTGCAGATCATCCGGCGCAGCGGTGCGCTAGCTGTCGCGCAGCGCGGATCGGGCAGGATGGGAAGCGGCGGCGGCACGGCCTTGGCGGGCGGCACCGCCGCGGCAGCAACCGTGGCGGCAACCGCAATGGCGGGTTGCGCCGGCGGAACGGCGGCCGGGCCGGAGACGACTCGGACGGGCGTCCCGACCGGAACCGCCTCGAACAGGGCGGCGATGTCGGCGGGCAGCATGCGGAAGCAGCCGCCGCTGGCCCGGCGGCCCACCGAGTCCGGCTCGTTGGTGCCATGGATGGCGATGGCCGTCCAGCCGAGGTCGAGCGCGAACTTGCCCAGCGGATTCGCCGGCCCCGGCGGCACCGACACCGGCAATGCCGGGTTTTCCCGGCGCTGGTTGGCGGTCGGGTGCCAGGTCGGGTTGCGCCGCTTGCGCAGGACCCGGCTGTCCCCCAGCGGAATCGCCACGCCGGGCCGCCCGATGGCGACCGGGAAGGAGCGCGGCGGACGGCCCTCCTCCAGCAGGTGAAGCCGGCGCTCCGTCAGGCTGATGACGATTCGCGGCGGCGGCATGGACTCGGTGGCGACCCCGGTGGCGGCTCCGGTGGTGGTGGCCGTGTCCTGCGCGCGGAGGCCGTCGGGCGAAACGAGCGCGAGCGCAATCGCCAGGGTTGCGGTCGGAACGAGATGCCACAAGAATGTCGCGGTGCGCTGCATGGGAAAAGTTCAGCGCATCCGCCCTAAAAGCGCGTAAACATGCCGTCAGGGACCAAGCAGCAGGAACGCCGACCATGGACACCATCGAACAGACGCTGGCCGTTGCGACCGAACACCACCGCGCCGGCCGCACCACGGAGGCGGAAAGCCTGTACCGGGAGGTGCTGGCGGCGTCGCCCGGCCATCCGGACGCGCTCCATCTGCTTGGCGTCATCGGGCTGCAGAGCGGGCGGCCGGCGGAGGCCGTGGACCTGATCGGACGGGCGGTGGCCGGTGACCCGACCTCGCCCCTGCTGCACGCCAACCTGGGGCACGCCCTGCACGCCACCGGCCAGGCCCACGACGCGGCGCTGAGCTTCGCCCGCGCCCTGACCCTGCTGACCAACGAGGGCGAAGGCTGGGGCAACGTCAGCGCGCTGGCCGGGCTGATCCGCCGCTACGACGACGAGACCCGCCGCGCCGCGGCCAGCGAGGTCGATGCGGGATACGCCATGGGCGACGTGATGCGGCGCCATTCGCTGCTGTTCCTGCTCGACGGCGACGTCGCCCATTACGAGGCGCTGACGAACGCCGTGCTGGAAGACCCGATGCGCTTCACCGTGCCGTCGATCCATTACGCCTTCTGGGGCATGGCGATGCAGCTCTTCCAGGGGGCGGCGCGGCACGGCGACACCGGCGCGTTCCAATCCGGGACTCTCACCGACTATTACCGCCTGATGGTGGACGAGACGGCGCTGCGCTACCACCTGCGCCGCCGCATGAAGCGGGCCACGCCGCGGGGCGAGGTCAAGCGGGTCGCCCTGATCACCAACCAGATGCTCGGCGCCGGCCACCAGCCCACGGCGGACGCCTTCGACTTCGCCCGCCGCCTGCAGGACGAGTTCGGGCGCGAGGTGGTCATCCTCAATCCGAACGCCATGGCGATCACCGGCGAGAACGGTTTCGTCCCCGAATACTCCTACAACATCACCGAGGAGTATGACGGGGAGCAGGTCATCGCCGCCTTCGGCGCCCGGGTCCGTATGATGTCCTTCCCGCAGAAGCGCTTCGACGAGGAGAAGGTGAACGCCATCGTCGATTACCTGGACGGCTTCGACCCCGACGTCATCGTCGCCTTCGGCGGGTCCAACGTGGTGGCCGACCTGTTCTCCGGCGCCCGCCCGGTGATCTGCGTGCCGACCTCCTCCGGCCTGCCGCTGTCGATGGCCCGGCTGGTGCTGGGCTATGGCGAGGCCGACACCACCCAGGGCTGGCCGGCGGACATGGCGGAGCGTTTCCGGCCCTTCTCCTTCGGCTGGACCCTGCCGCCCACGGGGCCGGAGCGCCGCCGCGCCGATTTCGGCATTCCCGACGCCGGGCCGGACGGGGGACCGCTGTTCCTCGTGGTCGGCAACCGCCTGGACCAGGAGGCCGGGCCGGACTTCCTGGCGCTGGCCGATTCGCTGCTCGACCGCCTGCCGGAGGCCCGGATCGCCGTCGCCGGCGGCGTGGAGTCGCTGCCGCAGCGGCTCGCCGCCCTGCGCAACGCCGGGCGCATCCACACGCTGGGCGATGTCGATGATGTGCGGGCGCTGCACCGCCTCGCCACCGCCTACCTGAACCCCCGCCGCCAGGGCGGCGGCGGCAGCGCGGCCTTCGCGCTGGCCGACGGGGTTCCGGTGGTGACCGTCGCGGCGGGCGACGTGGCGACCGTGGCCGGTCCGGCCTTCACCGTGGCCGACGACGCGGCCTTCCTGGACCGCGCCGCCGCGTTGGCGAGCGATCCGGCCTTCCGCGACCGGCAGTCGGCCGAGGCCCGCGCCCGCTTCGCCGCGGCCGGCGACCGCCGCGCGTCGGTGGAAAAGCTGCTCGCCTACGCGCTCGAAGCCCAGACGGCGTAAAGGAAAAGGGAGGGGACGCGGCTCCTTGTGACCGCGTCCCCTCCCGTCCCGCACACTCCCGATCAGGCGCGCTTGCCCCAGCCCGGCATCGGGAACACCGGGTCCATCTCCGCCGAGTCCTTGGGCAGGACGACCGTCGGGCGCAGGTTGCGGTTCTGCAGGCAGGCCGAGACGAGCTGGGTGTTCTGCCCCTTCTCGTCGAAGGTGATGGCCGGGCCGACCATCATCTTGTCCTTCAGGTTGGTCTGGCGCAGCGCCTCCAGCAGGGTGGCCGGCTCCGCGGTTCCGGCGCGCTTGAAGGCGTCGGCGGCGACCAGGATGGCTTCCAGCGTGAAGGCGACGTTGAAGGCGTAGCCCTCGAAGCGGTCGTTGGGATACTGCTTCTTGAAAGCCGCCTCGACGCGCTTGGTCAGCTCCGCCTTGGGGTCGTACCAGGGCAGGTTGGTGATGGCGTAGTCGGCGTACTTGCCCAGCACCTTGTAGAACTGCTCGTCATACAGGCCGGGCGAGCCGGGGGAGACGATGCCCTTGGGCTCCCACCGCTGCTTGACCATCTCGCGCACCAGCATGATGGCGTCGTTGGCGCGGGTGGTGACGATGGCGAGTTCGGCGCCCGTCGCCTTGGCCTTGGCCACCTCGACCGCGAGATCCTGGGCCTTGGGGTCGTAGGAGATGCTGTCGACGATGCCGAAGGGCATGTCCAGCTTCGGGAACAGGGCGTCCATCGCCTGCTTGTTCGCCATGCCGAAGGTGTCGTTGGCGTGCAGGAACACCGCCGTCTTCGGGGTGACGCCGCTGACCGCGAACAGGTCCTTCATCAGCGCCAGCCCGTTGGTGACGAGCATGGTGGAGGTCGGGAAGTTGCGGAAGACGGTCTTGTAGCCCTGCTCGGTCAGGCGGTCGGCGGCGGCGATGTTCATCACCAGCGGGACGCCGCGCTGCTCGCAGACCTGCGCCGCGGCGGCGGTCTGGCCGCTGTCGAAGGCGCCGACGATGACGTTGGCGCCGTCGTTGATCAGCTTCTCGGCGCGCGAGCGGGCGACGTCGACGTTCGATTCGGTGTCGGCGGAGAGGATCTCGACCTTGTAGCCGAGTTCGCCGAGGATGGCCGGCGCGATCTCGGCGCCGCGCTGGCAGGCCTGGCCTGCCTGGGCGAGCAGGCCGGAGCGGGGCAGCAGAACACCCACCTTCAGCGCGGCGCCCTGCGCGAAGGCCGGCGCCCGGCCGAAGGCGGCGAGCGCGCCGGCCGAGAGGGCGACCGAGGCCGCGGCGGTGCCGAACTGACGGCGGGTGAGTCCTCCCATGGACCCATTCTTGCTGATGCGATGATCGTTCATTATCGGGTGTTTCCCTGAGGCATGGTCCCGGAGCGGATGATTTCCCCGCAATTGCCTTTGTGTCAAAGTGGAATCCACCGGAAGGCGACACACGGACGAGACGGACCCCACCGAATGGCGACCATCGAGGAGGCGCTGGGCATCGCGCTCGACCATCTGAAGGCCGGACGCGCGGCGGAGGCGGGGGACCTGTACGGGCGGATCCTGGACGCCGATCCCGACAACCCGGAGGCCCTGCACCGGCTGGGCCTGCTCGCCGCGCTCGACGGCGACCGCGAGCGCGGCATGGCGATGATCGCCCGTTCGGTGGAACGGGACGGCGGGGACGCCGACGCGCACTTCAACCTGGGTGCCCTGCTCCATGTCGCCCTGCGGACCGAGGAGGCGATCGCCGCCTACCGCCGGGCCCTGGCGCTGCGCCCCGACTTTCCCGACGCCGAATACCACCTGAGCGAGGCCCTGCAGGCCATCGGCCGCATCGGCGAGGCGCTGGACGTGCTGGACGCGCTGCTGAACCGCCACCCGCATTTCGTCCCCGGCTGGCGGCAGAAGGGCGACATCGAGGCCGATCTCGGCCGCCCCGGCGCCGCCGTGTCCTTCTACGAGATGGCGCTCGCCATCGACCCGCGGGACGAGGGATCGCGGGAGCGGCTGGCGGCGCAGGCCGCGGCCTACCGCGCCCGCCGGGCGATCCTCGACAGGGCCGGGCCGGGCGGGCGGCTGGACCTGCGCGACGTCACCGTCCTGGTCCCCTTCCGCGCCGACAGCGCCGACCGCAAACGCAACCTACGCTGGATCGCCTCCTTCATCCTCAAGCACGCCAACACCACGGTCCTGATCGGCGAGGACAAGGCGGGACCGAGCGACGTCGCCGACGCGCTGGGACCGGAGCTGGCCGCCCGCTGCCGGCACCTGCAGCTGACCGGCAACGACACGCCCTTCACCCACAAGGCCCACCTGCTCAACCGCATGGTCGAGGCGGCGGACACCCCCATCGTCGCCCTGCACGACACCGACGTCGTGGTCGATCCCGTGCAATATGCCTTGGCCCGCGACGCGGTGCGCGGCGGGGCGGCCATGGCCTTTCCCTACAACGGGCTGTTCTTCTGGATTCTCGGGCGGGAGGTCCATCGCTTCGGCCACACGTTGTCGGCGGCTCCGCTGAACGCGGTCTGCCCGCGCTTCCCGCTGATGCACCGCAACTCGCCGGGCGGCGGCGCCTTCTTCGACCGGGCGGCGCTGCTGGCCGCCGGGGGCTACAACGAGCGCTTCGTCTCCTGGGGGTACGAGGACGACGAGATCGTCGAACGGCTGCGCCGTCTCGGCCTGCGGGTCGAGCGGGTTCCCGGGCCGCTCTACCATCTGGAGCACGCGCGGCCCGAGAACTCCACCGACCGGAATCCCTTCATCGACGCCAACAAGGCGGAGCTGGAGCGCATCCAGGCCATGGACGCCGACGCGCTGCGCGCCGAGATCGCCGCCGGGCGCCTGCGCCGCCCGCTGTTCTCCAGCGCCGGATAGGAGCAGCCGGCCAGCGGGCCGGGTTCATGGCGAACCGGCCGAACGCCGTCGTGACCATGCCCCGGACCCTTCTACATTAAAATACGCTAATGCGTTGAAACCGGGCCGCTTCGCAAAGGAAATGGGGAGCAACCCCGCCCCGCCCGCTGTTTCGGTGTGGCTCCCTTCATCACGCCAGCGACCGATCATGCCCCTGCGCTCCGCGCCCCCCCTCGCCGACAAGGACCCCTTCGACATCGACGAGGCGTTCCGGCGCCTGCGCCGGGCCGTGGCCGGACGCCCGAAGGCCGCCATGTTCGCGCTGCGCGACCGCGGCTACGGCAGCCCCTTCGAGCAGCTGGTCGGCAGCCTGATCTCGGCGCGGACGCGCGACGAGACGACCATCCTGGTGTGCGAGCGGCTGTTCGCGGTGGCGCGCACGCCGCAACAGATGGTCGCCCTGACGCCGGAGGAGCTGACCCGCCTGCTCGACGGCGCGACCTTTCCGGAGCCGAAGGCCCGCGACATCCGAGCGCTGTCCCGCCGCATCATCACGGAGCATGGCGGGGTGGTCCCCGACACGCCGGACCTCCTGATGGCCTTCCATGGAGTCGGTCCGAAGATCGCGGCGCTGACGCTGGCGGTCGGATTCGGCATTCCGGCGGTGGCGGTGGACGTGCATGTGCACCGCATCGTCAACCGCTGGGGCTTCGTCGCCGCCCCGACGCCGGAGCGCACCATGGTCGCGCTGATGGAGCTTCTGCCCCGCCACTACTGGGTGGAGATCAACGAGCGGCTGGTGCCCTTCGGCAAATGGATCTGCACCGGCGACCGCCCGCGCTGCTCGACCTGCGCCATGCTGTCCATGTGCCGGCAGGTGGGGGTGACGACCCACCGCTGAAGCTCCGCGGCACCGGCTTTGATGCAGATCATCGCGCCGTTTTTCCGGAATCCGTCCTTCTGTCCGGCAACCGCCCCGCCCAAGGACGATCCAAGGAAGACCGCTGATGATCCTGTACGCTCTGCGCTGCGCCTGCGGCCATGAATTCGAACAATGGTTCAGGAATATGGCCGATTACGACACCCGCAAGGCCGACGGCCTGCCCTGCCCGTCCTGCGGCGGGACCGAGGTGTCGAAGGCGATCATGGCGCCGCGCGTCGGCGCGTCGAAGCCGTCACCCGCGCCGATGCCCGCCTGCAACCCGTCCGGCTGCGGCAACGCCATGTGCCCGATGTCGCAAATGGCCTGAGGCGGCCGCCTACCGCCGTCCGCGCCCGCCGCTGCTCAGCGGCGGCAGGGCGCCGGTGGTCAGCTCCTCCCGGCGGCGGCCGCTGCCGAAGCTCGGCTCGCGGCGCTGCTCGCGCGGACCGTCGTCGCGCGGCGACGGCCGCGCGGCGTTGGCCCGCCCGCTGCGCCACCACGCGAAGCCGATGCCCAGCACCGTCGCCCCGATCACGCCCATCACCCCGTAGCGGGCGCCGTTGGCCGCCCAGCCGGGCAGCATCGACCCGCTGTCCGCCGCCGGTTCGACCACCGGAACCGGCTGCCCGGACGGGGTGGTCGCGGTGACGCTGGCCCGCGGCGCGGCCTGCGGCACCGGTCCCTGCCCGTGTCCCTGCGAGGACGCCGTGGCGGAAACGCCGGGGGCCGCCGAAGCGGGGGCGCTGGAGGGGCCGCCCGACGAAGGAGCGCCGCTGGTCACGGGCGGGCCGGCGCTGAACTGCGCGCCGCCGCCGACGCTGCCCGTCCCGCTGTCGATCCGCTGGGTGGGAGCGGCGCGGGGCACCACCTCGCGCTGCGGCTCGCGCGGTGCCTGACCGGGGCCGCCGCCGCCGACCTTCTGCTGGGCGAGGTTCCCGACCGTCGCGGGAGCCTTGCCCTCCCGTTCGCCCATCATCTTGGCGATGGTCGCCTTGTCGAGCTGGTTGGTCACCGGCAGTCCGTGGGCGGCCTGGTACTTGCCGAGCGCCGCCTTCGTCTCGGCGTGCATCTGGCCGTTGGCCCGCCCGCCGATGTTGTAGCCCTTGTCCTTCAGGATGGTCTGGGCCCATTGGATGTCCGCCGTCGATTGCGCCCGAGCCGGAGCGCCCGCCAGCAGCCCAGCCGCCAGAACCGGCCCCACCACAGCCAACGCGACCGCGCGGCGCGCGCGGTGCGAACCACCCGTCATGACCATCCTCCGTCCGAGACGCCAACCGACCATCGCCTATCCACTATCGTGGATGAGCGACCGTGTTACCAGATTGCGGCGGATTTCCGGGCGCGATTTTTGTGCGCCTGCGTTGCGGCGGCATCAGGTCCCCCCTCCCCTCGCCGCCCCCGGAAGGACCGGCGGATTCCCCATCCGTTGACCGATGCGCGCGCAAAAACGTGGTATAGATCGGTCGAGGCGTTTTGTGGGAGGCCATGGCATGGCGACTCTGAGACACGCGATCCTGGCGGGCGGAACGCTGATGCTGGCGGCCTGCGGCAGCACCCCGGCCTACCGGGAATGGACGGCCACGGAAACCACGGCGACCGCCGCCTACGACGAGTGCACCGAGCAGGTGGACAACACCATGCGGCTGCGCGGCTATCCCTACCGCCCGCTGCCGGAAACGCCGCAATTCCGCTACCGCAAGGAAATCTTCGCCCTGTGCATGCGCCGCAAGGGCTACATGGCCGACGATTGAGCCGGCCTCACGGCCCCGGCAGGCCGTAGCGCAGATAGAGCAGGCCGCCGATCAGCACCCCGGCCAGCACCACCGCGGCGTAGAAGCGGAGCGGCAGCGGCACCTTCTCCCGCCGCCGCGGCGCCCCGGCCGCGCCCATGGCCGCTCCCCTGGCGGCGGCGCGGGGCGCCGGCCTCGCCGGAGCGGGCGGGCGCCCCGTCCCGGCCGCTCCCCCCTGGTTGGGGTCGTGCAGTTCGATGAGCTTCCAGTTGAACTCCATCCCGTCGCCGCCGGCGCCGGCGTTGTGGTCGAGCTGGATCAGGCGGAAATAGGCGCGCGGGTTCACCCGCACCATCAGGTTGAAGCGGGCGCGGGCGTGGTCGAGATCCTCTCCGACCTCCAATGTCTTCCAGCCCTTGCCGCGCGCCTTCTGGATGGCGAAGCGCGTCGGCTGGGCGGCGGAAACAGGCGCCATGATCGCGGTCCCATACCTTGCACCGGCCGCTTACGCCGAAGTCGGAACGCCCTTCTTGCGGATCACGTCGGCGTACCAGCGGTAGCTGGCCTTGGGACGGCGCTCCAGGGTCTGGCGGTCCACCTCGATCAGGCCGAAACGGCGCTGGTAGCCCTCGGCCCACTCGAAATTGTCCAGCAGGCTCCAGACGAACCAGCCGCGCAGGTCGACCCCCTCCTCCAGCGCCTGATGACCGGCCAGCATGTGGCGGCGCAGGTAGCTGATGCGGTCGTTGTCCTGGACGAAGCCCTTCGGCCCGGTCTGCTCGGGATAGGCGGCGCCGTTCTCCATCACATAGACCGGCGGGTTGCCGTACTCCTGCTTCAGCTCGATCAGGATCTCCGCGATGCCGTCGGGCTCCACCGGCCAGCCCATCCCGGTCGTCGGCGTGCCCTCCGGCGGGGAGCCGTAGCCGGTGCCGAACAGGCCCGCCGGGTCCGGCTGCTGGTGCATCCGGCTGTAGTAGTTGATGCCCAGGAAGTCGATGGGCTGGCGGATCGCCTCCAGGTCGCCGGCCTTGACCAGCGGGGCGAAGCCGTCGCGCAGAAGCTCCGGATACTCCCCGCGCAGCAGCGGGTCGAGGCAGGCGCGGTTCCACACCGCGTCCCACATCAGCGAGGCCGCGTAATTGGCGTCCAGCCCGCCGACCGGCCAGACCGGCTGGAGCGACAGCACGGTGCCGAGCTGCCAGCCCTTGCCGCCGCCGGCCGCCCGCAGCGCTTTCAGAGCCATGCCCTGGGCGAGATTCTGGTGGTGGATCGCCTTGAAGTAATTGTCCTTGCCGGTCATCCCCGGCGCGTGCCCGCCCAACCCGTGGCCGAAGATGGCGTGGACGGACGGCTCGTTCAGCATGGACCAATGCTTGGCCCGGTCGCCGAGTCGCGCGGCGACGAGCTGGGCGTAGTCGGTGAACCAGCCGGCGATGTCCCGGTTGGTCCAGCCGCCGCGGTCCTGAAGCGCCTGGGGCAGGTCCCAATGGTACAGGCAGGGCCAGGGGGCGATGCCCTTGGCCAGCAGCGCGTCGGTCAGCCGGTCGTAGAAGTCCAGCCCCTCCGCGTTGGCGGCTCCGGTCCCGGTCGGCTGGACGCGCGGCCAGGCGACGGAGAATCGGTAGGCGTTCATCCCCGCCTTCGCCATGAGGTCCACGTCCTCGGCGTAGCGGTTGTAATGGTCGCAGGCCACGTCGCCGGTGTCGCCGTTCGCCACCTTGCCGAAGGAATGGCTGAAGGTGTCCCACACGCTGGGGCCGCGCCCGCCCGCGGTCACCGCCCCCTCGATCTGGTAGGAGGAGGTCGAGGCGCCCCAGACGAACTGGTCGGGGAAGGCGGCCAGCACTTCCGACGGCTGGGCCACCGCGGCGCGGCGCGTGGTCAGAAAGGCCCCGGCCGAGGCCGCCAGCCCGGTGGCCGCCGCCGCCTTCAGGAAACTCCGCCGCCGCATACCGAATTCCTCTCGCCGTCCGGGTCGTCCGCGACAATGTAAGAAGACCGGGCGTCAGCGCAACAGGCGCCTCGCATCGGAATGCCCGTGTAACCGGTTTGGCCGGTGTAGGCGTAACCTGGACCGTGGGGTATTATGGCGCCATGAACGGACTCGTCATGTTTCTGCTGATCGTGGCGCTCGGACTCGTCGTGGCGTCGCTGTTCTCCGGGCTGTTTTTCATGGCGCGCGGCGGACAGGGCGATTCGCGCAAATCGAACCGGGCGATGCGGATGCGCGTGGCGCTCCAGGGGGTGGCGCTGGTGCTGTTCCTGCTCGCCATCCTGACCCACGGCTGATTGAGGATACCCGCAGGAATCATGGTCAAGCTGACCCGCATCTACACCCGCGGCGGGGACCGCGGCCAGACCTCGCTCGGCGACGGGCGCCGCGTGCCCAAGCACGACCCGCGCGTCGCCGCCTACGGCACGGTGGACGAGGCGAACGCCGTCATCGGGCTGGTCCGCCTGCACACCGCGGCCCAGCCGGAGACCGACGCCATGCTGTCGCGCATCCAGAACGACCTGTTCGATCTGGGCGCCGACCTCTGCACCCCGGAGGCGGAGGACCCGGCCTACCCGCCGCTGCGCATCCTGGAGTCGCAGGTGGACCGGCTGGAGGCGGAGATCGACGCGATGAACGCCGACCTCGCCCCGCTCACCTCCTTCATTCTGCCCGGCGGCTCGCCGGCGGCGGCGCATCTGCATCTGGCGCGCACCGTGGTGCGCCGCGCCGAGCGGCTGATGACCGAGCTGGCGGAGGTGGAACCGGTCAACCCGGCGGCGGTGAAATACGCCAACCGCCTGTCCGACCACCTGTTCGTGCTGGGCCGCAAACTGAACGCGAACGGAGCGTCCGACGTGCTGTGGGTGCCGGGCGCAAACCGTTGATGCAATTCCGCCTCCTTCGCGCTTGCGGCGTAGGCGGCGTTGACAGCCAAAACGTCAACTCCTATGGTCGCAGCGCTGTCACAAGCTGCCCGATTCGGCGCCAGCGGCGAAGGTGCGCCTGCATAATTCAAGAAAAGGGTGGGATATGAAGGTCCTCGTCCCGGTCAAGCGGGTGGTCGATTACAACGTCAAGATCCGCGTCAAGGCGGACGGTTCCGGCGTTGAGACCGCCAACGTGAAGATGAGCATGAACCCCTTCGACGAGATCGCCGTCGAAGAGGCCGTCCGCCTCAAGGAAGCCGGCAAGGCGACCGAAGTCATCGTGGTCACCGTCGGCCCGACGGCCGCGCAGGAGACCCTGCGCACCGGCCTCGCCATGGGCGCCGACCGCGGCATCCTGGTCCAGACCGACGCCGAGACGCAGCCCCTGGCCGTCGCCAAGGTGCTCAAGGCGCTGGTCGACAAGGAGGGACCGACCCTGGTCATCCTCGGCAAGCAGGCGATCGACGACGACTGCAACCAGACCGGCCAGATGCTCGCCGCCCTGTTGGGCTGGCCGCAGGGCACCTTCGCCTCCAAGGTCGTGCCGGGCGAGGGCTCGGTCACCGTGACCCGCGAGATCGACGGCGGCCTGGAGACGGTGGAGTTGACGCTGCCGGCGGTGGTCACCGCGGACCTGCGCCTCAACGAGCCGCGCTACGCCTCGCTGCCCAACATCATGAAGGCCAAGAAGAAGCCCATCGAGACGCTGGCTCCCGACGCGCTGGGTGTCGACGTGGCGCCGCGCCTGACCACGCTCAAGGTCGCCGAGCCGGCCAAGCGCAAGGCCGGCGTCAAGGTCGCCGACGTGGCCGCCCTGGTCGACAAGCTGAAGAACGAAGCCCGCGCGATCTGATAGGGAAAGTGATCACATGTCCATTCTCGTCATCGCCGAACACGACAACGCCGCGCTGAAGGCCGCCACGCTGAACGCAGTCAGCGCCGCCGCCAAGATTGGTGGCGACATCCACGTTCTGGTCGCCGGCCAGGGCGCCCAGGCCGTCGCCGAGGCCGCCGCCAAGGTGGCCGGCGTGTCCAAGGTGCTGCTGGCCGACGACGCGGCCTACGCCCACCCGCTGCCGGAGAATATCTCTCCGCTGGTCGTCGGGCTGGCCAAGGGCTACGGCCATGTGCTGGCCGCCGCCTCGTCGGAGGGCAAGAACCTGCTGCCGCGCGTCGCCGCCCTGCTCGACGTCGCGGCGATCTCCGACATCACCGGGGTGGTCTCCGCCGACACCTTCGAGCGGCCGATCTACGCCGGCAACGCCATCGCCACGGTGAAGTCCGCCGACCCGATCAAGGTCGTCACGGTGCGCACCACCGCCTTCGAGGCGGCCGCCGCCACGGGCGGCTCGGCGACGGTGGAGAGCATCGCCGGGACGGGCGACGCCGGTTCGGCCAAGTTCGTCGGCCAGGAGCTGACGAAGTCGGAGCGTCCGGAGCTGACCCAGGCCAAGATCGTGGTGTCGGGCGGCCGCGGCATGCAGTCGGGCGACAACTTCAAGCTTCTGGAAGCGCTGGCCGACAAGCTCGGTGCGGCGGTCGGCGCCAGCCGCGCGGCGGTGGACGCCGGCTTCGTGCCAAACGACTATCAGGTCGGCCAGACCGGCAAGATCGTGGCGCCCGAGCTGTACATCGCCGTCGGCATCTCCGGTGCCATCCAGCACCTCGCCGGCATGAAGGACAGCAAGGTCATCGTCGCCATCAACAAGGACGAGGAGGCGCCGATCTTCCAGGTCGCCGACTACGGCCTCGTCGCCGACCTGTTCAAGGCGGTGCCGGAGCTGACGGCCGAGCTGGACAAGGCGTAATCGGCCAGTCCTCTTCGGAAGACCAGCGGGCCAAAGACAAGCGGGAAAGCTCATATGTCCACGATCAAGAAGATTGGCATCATCGGTGCCGGCCAGATGGGCAGCGGCATCGCCCACGTCTGCGCGCAGGCGGGGTACGAGGTCGTCATCTCCGATATCAGCGCGGAGATTCTGCAGAAGTCGGTGGCCGCCATCTCCAAGAACATGGACCGTCAGGTTCAGAAGGGGAAGCTGACGGAGGCCGACAAGACGGCGGCGATCGCCCGCATCTCCACCGGGTCCGACCTGTCCGTGTTCCATGACGCCGATCTCGTGGTCGAGGCCGCGACGGAGAACGAAGCGCTCAAGCGCGAGATCTTCAAGAAGCTGGTCCCGAACCTGAAGCCCGAGGCGCTGATCGCGACGAACACCTCGTCGATCTCGATCACCCGCCTCGCGGCCTCGACGGACCGTCCGTCCAAGTTCATGGGCATGCATTTCATGAACCCGGTGCCGGTGATGCAGCTCGTCGAGCTGATCCGCGGCATCGCGACGGACGAGGCGACCTTCAACGCGATTGCCGAGCTGACGGCGAACATCGGCAAGACCGCGGCGGTGGCTGAGGACTTCCCGGCCTTCATCGTCAACCGCATCCTGCTGCCGATGATCAACGAGGCGGTCTACACCCTCTATGAGGGCGTGGGCGGCGTCCAGGCCATCGACACGGCGCTGAAGCTGGGCGCCAACCACCCGATGGGCCCGCTGGAACTGGCGGACTTCATCGGCCTGGACACCTGTCTGGCGGTCATGCAGGTCCTCTACGAGGGGCTGGCCGACAGCAAGTACCGCCCCTGCCCGCTGCTGGTGAAGTATGTCGAAGCCGGCTGGGTCGGCCGCAAGGTCGGCCGCGGCTTCTACGACTACTCCAAGAACCCGCCGGTCCCGACCCGCTGACGCGGCGGTTCCGAACGGATGCTGAAACGAAGCCCGCCCTGGGAAACCGGGGCGGGCTTCGTGCTTGTGCGGAACCGCTGCGCTTGCGCTCTGTTCGTCCCGCAGGGGATCTGAGAGAACAGCGGAAAGGACAGGGGCGATGCGGCGCGGCTTCCTGACGGCGATGCTGGTGACCTGTCTCTCCGGCCCGGTCCTGGCGCAGGCGCCGGGCTCAGCCCCGGCCTACGCCTCCGCCTTATCCCGGCAGGAGCGCAATTTCATCGCCGAGGCGCTGGCCGACGGCATGGCCGAGCAGACGCTGGGCAAGCTGGCCCAGGACCGGGCGGAGACGGAGCCGGTCCGCCGCTTCGCCCGCCGCATGGCCGACGACCACGGGCTGAAGACCGACCGGCTGGCCGGCATGGCGATGCGCCACGGCATCCCCATCCCGCGCGAGTTGAGCCTGTCCGCCCGCGCCCACATGTCCAGCCTGCGCGACACGCCGGAGGGCGCCTTCGACCGCCGCTACATGGCCGCGGAGGAGGAGACCCACGCCCGCGCCATCAAGCTGTACGAGGCCCAGGCCGAGCGCGGCGGCGAGACCGGCGACTTCGCCCGCGACGCCCTGCCCATGCTGCACAGCCATTTCGAGGAGGCGCGGGGCATCATGGCCGAACTGGCGCGCGGCCCGGCCCCGCCGCAGTCCCAGGCGCCACCGGAAGATCTTTCTCCGGGAACGTCCGGGTCGTCCCAGTAAGCTCGCGCCACCCGATGCCGCACGGTGCCGGCGACCCGCCGATTCGGTGGCCCCGGCTCAATCGCCTGCGCGTGCGCTGGTCAAGGACGACAATTCTTCCAAGAATGTCAGAACCGCCCGGTCGCCGCCGGAATTCCAGAGACCGACGTGATCGGCACCTTCAAGGGCAATGAATTTTTTGGGAGCGCTTGCGGTTGCAAGCAAGCGTTCGGAGTGGTCCGCAGGAATCACCCGATCGATGGTGCCATGATAGATAAGCAATGGGGCCTTTATTTGTCCAATCTTTGAAAAACTGTCGAATGGGTGGCGGATCATCGAACGCACCGGCAGGATGGGCAGCAGCCGGCCACCGATGTCCGCGATGCTGGTGTAAGGGGCGGCAAGGATCACGGCCTCGACGCGCCGTTCCGTCGCAAGCTGGACAGCAACACCGCTTCCCAGCGAATAGCCGTGCAAGACCACCCGCGCGCCCGCAGCCTCCAGGAAATCCATCGCCGCCCGCCCGTCCTCATACAGACCGGCCTCGCTCGGCTTTCCGGGATTTCCGCCGTAGCCGCGGTACTCCGCCATGAACACGCCGTACCCCGCATCGATCAGCGCACGGGCGATATGACCGTTCCACGCCACCGTCTCGCCATTGCCGTGGAACAGCAGAAGCGTCGGCTTCCCCAACGCAGCCGGCGCCTTGTGCCAGCCCAGCAGGTCGAGCCCATCGCGGGTGCGCACGGACACCACCGCCATGTCGCCCACGCCGACCTCCTCCGGCCTCTGGGCGAGCGGAATGGCCGGAAAGATCAAACGATCCTGGAAGACATAAGCCAGCAGCAGGACCATTGCGTAAAGCGTCGCCCCAACGGCCAAGATCGCGATCAGTATTTTCATCCGGCTCCGGTGGGCTGAGGGGAAAGACCGAACCGAGACGCACGGTCACAGCAAAGGCTGGCCGCTCATCCGCCCGTCCGCACCACGCCGCCGCGGCTGTCGCGGTTGGGGCCGCCGCCGTGGCCCATGTGCTTGCGCAGGAAGGCGATGACCTCCGGCGAATCCCACTCCACCGCGCCCTCGATGCGGCCAAGCTCGCGGCCCTCCTGGTCCACCAGCAGGGTGGTCGGCAGGCCGCGCAGCTTCAGCGTCTGCATGGAGGCGCTCGACGGGTCGAGGTAGAGGGCGAGGTTCTTCACCCCGGTCCGCTGATAGAAGGGCTGCACCTGATCCTTGCCGCCGCGGTCCACCGACAGCGCCACCACCTGGAAGCCCGGCCCGCCCAGCTGCGCCTGCAGGCGGTCGAGCGCCGGCATCTCCTTCACGCAAGGGGCGCACCAGGTCGCCCACAGGTTCAGCAGGACCAGCCGGTCCTTGAACTCCGACAGGTCCACCCGGCGCCCCTCGCCGTCCAGGAAGGGCAGCTCCGGCACCGCCTTCAGCGGCTCCATGTAGCGGAACTTGTCCAGCCCCACCGCCGTCGCTCCGGGCGCGGGCTGGTTGGCCGGCTGGTCCAGCGTCAGCACGGCGGGCGGCGGCGGGGCCGACGGCCCGGCCAGCGCCATCCACAGCCCGGCACCGCCCAGCGTCACACAAAAGATTGCGGTGGCCGCCAAAGTCCGCATACTCACGCTTCCCGTCCTCCCATCCGTATTGTGTCCGCCATGAGCGCCGAACAGCCCAAGCCGAACTCTCAAGACCGCGCCACCCAAGACGGCTCGGCCCCGGCCGCCAGCCAGATGTGGGGCGGCCGCTTCGCCCGCGGTCCCGCCGCCATCATGGAGAAGATCAACGCCTCCATCGGCTTCGACAAGCGGCTGGCCGACCAGGACATCGCCGGGTCGAAAGCCCACGCCGCCATGCTGGCGCGCCAGGGCATCATAACCCAGGCCGACGCCGATGCCATCCGCGATGGGCTGGACCGGGTCAAGGAAGAGATCGACTCCGGAGCCTTCACCTTCAAGGTGGAACTGGAGGACATCCACATGAACGTGGAGGCCCGGCTAGCCGAACTGATCGGCGAGCCGGCCAAGCGCCTGCACACCGGGCGCTCGCGCAACGATCAGGTGGCGACCGACTTCAAGCTGTGGGTGCGCGACGCGCTCGACCGCGCCGACCAGGGGCTGAAGGCGCTCCAGGCCGCCCTCATCGATCTGGCGGAGAAGCACACCGACACGGTGATGCCGGGCTTCACCCACCTCCAGGCCGCCCAGCCGATCAGCTTCGGCCACCATCTGCTGGCCTATGTGGAGATGTTCGGGCGCGACCGCGGCCGCCTGCGCGACGCCCGCGCCCGGCTGAACGAATGCCCGCTGGGCTCCGCCGCGCTGGCCGGCACGCCCTACCCCATCGACCGCTTCATGACGGCGGAGGCGCTGGGCTTCGACCGGCCCACCGCCAACTCGCTGGACGCCGTGTCCGACCGCGACTTCGCGCTGGAATATCTGGCCGCCGCCAGCATCTGCGGCATGCACCTCTCGCGCTTCGCGGAGGAGATCGTTCTGTGGTGCTCGGCCCAGTTCCGCTTCATCAAGCTGACGGACGCCTTCACCACCGGCTCCTCCATCATGCCGCAGAAGAAGAACCCGGACGCGGCGGAGCTGGTGCGCGCCAAGGCCGGGCGGGTCATCGGCAGCCTGAACAGCCTGCTGGTCGCCATGAAGGGCCTGCCGCTGGCCTATTCCAAGGACATGCAGGAGGACAAGGAGCCGGTCTTCGAGGCCGACGACACGCTGGCCCTGTGCATCGCCGCCATGGAAGGCATGGTCCGCGACATGCAGCCGAACGTGCCGGCGCTGCGCGAGGCGACCGACCGCGGCTTCCTCAACGCCACCGACCTCGCCGACTGGCTGGTGCGGGAGCTGAACATCCCCTTCCGCGAGGCGCACCACATCACCGGGCGCGCCGTGAAGGCGGCGGAGGACAAGCGCGTCGGGCTGACCGCCCTGACGCTGGAGGAGATGCAGGCCATCGAGCCGCGCATCACCGGGTCCGTCTTCCCGGCGCTGAGCATCGAGGCGTCGCTGGACAGCCGGCGCAGCTTCGGCGGCGCTTCCCCCGTCCGCGTGCGCGAGGCCGTCAAGGCGGCGCGGGAGCGCTTCCTGTGAGGCGCCCGCTGCTGATCCTGGCGACCGCCGCCGTCGCTCTGACTCTGGCTGGCTGCGGCAAGAAGCCGAGCTTCGTCGATCCTCCGCAGGGCAAGGCCGCCGACAAGTTCCCCGGCGTCTACCCGAACCCGAAGACCGACCCCAAGCCCGGTCAGCCGTCCTCCGGAGCCCGCTTCCCATGAGCGCCTTCGCCTACCGCAACGGCGTGATGCACGCCGAATCCGTGCCGCTGTCCACCATCGCGGCGGAGGTCGGCACGCCCTTCTACTGCTATTCCACCGCGGCGCTGGAGGCGCATTACAGCGCCTACGCCGGGGCCTTCGCGGGGCAGGACGCCGACGTCTGCTACGCGGTGAAGGCCAATTCCAACCTCGCCGTCATCCGCGCCTTCGCGCGGCTGGGCGCCGGCGCCGACGTGGTGTCGGGCGGCGAGATGCGCCGCGCGCTGGCCGGCGGCATCCCGGCTGGCAAGATCATCTTCTCCGGCGTCGGCAAGACGCGCGAGGAGATGCGCGCCGCGCTTGAGGCCGGTATCCACCAGATCAACGTGGAATCCATCCCGGAGGTGGAGGCCCTGTCGGAGGTGGCGGTCAGCCTGGGGGTCACCGCCCCCATCGCCTTCCGCGTGAATCCGGACGTGGACGCCAAGACCCACGCCAAGATCGCCACCGGCAAGAAAGAGAACAAGTTCGGCGTCGACTACGACCACGCGCGGGAGGTCTACGCCCAGGCCGCCAAGCTGCCGGGCATCAAGCCGGTGGCCATCGCCGTCCACATCGGGTCGCAGCTGACCGACCTCGCCCCCTTCCGCGCCGCCTACGAGCGGGTGGCGGCTCTGCTCCACGTCCTGCGCGAGGACGGGCACGACATCACCCGCCTCGACCTCGGCGGCGGGCTGGGCATCGTCTACAAGCACGAGGCGCCGCCGGACATCGCCGACTACGCCGCCATGGTGAAGTCGATCACCGGCAACCTCGGCTGCCGCATCTCGCTGGAGCCGGGGCGCTCGCTGGTCGGCAACGCCGGCATCCTGGTGTCGCGGGTGATCTACCTGAAGCAGGGGCTGCACCGCCGTTTCGTCATCATCGACGCGGCGATGAACGACCTGATCCGCCCCACCCTCTACGAGGCCTACCACGGCATCGTCCCGGTGACCGAGCCCGCCAGGGGCGCCGCCACCGAGCCCTACGACGTCGTCGGTCCGGTCTGCGAGAGCGGCGACACCTTCGCGCTCCAGCGCGCGCTGCCGGCCATGGCCCCGGACGATCTGGTGGCGATCCTGTCGGCGGGGGCCTATGGCGCGGTCATGTCCTCCACCTACAACACCCGCCCGCTGATCCCGGAGGTGCTGGTGAACGGCGACCGGTTCTCGGTCATCCGGCCGCGCGTGCCGGTGGAGGAGCTTCTGGCGCTGGACCGCGTGCCGGACTGGCTGAAGGACTGATCCGGTGCACCGGCAGCCGGCCCTTCACGCGAGCCGGCCGAAGACCGTCAGGAAGGGGGCATCCAACCCGAAGGGAGCCCCTTTCCATGACGTCCATCCGCCTCAACGGCGCCTTTCGCGACGCCGTCGCCGACATCGCCCTGGCCGTCGCCCAGGACCCCAACCTCGTCGCGCTGGTCATGCGCTGGAACGAGGACGACACCCTCCTCTGGACGCTCAACTCCCTGCCCAACGGGCAGAACACCGTCCCGGGCGGCGGCGCGGCGCACGCCGAGGAGGCGCTGATCGTCAATTGGGCCGGCTATGTCGCGCAGAACGGCGGGCAGGAACCCAACACCGTCGAGATCCTGCTGACCAAGAGCCCCTGCATGGACCGCTCTCCGGACCGTCAGATGGCCGGCGGGGCCTGGCCGCCGGGCTGTTCGTCCAAACTGCGCCAGCTCGTCCTGGCGAAGCCCGCCAACGATTGGCGCATCTGCTTCCTCGCCTATTACCAGGAGGACATCCGCATCGACGCCCAGGCCTACGGCGCCGTCGCGGAGTTCGCGGGAATCGTCAAGGCCGACGTCTATCTGTGGGCCGACCGGCACAAGGGCTGAGGCCTTGGGGGTCGAAGCACAAAAAAAGGACGTGCGATAACCTCTGCACAGAACCACCCATAAGGCGTATGATTCCCCGTTCGAGAAACGGGCGGGGAACATCATGGAGTGGGACGCGGCCTATGCCATCGGGCAGAGCGCGGTGGACGGAGACCACCAGCGGCTTTTTCAGCTCTTCAACCAGTTCAGCGCGGCGATCGCCGCGGGGGAAACGCGGGAATCCGCCAACCGCTTCCTGCGCGAACTGGCCGACTACTCGGCCTATCACTTCCGCCGCGAGGAAGGGCTGATGCACGCGGTCGGCTACCCCGACTACGCCAAGCACAAGAAGATGCACGATACCTTCGCCGACTTCGTCCGCCGGCAATCCGACTCCGGCGCCCGCGATCTGGAGGAGGTCCAGTTCCTCCAGAGCTACGTCGAGATGTGGCTCTGCGGCCATATCCTGGTCATGGACAAGTGGTTTGGCGAATGGCTCGACGGGCGGGGTGAAAAGGCCGGCGCGGCGGCCCCGACGACCTGAGCGGCCGGGCCGCCGCAGCCCGGCCCTCGAAACGTTGCGACCGCGCGCCGTCTATTTCTTGTAGGGATTGGCCATCCACGACTGCAGATAAGTCACGAGTTCGGCGTCGCCATCATAGTAAAGCCACTCGGTTTCCTCCTTCGACAGCGGCTTTGTCGGTGACGGCCGGTAAAGCTTGTCGTAAGGCACCGAGAAAACGTCCAGGTCGGGGGCCGTCTCGAGAATTTTCTTCACCCACCCCTCGGCTCTTACATAGAGGGTCTCGTAATCCGTGGCGACGGACACGAAGGGGTTGTCGTTCGAGTTCTCGGATTGGCTGCCGAACGAGCTTTGCTTGATCGCCCAGTCGTTCAACGCCGAATCGCCGGGCTTGGCGAAGCCGCCGCCGACGGTGTTCCGGCGGCGCGACCTCCAGTCGGTCGCCTTCGCCTTGTCGGCGAACCGATAGACAAGGACCTGTCCGGCCTTGTTGGGGTCGAGGGTGTATCGTTCCCCGGCGGCGGTCGCGGTCGAGAATGTCTTGGGGCTTGGCATGGAAACGCTCCTGATCGGACACGGTGGC
Source organism: Azospirillum sp. TSH58 (assembly GCF_003119115.1). Lineage (NCBI taxonomy): Bacteria > Pseudomonadati > Pseudomonadota > Alphaproteobacteria > Rhodospirillales > Azospirillaceae > Azospirillum > Azospirillum sp. TSH58. The sequence goes on from NZ_CP022367.1 coordinate 627,051, forward strand.
ACGGGCGCGCTGCGCCTCGCCTTCTGGAGAACGTCCCACCCTCCGCGGCCGTGAACTGGAAAGGGCTCCCCCTCTACCATCCGTCGGGTTGCCTTAATTTGGACATGGCCCGATGTTTCGGTAGCCAACCGGCATGCCGGACCGCGACAGACGGCGCAGCCGAGCCTATATCCTGACGATGTTCCGGCGGCGGTTTCTCCTCCCGCCCGGTGCCTGACCTGACGGGAGAGCGGCATGAGCGACAGCAAGGACGGGTTCCGCTTCCCCCTGCGCAAGGAGGCGCCCCCCGCACCCGCCCCGCGGGAGCCCCGCCTCCGCATGGGGCAGGCCCGCGCCGCCCTGCTCTGGGAACGCCTGTGGCCAGCGCTCTGGGCGCCCATCACCATCGCCGGGGCCTTCCTGGCCTTGGCCCTGCTGAACGTCTTCCTGCTTCTGCCGGGCTGGCTGCACGCCCTGGTCCTGCTGCTGTTCGCCGCTGCCATCGGCTGGACGGGGTGGCGCGGGCTGCGCGCCTTCCGCCTGCCGGACGAGGACGCCGCCCGCCGCCGGCTGGAGCGCGACAGCGGCCTGTCGCACCGCCCCCTCCATGCCCTGCGCGACACGCCCGCCGGCAACGACCCCGTCGCCGCGGAGCTGTGGCGCCTGCACCAGGAGCGGGTGCGCGCCGCCATGCGGCGGCTGCGCGTCGCCATGCCGCTGTCCGACGGGCTTGCCGCCCGGGACCGCTACGCCCTGCGGGCGCTGGTGGCGCTGGTGCTGATCGCCGCGGGCGGGGCGACCTGGGGCGACTGGAAGCCGCGCCTGACCGCCGCAATCACCCCGCATTTCGGCGGAACGGCGACGGCCACCGTCGCGACGCTCGACCTCTGGGTGACGCCGCCGGAATACACCGGCCTGCCGCCGGTCTTCCTGAAGTCGGCCAATCCCGCCCACACGCCGAGCCTCGCCGATCCCGTTCCGGTCCCCAAGGGCAGCCTCGTGCTGGCCCGCGTCACCGGGGGCGGCGGCACGCCGTCGCTGGAGGCCGGCAGCAAGACCACCGCTTTCGAGGCCGTGGACTCCGCGACCTTCCAGATCCAGCAGCCCATCGAGGACGGCAACCGCATCGCCGTGACCCAGGGCTCCAACCTGCTGGGCGGCTGGAACGTCCGGATCATCCCGGACAACCCGCCGACCATCGCCTACGCCAGCCCCCCGGCCAAGGGCGAGCGCGGCGCGCTGCGGCTGGACTACACCGCGCAGGACGATTATGGGCTGGCCGAGGCCAAGGCCGTCGTCCGGCTGGACCTGCCGGAGGGCGAGGCCCCGGCGCTCGACCGCAGCCCGCTGGAGCTGCCGCTGGCCCTGCCCGGCGTCCGCCCGCGCGAGGCGCGCAACGCCGCCTTCCACGACCTCACCGCCCATCCCTGGGCCGGGCTGAACGTCACCATCCGCCTGACCGCCCTCGACGGCGCCGGCCAGACCGGCAGCACCGAGGACGTGGCGATGGTCCTGCCTGAACGCGTCTTCAACCACCCCGTCGCCCGCGCCATCGTGGAGGAGCGCAAGAAGCTGACCCTGCGGCCCCAGCAGCTCCGCATCGAAGTGGCCCGCGCGCTGGCCGAGATTTCCTCCCGGCCCAGCCAGTTCGGCGGCGATCTGGTGGCCTTCCTGGCGATGCGCACCGCGGTGAACCGCCTGCTGCTCGACGAGGAGGGGGCCTCCGTCCCCGCCGTTCAGCAGCTGCTTTGGGAAACCGCGCTGCGCATCGAGGACGGCGGGCTGTCGCTGGCCGAGCGCGACCTGCGCGACGCCGAGCAACGCCTCGCCGAGGCGCTGGAGCGCGGCGCGGACGACCAGGAGCTGAAGAAGCTGATGGACGAGCTTCAGGCGGCGCTCGACAAGTTCCTCGACGCCATGGAGCAGCAGATGCGCGAGGCGCTGGAGCGCGGCGAGCAGATCCCCATGGTGCCGCCGGAAATGGCCGACCAGATGATGGACCGCCAGGACCTTCAGCGCATGATGGAACAGATGCGGCAGATGGCCGAGACCGGCGCCCGCGACGCGGCGCGGCAGATGCTGTCCCAGCTCCAGCAGATGATGGAGCAGATGCGCAACGGCGCCATGGCCCAGATGCAGCAGCAGGGCCAGAACGAGGCGGCGCAGATGATGCGCGAGCTTCAGGAGCTGACGCAGCGGCAGCAGCAGCTGCTCGACCAGACCTTCCGCCAGTCGCAGGAGCAGATGGGCCAGCAGGACGGCCAGCAGGGCCAGCAGCAGGGGCCGCGCAACCGCCAGGGCCGTCCGCAGCAGGGTCAGCAAGGCCAGCAGGGTCAGTCCGGCAGCCCGCTGATGCAGCAGCAGGCCGAACAGCAGGAGGCGCTGCGCCGCCAGCTCGGCGAGCTGATGCGCCGCATGGGCGAGCAGCAGGGCGGCGAGATCCCGCGCCCGCTGGGCCGCGCCGAACGGGCGATGCGCGACGCCGGACAAGCGCTCCAGCAGGGGCAGCCCGGCTCCGCCGTTCCGCCGCAGACCCAGGCGATGGACGAGCTTCAGCAGGGCATGCAGGCCATGGCCGAGCAGATGATGCAGCAGATGATGGGGCAGCAGGGCCCGGCGATGAGCGGGCAGCAGCCCGGACAGGCGCAGCAGCGCCAGGGCCAGGGCCGCAACCGCGATCCGCTCGGCCGCCGCCCCTCCGGCTTCGGCAACTACAACAACGAGGACGTGAAGATCCCCGAGGAGGCCGAACTCCAGCGCGCCCGCGAAATCCTCGACGAGCTGCGCCGCCGCTCCGGCCAGTACGGCCGCCCGCAGATGGAGCGCGAGTACATCGACCGCCTGCTGAAGCAGTTCTGACCGGCCGCTGAAGCAGTTTTAAGCCGGGGGAACCGGGCGGCTTTACCGGAGGGCGGCGCTGGTGCAGTATCCGCCGCGCAAGGCGCCGCCGCTTGCCCTTCCGGCACGGATGCCCCCGGACACAACGAACGTTTCCTCATGGTCGCGGTCCTTTCGAACCACGGGTCGGGCGGGCTGGCCCCGCAGCGCCCGGAACTGACGCTCGGCAGCAAGTTCCGCATGATCAACTGGGGGCTGGTGCTCCTGGTCTGCATCATCACGTCGGTCGGGGTGGCCCTGCTCTACTCGGCCGCCGGCGGCAATTGGAAGCCCTGGGCGCAGCCGCAGCTCGTGCGCGCCGTCCCCGGGCTGATCCTGATGCTGATGATCGCGCTGGTCGATGTGCGGCATCTGATGAAATCGGCCTACGCCATCTTCCTGATCGTGCTCTGCCTGCTGGTCGCGGTGGAGCTGATGGGCCGCATCGGCATGGGCGCCCAGCGCTGGATCGACCTGGGATTCTTCCAGCTCCAGCCGTCGGAGCTGATGAAGCCGGCGCTGACCCTGGCGCTGGCCCGCTATTTCCACGGCATCTCGCTGGACCAGATCGGCCGCCCGCTGCTGCTGATCCCACCGCTTCTGCTGGTCTTCACCCCGGTGGCCCTGGTGCTGATGCAGCCGAACCTGGGCACCTCGCTGCTGCTGATCATGGGCAGCGGCGCCGTCTTCTTCGCCGCGGGGGTGCGCATCTGGAAGTTCCTGGTGGTCATCGGCGGCGGCCTGTCGGCCATCCCCATCGCCTGGGAATTCCTGCATGATTACCAGAAGCAGCGGGTCTACACCTTCCTCGACCCGGAGACCGACCCGCTGGGCGCCGGCTACAACATCCTCCAGTCGAAGATCGCCCTGGGGTCGGGCGGGCTGTTCGGCAAGGGCTTCATGTCCGGTTCGCAGAGCCAGCTGATGTTCCTGCCGGAGAAGCACACCGACTTCATCTTCGTCGTGCTGGCGGAGGAGTTCGGGATGGTCGGCGCGCTGATCCTGCTGGCGCTGTACCTGATGCTGTTCATCTACGGCGTGGTCATCGCGCTGAGCTGCCGCAGCCAGTTCGCCCGGCTGGTGGCGGTCGGCATGACCGCGCAGTTCTTCCTCTACGTGATGGTCAACGTGTCGATGGTCACCGGCCTGATCCCGGTGGTGGGCATCCCGCTGCCGCTGGTGTCCTACGGCGGGTCGGCGATGATGACGCTGATGATCGGCGTGGGGCTTCTGCTCAGCATGTCGGTCCACCGCGAGGTCCGCATCCCGAAGAGCGGCGTCACCGAATTGTGACGCCGCCATGAGCCGTCCGCGCTTCGGCCGCCTGCTGCCGGCCGTCCTTCTCTACCTCGTGCTCAAGGTCATCCTGTACCGGGCCGCCGGACTATTCGAGGTGGCGCCCAACGCAAGCGCCTGGTACCCGCCCATCGGGCTGATGCTGGCGTTCGTGCTGCACGGCGGCTGGACCGCCCTTCCCTTTCTCCTCCTCCCGTCCGACCTGCTTGTCTACGGGACGGTGAACGGCTTCAGCCTGCTGATCATCCCGCAGGCGCTCGTGGTGGGCGCCACCGGGCTTGCCCTGCGGCGGTGGCCGGGAGGCGACGTCTTCGGAAGCGCGAAGGGCATCGGTGTCTTCATGGTCGCGGCGCTGGCCGCCGTCTCCCTCCTGCTCGTCCTCTCCACCGCGGCGGTGCAGGCCATCACGGCGCAGCGCATCACCATCGCCGGCAACGTGGATTTCGCCTATTGGCTGGGCGACCTGTCGGGGCTTCTGCTCGGCACACCCGTGTTCCTGGCCGTCTTCCGTCGGATCGGCCTGTCGCCCGGCGGGGCGGACCGCTGGCTGTCGCCGGGCGTGGGCACGGTGCTGCGGGCGGCCGTGCTCAGCGCCGCCGGATTGCTGGCCTGGTCGTTGACGCACGACCGGATGGCCACGCCGGCCAGCGCGTTCTTCCTGCTCATCCTGCCCATCGCCACGGCGGGCTTCCTGTGGGGGTTCGCCGCCTCCACGCTGACCGCCTTCCTGACCAACGGCGGGCTCGTGCTGACGATGCATGGGACGCTAACCCCCGCTGAAGCCGTCGATCTTCAGGTCTTCATGCTGGCCGCCGGAGCGACGGGGCTGCTCCTGGGGGCCCTGGGCAGCACGCGCATGGAGCTGCTCGGGCGTAACGCGCAACTGGTGCGCGCCATCGAGGAGGCGCCGCTGGGCATCGCCCTGCTGGAGCGGCAACGGGACGCCGGGGTGAGGGTTGCCTTCGCCAACGCCACCTTCCGGCGCTTCGAACCCGACATCACCCCCGTCGCTCGCCGCTTGGCGCACGGTCAGGGCTTGGAGGAGGATGTGGAGCGGGGCGGCCGGACGCTGGCCTGGACGGTCAAGCCGGCCTCCGCCTCGCCATCGGGCGGGGCGATGATCGCCATCGTCCAGGACGTGACGGAGCAGCGCCGGAACGAGCGGGCGGAGCAGCACCAGCGCCGCATGGTCGCCATCGGAGAGATCGCCGGCGGCATGGCCCATGAATTGAACAACCTGCTCCATCCGGTCCTCAACCTCAGCCGGCAGGCGCGAACGGATGCGACGACCCGTCCGGAGCGGCTGGGCCGCGCGCTGGCCATCATCGAGGACAGCGCCCGCAGCGCCGCCGCGCTGGTGCGGCAGGTCCTGTCCTTCGCCCGCGGCAGCGACCACGACGAGGAGGGAGCGGAACTGGTGTCCGCGGTGCGCGACGTGACCGCCCTTCTGGACGCCACCCTGCCGCCCACCTTCACCATCACCCTGACCAGCGAAGCGCCCGAGGTTTCGGTCCGCCTGACCCGGACGGAGATCGGGCAGATCGTGACCAACCTCGCCGTCAACGCGCTGGACGCCACCGGCCAGAGAGGCCATTTGCGCATCCGCATCGGGCGGCCCGCCGGCGGATTTGTGACCATGACGGCCGAGGATGACGGCCCGGGCATCCCTGCCCCGGATGCGGAGCGCGTCATGGAGCCCTTCTTCACCACCAAGCCCCACGGGCAGGGAACGGGGCTCGGTCTGGCCGTGGTGCAGGATCTGCTGCTTCGGCGCGGCAGCGGCATCCGCCTCGTGACGCAGGCTCCCCAAGGGGCTCGCTTCGTGCTAACCCTTGCGGAGCACTGCCGAGCGGGAAGTCTATGAAGATATTGATCGTCGACGACGCCGAGAACGTCCGCTACTCGCTCCGCGCCAGCCTGGAAGACGCCGGATACGATGTTGACGAAGCGCCCGATGGCGAAGTCGCGCTTGCCAAATTGCAATCGGAGGCTTTCAATTTCATTGTGGCGGACGTGTGGATGCCGCGCTTGAACGGCATCGATCTGCTGCAGAGGATGCGCGACATCAGCCCGCAAACACCCGTCTTTATCATTACGGGTGGAGCAGCCCGCATTCCCATCGAAAGCACGGCGGCGATGGCGCGGACGTGGGGGGCCGATCAGGTGTTCTACAAGCCGTTCGACAACGACGATCTGATCGCCGCGATCCGGCAGCGCGACGCCGCTCGCTAAAATCACGCGTCGGCCTTTCCCTGCCGCAACTCCAAGAGACGTTGCAGGAGTCGCGTCGCCGCACGGGCATAGACCTCCGCTTCCTCGTCCGGCATTTCCGCGAGCGCGCGCTCCAGCACCTGGCGCGGGTCATGCTTCAGCAGATCCCGGCCCTTGTCCGTCAATTCCAACAGATCCGCCCGCGCGTCGCGCGGGTTGGAGCGCTTGTTCAGCAAGCCCTTGTCGACCAGGGTAACGACGGTGCGCGCCACGCTGGCGATCGCCAGATCCTGATAGCGCGCCAGCGCCGATGCGGTGCGCTGCGCCTCCGGCGCCTCGACAAAATAGCGCAGGGCCACCCATTGGGCCGGGTACAGCCCCTCCGCATGCCCTGATGCGTGCAGCAACCGCGATGTGTTCTCCACGACCGTCGCCAACCCCGTCATCGACAGTTTTTGGACCATTGCGCCTGTCTGAATCCGTTCCGAACCGCTGATGGCGACAATAGCCGCGTTCCGCCGAAGGCGCCACCGCCCGCCCTTTAACGACCCATTAATGCATCACTGCTTAGCATAATTTTCTAAGCAGTGCTTCCTATATGGCCGGACGCCGGGTGGCATTCATCCGACCGTCCGGCCGCTTCCACTGTTCCGGGCGTCCCGCACTCGTCCCGACAACGCGCAACGATTCGATCAGGTGAGATCCGCGACCATGGCAGCAACAGGGAACTTTTGGACCGCGGCGCGGATCGTGGGCGCGATGGCCCTCGGCTCGGCGATGACGCTGTGCACGACGGGCAACGTTTCGGCGAGGAACTACGCAAGCGTCGGTGAGATGATCATGCTGTGCGAAAGCCACGGCGGCCCGGACTTTGTCAGCTTCGCACAATGCTACACCGCCAATCTCCGTGAGTTTATGCCGGGAAATGCCAATCCCACGTTGCAGTCGATCCAGGACGAAATGGTGGCGTTCACCAACGCGCTGGCCGCGGCGGTCGGTCAGCGCAGCATATCATCCCGGACCGCGAAGGTAATTTTCCAGAACGCACGCGTCAAGTTCAACGACATCGACAAGAACTCGCGAAGCAATCCGGCACAATACAACTCAAATGATTTGAGGCAGACAATATATGGCGAGTTCAACGGCGCGCTGAAAACCTACGATGATGCCAAGCGCCTGTATGCCGCGGCGAGCGCCGAGGAGCGGCGGTGCGTCGGCGATCTTGACGCCTATGTGCAGCAAGACAAGGTGGCGGCATTGGAAGGCAACGTGAAGGAGTGCAAGCGGCAGATCGCCGACCGGAACGCCGCGCTCGCCCGGCAAGAGGAGGCCCGCCTCGCCGCCGAGCGGGAGAAGGCCCGGCAAGCCGAAGAGGAGGCCCGCCGGAAGATGGCGCAGCAGGAGAAGCTTCGCCAGGAGGAGATCGCTCGACAGAAGCGCGCGAAGGAAGCCCATGAACGGTGCATGGCCGACACCGATTGCCGCGCTCAGAAGGAAAAAGCCCAGGCCGAGTGGCGCTCGATGGTGGCCCTCGGGCTTTATCCGAAGAAGACGTACATCCGGATTCTCGGCGTCCACAAGCAATGCGAAACCGGCGGCAACTTCATGTGCATGCAGGTCTGCAATCAAATGGCGGACATCGTCGACCGACAGGTCCGGGCAATGACCGGGACGGGGATTCTTGCCTCCACCAGCCTGGAGTTCAAACTTCCCGGCATGGAGGAGGTTTTTGCCGGCGCGCTGAAACAATGCATCGATGTGAGCCGGCAGTGACGCCGGCCAAGCCGGTCAGGCTTGGAACATTGCGCGGCCTTGGAGGTGATTTTGAAGACAGCGTTGTTGGCGTCTCTGCTGTATCTGGTGGCATTCACCACCCCCGTGAAGGCGCAGGACGCAGCCACCCCGCTCACCCAGACCGAGATGACCGAACTGACGGGGAATCTCGCCGATTGCTGGAGCGCGGGCGAACTCGCCAAGCTCAACGGCCGGTCGATCCCGGCCCGCCTCTTCTTTGACGAGGAGGGGAACTATTCCGGCATATCGCTCGTCGACCGCAGCGCGATGGCCGATCCGATCTACCGCAGCGTTGCCCAGTCTCTCATCCAGACCTTCAGGACCTGCAAGCATCTGAGAGGACCGGATCGCCTGAAAGGGCGGCACGCCGAGGTGCTTGTGACTGTGCGTCCGCAGGATTTCCGGGAGTCCGCCACCAACGGCCGGGCCATCGCCAGCAGGACGCCGCCAGCGGGGGTCGAAGGCTCCCTCTCCATCAAGGCGATCGAGGGCGCTTGGAGCAGGGGCAGCACGATCTGCGGACGGACGATCTACACGATCCACCGTCCGGGTGAGTTCCTCCAGGTGATCAGCGACGGCATGAGCGATGCGCGGCGGACGCCCCGCGAAGCGTATCTGATGGGTGGTTACCTGGGAAAGTATGTGGACGAGGGCGACGGAAACGTCGTGTTCATCGTCGAGAATTTCCCGAAGATTAAATTCCGCATGAAATACAACCGCTCCGACGCAACGCTGGATCAGCACCTCGAATATGACGGCCGACCGGCGCATCCCGCGCACAGGATGGTGAAATGCCTGTCGGCGGAACAGGCCAAGACGGCGGAGATCATGGATTATGATGATCGCAGCAAGTGGCTTTCGGAGAAGGACAAGGCCTTCCACCTCGTCCTGGTCACGGCCGCCATCAGCGGACACGCGGCCGCCGCGACGGCCGCGATGAGGGATGGCGCGGACCCCTTGAAAGCCGGCTTCAACGAGGGCCTCGGCATTCTCGATCTCGTGTATCAGAACAGCCAACTGTCATGCGAACAGAAGCTGGCGATGCGGAACCTCCTGAAGGCACAGTCTCCAGCGCTCAAGGAACTCCTGCCTCCCGCGCTGCGAACCAGCTATGTCGGCAACTGCGCCTTCTACGCGACGCTGAGGTGACGACGCCGTTCACAGAACAAAAACGATACCGGGGAGGCGGCGTACGACGCCCCGTCATGGGCGTCGCGACCGGCCGGATTCGAGTGGGCGAAGGAATTCGGACGGTCGAACCGGCTGGGGTCTGACGCTCCCCCGCCGCCAATCCCCCCTTCACATCCCACGCTTCTGTCGGGCCATGCACGCCGGTCATGGCCATGCAGGTCGGGGCGACGTGCGCACCGCGTCACGCGTCCGTGCGCACCGCGCTTTCGTCCTGGTTCTGGATCAGCACCTTGTCGATGCGGCGGCCGTCCATGTCGACGACCTCGAAGCGCAGGCCGTTCCAGCGGAAATGCTCCGCGGCGGTGGGGACATGGCCCAGCCGGTCGAGCATGAAGCCGGCGATGGTGTGGTAGTCGCCCTCGCCCTTCAGCCCCCTCACGCCGACCAGCGATTCCACCTCCTCCACCGGGGTCATGCCGTCCACCAGCCAGGAGCCGTCCTCGCGCTGGACCGCGAATCCGTCGCCTTCCTGCCCCTGTTCGGGCAGCTCGCCGGCGATGGCCTCCATGATGTCGGTCACGGTGGCGATGCCCTCGACGCTGCCATACTCGTCCACCACCACGGCCATGTGGATGCTGGCCTGCTTGAACAGCTCCAGCAGCCGCAGGACGGGGGTGCCGTCATGGACGATCAGCGGCTCCACCATGGCCTCGCGCAGGTCGAAGCTGCGGCCCTGGAGCGCCTGGTTGAGCAGCGCCTTGCTGGACACGATGCCCTGCACCTCGTCCACGTCGCCGCGGCAGACCAGGAAGCGGGAATAGCCGCTGGCCTGGATCTCCTTGGCGATGGCGTCGGGCGGGTCGTTGAGGTCGATCCACACGAGGTCCGGGCGCGGCGTCATGATCGACCGCGCGGTGCGGTCGGACAGGCGGAACACGCCCTCGATCATCTGCCGCTCGGCCGGCTCGAAGACGCCGGTCTGGGTGCCCTCCTTGATGAGGCTCTTGACCTCCTCCTCGGTGACGGTCTGCTCGCGCGCGGTGGGCAGGCGCAGCAGCTTCATCAGGCCCTCGGTCGAGACGCCGAGCAGCCAGACCAGCGGCATGGCGATGCGCGACAGGACGCTCATCGGACCGGCCACGCCGGCGGCGATGCGCTCCGCGTTCACCAGCGCCATGCGCTTGGGCACCAGCTCGCCGACGATCAGCGACAGGTAGGTGATCGCCGCGACGACCAGCGCGAAGCCGACCTGCTGTCCGTAGGGGGCGATCCAGGAGACGTTGGCGTCCAGGACGGAGCCCAGACGGTCGGCCAGGGTCGCGCCGCCATAGGCGCCGGCGATGATGCCGATCAGCGTGATGCCGACCTGCACGGTGGAGAGGAAGTTGCCGGGGTCCTCCGACAGTTTCAGCGCGGCGCGGGCGCCCTTGCTGCGTGTTTCCTCGGCCATCTGCTGAAGCCGCGCGCGTCGCGACGACACCAGCGCCATTTCCGACATCGCGAAAAAGGCGTTCAGCAGGATCAGCAATATGATGACCAGAACTTCCCAAATCATGGCGTCGAGCCCGCGGGCGCTCCCTTTTATGAAGACAGTTTGTCGAAGATCAGCATGCCGGCCTGCCCGAAACCGAACAGGACGGCAGCAACGATGACGATGGCGATCAGACCGGCGACGAGGCCGGCGACGACGAAGGCCCCATCCTTCTCGATCAGCCCCAGCGCGATCAGCGCGATGGCGAAGGCCGGCGGCTGGTTGCCGAAAACGATGGGGAGGGCCAGGACTCCGGCCAGGATCATCACGGCCACGCCGAGCAGCCGCTCCGCCGTGGGGGCGGTCATCGCCGGCAGGCGCGGGCGCAGATGCCGCTCAAGCCGGTCGACGTGCGGCTTCGCCTTCGCGATCACGCGCAGGAAGGCGTCGCGGTCGAGCGTGAGGGCGGCCAGCCGGCGCGGCAGCCAGGGGCGGTCGCGCCCGGCGGCGATCTGCGCGCCGATCAGCAGCATCGGCAGGCCCGTCGCTGTGGACAGGCCCGGCACCGGCAGGATGTTCGGAATGGACAGGATCAGAAGCAGGGCGCCGAAGGCGCGGTCGCCCAGAATGCCCACGAGGTCGCCCAGCGCGATCCGCGCACCGTGATCGTGGTTCAGGAAATCGTCCAGCACCGCCGAAGCGGGGTTCACCGGCGGGGAGCCGGTGGTCGCGGCATCGCCGCGGTCAACGTCCTCCGGAGCCTGACGGTCCAGGGACGTGTCGGGAGGTCGGCCGTCGCTCACGGCGCTCCCCACGGAGGCCGCCCGAAACGGCGGAAGGGTAAACCCATGGACCTTTCGCGTCGCAACATCGTAGGGATTCCTTTTACAGCATCGCCGGTCGGCGCGCCAGCCCATCTGTGGAATGCGCCGTTTCTCAAGGGGATGATGCCACCAATGGCAGATCCACGGTGAAGGTCGAGCCGCGCCCCGGCGCCGAATCGGCGGTGATGCGCCCGTCATGCCCCTCCACGATGGACCGGCAGATGTAGAGGCCGAGGCCGACCGTCCCCTCCCCCTCGGTGCCCAGCCGGCCGGTGCGGGCGAAGGGCTGGAAGAGCTGGGTCAACTCAGCCGTGGGAATGCCCCGCCCGTCGTCGGACACGCGCAGGCGCGCCCGGCCGCCCGCCTCGCTCAGGGCGACACGGACCCGTCCGCCGCGGTCGGAATATTTGATGGCGTTCGACAGGAGGTTGTTGAGAAGCTGATCCAGCTTGGCCGGGTCGATGTCGGCCATGGGCAACGGGTGTTCGGGCACGGACAGCTCGATGGTGATGGACTTGCCCTCGGCCAACACGCGGTTCATCGAGACGTTCCGCCGGACCAGCGCCACCAGATCGGACGGTCGCCGCGCCAGCCGGAGCTGCCCGGCCTGGAGGGCCGCCAGGGACAGCGCGTCCTCCACCATGTGGCGCATGGACAGGCTGGATTCCCGGATGCGCTCCAGGCAGGCGCGCTCCGTCGCCTCCAGCCGCCTGTCCAGCCGCTGCTCCAGCAACTCCGCGAAACCGACGACGACCTGGAGCGGCGTGCGCAGATCGTGGGCCAGCATGCCCATCAGCCGGTTCTTCTGCTCGTTGCTGGCGGCCAGCTCGGCGTTGGCCTTGGCGAGCGCCCGCTGGACGGTGGCGAGTTCGTTGTTGAGGAGGGTCATTTCGTCGAACAGCGCGTCCACGGTGGGAACCTCCGGCCCCGGCACCCCCGTCCGGAGCGGAGCGAGCCGTTGGGCCAGCCGCGGGTTCAGCGCCTCCATCTCCTCAAGCAGGGCCGGGAGCCCGCCGGGTGCCCGCGCCACCGCCAACAGCAGCCCCTCCGCGTCGCTGAGCCCGCTGACATGGAAAGCCCCCATGGGATCGAGCCGGCTGGACAGGGGCTGGTCGATCACCCGGCCGGACTTCCGCAAGCCGGTGAACAGGTCCAGCGCGCCCGCCACCGCGTCCGGTCCGAACAGCACCGGAAAGGGGGTGCCCGGCTTTCCGGTCAATCCCGGCAGTCCGGCGCCCACCCGGTGCAGGGCGCGCAGACGCCCGTCGTGATCGCAGGTCAGGACCAGCCCGTCCATGCCCTCTCCCTCAAGCCGCACACATCACGCCATGCCCGTCCCACCAAACCCGTCACGCCACACCGGCGGCGCGGTCCGGGGCCGCCGGGCCGATCAGCCGCTCCGCGATGGCGACCGCCTCCTCGGCGCCGGGGGCGAAGGCGTCGGCGCCGACCGTCTTCCACAGGTCCGGAACGAGGTTGAAGGGGTAACCGCCGACCAGCACGTGCGGCGGCTGTTCCCATGGTTCGGCGCGCACCGCGGCGATGAGGGCGGCGACCCGCCCGACATGGGCGGTGATGGTGGCGGACACCGCCAGAATCCGGGCGTTCCGTTCCCGCAGCGTGTGGATGATGCTGGTCGCGGGCGTGTTGGCGCCAAGGTAATGGCTGTCCCAGCCGGCCATCTCGAAGAAGTCGGCGACCATGCGGATGCCGATCTCGTGCTGCTCCCCGCTGACGCAGGTGGCGACCATGGACAGGCCCCTCCGCTCCGTGGCGAAGATCGCCGGGTAGAGCTGGCCCATGATCGCCTGGGTGGCGGCGGTGGCGAAATGCTCGTGCGCCACGGTGATCGCCCGTGTCTGCCAGAGCCGACCGATCTCGCGCAGGGCCGGCTGGAACACATGCAGGTAGAGATCGGGCACCCTGGCCCCGCCGGCGGCGGCTTCCGTCACCAGCACCGCCGCCCGGCGCCGGTCGCCGGCCAGCAGCGCGTCCACATAGGAGCGCGCGAGCGCGCCGAGCGGCGCGTCCGACCGGACGAAGGGCGGCACGTCCCGTGGCAGGCCGGGCAATGCGGCCAGCCCCTGCTCCACACACGCGCGGACACGCGCCGCCGTGGCGGAATCGACCCGGGCGGCCACCACGTCGCGAAGGATTTCCAGGCTTTCGCCCAGTTCTCCGTCGGGGATGCCGATTCCGGCGAAAAGGATCTTGACCCAGGCCACATACTCGCGGAACAGCGCCGGGCTGTCGCTCGCCTGCGCCTCCGCCAGATAAAGGAGGTGGAAGCCGACATCCTCGACACAGCGCTCCCGGCCGGCCTCGCCGTAACGGGCGTAGAGCGCCGGCCAGCGCTCGAACTGGATCGCCACGACCGCGCGCGCCAATTCCTCGCGGCGGTCCACGATGGGATTCGAGGCGATCCGCAGCGGAGCAGGAATGGGCCGGACGGTCCCCGGCATGGCACGGCGTCTCCGGTCAGAGGGGCGGTTCGGAAGGAAGGTGCTCCCTCCCGTCCGTTCCTGCAACGCCCGACTGTGCCGAATGGTTCAGATTCCGACCGATCACGCCTTATGATTGCGGAACGCCCTTCAGCGGCCTTTCTGAAGGACGAAGGTCAGCCGCTTCTGGAGGTCGGCCTTCGACACCGGCTTCACCAGATAGCCGGAAATGCCGTAGGCGATGGCCCGCTTGACGGTGTCCGCCTCGCGGTGCGCGGTCAGAACGATCACCGGAAGATCGGCCAGCGGGTTGCCCGTGGCCGTCCGCAGCGCGTGCAGCAGGTCCAGCCCGCTCATCCGCGGCATCTCCAGGTCGCAGATGGCGAGATCGACCTTTTCCGGATGGTCGCGCAGGATGGCCAGCGCCGACACGCCGTCCGACGCCTCCCACACGTGGCGAACCTTCAGATCCTGGAGCAGGCGGCTCATCAGCCGGCGGGTGAAATCGTCGTCTTCGATCAGCAGGACGCGCAGGTCGGCGATGCTGCGGCTCGGCAGCCCATCCTTCGCAGGTTCGTTGAGCATCGGCGCGGCCATCCCTATCCGTGTCGTTGCATTGGGGAAACGCCGACACACGTTACATCGCTGGGAAGGACCGGAAAAGCCTGTAAATGATGCAAAATTTGTAATTTATGCAACCTGAGGAAAGGGCTGGCGGCGCCCTGTCGTGGCCGATCGCGGCCGTGCGCCGGGGGTCCGTTGTCCGCGCCGCCCGCGATCTGCTAAACCCGCCGAGGTCAACGACCGAGTCAATGATCGGGGGCGACGGCCGGTGACGCCCCTTGGGAACAGCCCTGCACCCCACCTGCGGTTTCGGAACAGCCATCCATCATGCAACTCGACCTTCTCAAGAGACCGGACGGACGCACCGCCATCCTGATGCCGTCCGGCTTCGTTCTCGATCTGCTGACGCCGGACGCCACGGGCATGCCCATCGCGGACATCGCCCAGTGCCTGTCGTCGCAGCCGCGCTGGGGCGGCGCCGCCCGGCCCTGGTATTCGGTGGCCGAGCATTCGGTGATGGTGTCGCGTCTCGTGCCGCCGCCCCTGGCCTATTCGGCCCTGATGCACGATTGCGAGGAGTTCCTCGGCGACTGGCCGTCGCCGGTGAAGGTGATGCTCGACCGCGACTACGTCAAACAGCGGCTCCATCCGGTCAAGGACGCGCTGCGCCACTGGTTCGGCTTCGATGACGAGGCGCCGGCCATCAAGCAGGCCGACCTCGTCTGCATGGCGACGGAACTGCGCGATCTCCTGCCGCCCGCCTGGCTGGATTGGGGGCATCTGCCGCCCGCCCACCCGGACAGGATCGTCCCGGTCGGTCCCGACCGCGCCTACACCCTTTTCCTGGACCGGTACGAGGAGTTGAAGCACCTCGCCCAGCCTCAGAAAGCCAAATCCCAAAAGGCCAAGCCCACGCGAAACAAGCGCAGGACGCCGCAGCCTTAACATTTGCGCCAGGACCGGCGCCGAAGGGGCCGTACGCGTGCCCGTACGCCTCATGCCGCGTTCGACCCGCCATTAGGAAACGTACGGGGGCCGGCGCGCCGCCGTACCGCGCCACGCACGGCAAGTATCATACAGTAACCTACCTGCCGTGCGTTCCCGGACGCTCCACACTGGAGCGCGACGCAATTTCAGGGATGAGCGCATGACGGCGATCCACCAGACGGCGATCCATGATGGACGGGGATTGGCTTAGCCATGGCCGTTCCCGCGATCCAGGCGGCGCTGGTCGGCGCCTATGTCATGCGCCAACGCCTCAGCGGCAGACGGCGCTTCCCGCTGGTTCTCATGATGGAGCCGCTGTTCCGCTGCAACCTCGCCTGCGCGGGCTGCGGCAAGATCGACTATCCCGACCCGATCCTGCGCCGCCGCCTGTCGGTGGAGGAGGCGCTGGGCGCGGTCGACGAATGCGGCGCCCCGGTGGTGTCCATCGCCGGCGGGGAGCCGCTGCTGCACCCCGAGATCCACACCATCGCCGCCGGCATCGTGGCCCGGCGCAAGTTCGTCTATCTGTGCACCAACGCCCTGCTGATGGAAAAGCGGCTCGACCGCTTCACCCCCAGCCCCTTCTTCACGTGGTCGGTCCATCTCGACGGCGGGCGGGAGGAGCATGACAGGGCGGTCTGCCAGCCGGGCGTCTACGACCGCGCCGTCGCGGCGATCCGCGCCGCCAAGGCGCGCGGCTTCCGCGTCAACATCAATTGCACCCTGTTCGACGGGGCGGAGCCCGAGAAGGTCGCCGCCTTCTTCGACGAGGCCATGGCCGCCGGCATCGACGCCGTCACCGTGTCCCCCGGCTACGCCTACGAGCGCGCGCCGGACCAGGAGCATTTCCTGAACCGCCGCAAGACCAAGGAGCTGTTCCGCGACGTCTTCGCGCGGGGCCGCGGCAAAAAATGGCGCTTTTCGCAATCGTCCCTGTTCCTGGACTTCCTCGCCGGCAACCGCAGCTACCGTTGCGCGCCCTGGGGCAACCCGA
Organism: Azospirillum sp. TSH58; assembly: GCF_003119115.1. Taxonomy (NCBI): domain Bacteria; kingdom Pseudomonadati; phylum Pseudomonadota; class Alphaproteobacteria; order Rhodospirillales; family Azospirillaceae; genus Azospirillum; species Azospirillum sp. TSH58. The sequence goes on from NZ_CP022367.1 coordinate 643,620, forward strand.
CGCGCAACGTCTTCGGCTGGCAGCGCCCCTGCTACCTGCTGGGCGAGGGCTACGCCCCGACCTTCAAGGCGCTGATGGAGGAGACGGACTGGGACGCCTACGGCACCGGCAATTACGAGAAATGCGCCGACTGCATGGTCCACAGCGGCTATGAGCCGACCGCGGTCGAGGACACGCTGCGCAACCCTCTGGCGGCGCTCGCGGTCAGCCTGCGCGGGCCGCGCACGGAGGGGCCGATGGCTCCGGAAATCCCGCTGGACCACCAGCGCCCGGCGGAGGAGGTCTTCTCACGCCACGTCGCGGACACGCTCCGACGGATCGAGGCCGAGCGGACCGCCGCCGAGTAAATCGTCGGGAACGGCCTTGGCGGCCCTGCGCAGTGACGCCAGGGCTTTGCCGAGGTCCCAGGCCAGCCGGCCCAGCGCGACGAGGTCGCGGGGGTCGGCGGCCAGCCGGGCCAGCACGGCGCCGGGGGCCATGCGCCCCGCCCCGTCCAGACCGGCCAGGGCCGCCCTGGGCAGCGCCCGCCATGCCGGGTCGGCGACCGCGCGCAGCACGGCGAAGGGCCGCCCCCAGGCCTGGCAGGCCCGCGCGACGGCAAGGCTCTCCAGATCGACCGCCACGGCGCCGGTCAGCGCCCGCAGCCGCGCCTTGTCCCCCACCGTCGCCGCCGGCATCCGGGCGCCGGCCACCACACCGGGCCGGGTCTGCGGCAGGGCGTGGCGCAGGCGGTCGTTCCAGGCCCGGCACGCCTCGTAGACGGCGCCGTCCTCATCGACGACGGCGCTCGCCAGGACCAGCGAGCCGGGCCGCAAATCGGCCGCCAGGCCGCCCGCGATGCCGAAGCTGACGATCCCGCAGGCGCCCCCCTCCAGCAAGCGATGCGCCGCCACCGTCGCCGCGGCATCCCCGGTGGCGCAGGCGACGGTCAGCCCGCTGCGCCGGGCCAGACGGGCTTCCAGTTTCATGCCGGTAAGGATCGCTGCGGTCATGACGCCTCCCTACGGCGATGTCCAGTAACGCAGCGTCAACACCGTTTCGAGGCCATCCTCCCCCACCGTCACGGCGGCGTCGCGGAAGCTCGGCGGCGCCAGGAGCACGGGGGCGTCGTTGCCGAAGGCGAAGCCCTCCCGCGGCACGCCGAGAAGGTTGCGGTCCAACTGCCCATTGCCGTTCTCGTCGTGATAGGCGCGCAGCGCGTAGGTCCCCGGCGGCACGTCGGGCACGGCGATGCGCACCGCCCCCTCGACCGCCGGGGCGGTGACCCGGAAGGCGCAGCGTCCCGCCGGGTAGGCCGCCTCCTCGCAGACGGCGAGGACGACCTGCCCCTCGCCGTTGCGCACGCCCTGGACGGTCACGGTCAGCGCCGCGGCCAGAACCGCCGCTGCCCTCACCTCCACCCCATCACGTCCTCAGGGCCCGGTAGCGGGCCAGCGCCCACAGCGGGAAGCTCGCCGCGTAGCCGTGGTACTTCAGGTAGAAGACGCGCGGGAACCCGACGGCGGTGAAGGGCTCCTCGCTCCACAGCCCCTCGGCGTCGCGGGCCGACAGCAGATAGTCCACGCCGCGGTCCACCGCCGGGTGGTTGCCCTTGCCCGCCGCCATCAGCCCCAGCAGCGCCCAGGCGGTCTGCGAGGCGGTGGAGACCGGTCCCTCGCCGCGGGGGTTGCCGGCCCAATAGCTGGCGCCATCCTCGCCCCAGCCGCCGTCCGCGCGCTGGTGCGCCAGCAGCCACTGCGCGGCGCGCTGGACCGCCGGTGCCGTGTGCGGCACCCCGGCGGCGTTCAGCGCCTCCAGCGCCGACCAGGTGCCGTAGACGTAGTTGGTGCCCCAACGCCCGAACCAGGCGCCGTCGCTCTCCTGCTCGCGCTCCAGGAAGGTCAGGCCGCGGCGGGTCGGCAGGGTGTCGCGCCCCTCGCCCAGCCGGGCCAGCATCATGACGCAGCGTGCCGTCACGTCGGAGGTCGGCGGATCGAGCAGGGCGCCGTGGTCGGCGAAGGGGATGTGATTCAGGAAGTCGTGCTGGTTCTCGGCGTCGAAGGCGCCCCAGCCGCCGTTGCGGCTCTGCATCCCGACGATCCAGTCCCGCGCGCGGCGGATCGGTTCGCCATAGCGGTCGGCGTCCAGCCGTTGCAGGGCCATCACCACCATGGCGGTGTCGTCGGTGTCCGGGTAATGGGCGTTGTTGTACTGGAAGGCCCAGCCGCCCGACGCCAGCCCCGGCCGCTGCCACGCCCAATCGCCCTCGACGTCCAGGATCTGGCGGTCGATCAGCCAGTCCGCGCCGCGCCGGGCCGCGGCGCGGGCCAGCGGGCTTCCGGTCTCCAGCAGGGCGTTGCAGATGATCGCGGTGTCCCAGACCGGCGACAGGCAGGGCTGGCAATAGATGCGCCCCGGCTGGCGCACCACCAGCCCGCGCAACGCGCGGCGCGCCGTCGCCGCGTCGGGATGGTCGGGCGGCACGCCCAGGCAATGGAACATCAACACGGCGTTGACCATCGCCGGGAAGATGGCGCCCAGCCCGTCCTCCCCGTTCAGCCGCTCGCTCACGAAGCGCACGGCGCGGTCGATGGCCGTCTGGCGCCCGTTGGCCGGAAGGCGCGGCTCCACCGCGTGCAGCGCCGCGTCGAGCGCGCGAAAGAGCGTGGCCCAGCCGCCGCGGCTGGTGTTGCTGTGCCAGTTGCGCACCTGCTCCGGCGGCTCGGTGAACAGCTCCGCGATGTCGATGCCGCGCGGGTTGCGGGCGCGCAGCCGGTGCGCCATGACGACGAGCAGCGGCACCACCACCGTCCGCGACCAGTAGGAGATGCGGGAAATGTGGAAGGGCGACCAGGGCGGCAGGTTCATCACCTCCACCGGCATCGCCGGCACCGCCCGCCAGGGAATCTGCCCGAACTGGGCCAGCAGGATGCGGGTGAAGACGTTGCAGCGCGCCGCCCCGCCGCGCGCCAGGATCGCCTCGCGGGCGCGGCGCATGTGCGGCGCGTCGGGGCTGTCCCCCGCGGCCTTCAACGCGAAATAGGCCTTCACGCTGCAGCTGATGTCCATGGCGCCGCCGAAGAACAGCGGCCATCCGCCGTCCCTGCCCTGCCGCCCGCGGATGAAGGCCGCCAGACCGGCTTCCAGCTCCGGATCGATCTCGTCGAGGATGTGGTGCAGCAGCAGATATTCGGACGGGATGGTGGCGTCGGCCTCCAGCTCGAACACCCAATGGCCATCGGCCTGCTGGCGGCGGATCAGGGCGTCCGTGGCCTCGGCCACGGCGTCGCTCACGGCCTTGGCCGACGGCTCGGCCCGGTGGACCCGCAAGGTTGTGCTTGCGTTGTGGTCTTTCATCGGCGCTCCCGCTTTGCCCCGGTGTCCCATGGTGGAGGTGTTGGGGGTGGAGGTATCAGGGTAACGAGGTGCCGCGGTTCGCCCATTCGTTGGAAGTAACATACAGTAGCGTACGTTGGGTGCCACAGGTTGTCCTGGCAGACTGCGTACGCTTTCGAGGGAGACGTACAGCGTGACAGAACGGCAAGGTGTCCTGGACCGGATGGCGGACTTCGGCCGCGCCATGATCGGGGGCCTGGGCGCCCTGTCCTGCCGAAGGCCGAAGGTGACCCTGGGCGTCTGGGTGCTGCTGTCGGTCCTGGCCGGCTGGTATTCCGCCGACAATCTGACGATGAGCACCAGCACGTCGGACATGATCGCGCCGGACACCGCCTTCCGCCAGCACACGGAAGAGTACCGGCAGGCCTTTCCCTTCGCGGACGACCAGATCGTCGTGGTGGTGGACAGCCCGTCCCCCGACCAGTCGGACGCCGCCGCCGTACGTCTGGCGGAGCGCATGTCCGCCCGTACGGACGTGCTGTCGGCGGTGGAGGTGCCGTCCGCCGATCCGTACTTCCACCGGTACGGCCTGCTCTTTCTCGACACGGAAAAATTGCAGGATCTGGCCACCCGGCTGGCCGGGGCGCAGGCGGCGCTGGGCGCGCTGAACGCCGCCCCGAACCTTCAGGGGCTGGCCGATCTGCTGGACCTGATCCTGACCCACGCGGACGAGGGCGCGCCGGCCACCCCCACCGAACTGCTGAACCGGCTGGCGGTGAGCACCGCGACGGTGGCGGACGGCCGCCCCGTGCCGCTGTCCTGGACCGGGCTGGTGCAGGCCGCCGAGGAGGAGGACCGGGCGGCCAACCGCCGCTTCGTCCTGGCCCGGCCCATCCTGGACAACAGTTCCTTCGGGCGGGGCCGGCCCGCGGTGACCGCGGTGCACGAGGCCATCGGCGCGGTGATGGCGGAGCCGGTCGGCCAAGGGGTGGAGATGCGCGTCACCGGCGCCGTGCCGCTGCGCCAGACGGAGCTGGACACGGTCGCCAACAGCGCCGGCGTCGCCACCATCCTGTCCTTCATCCTGGTTTCGGCGGTGCTGATCGCCGGGATGCGGTCGGGGCGGCTGATCGCCTGCATCATGGTGGTCCTGCTGCTGGGCCTGACGCTGAGCGCCGGTGCGGCGGCGCTGACCGTGGGGCGGCTGAACCTGATCTCCGTCACCTGCGCGGTGATGTTCTTCGGGCTGGGCGACGATTACGGCGGGCACCTCGGCCTGCGCTACCAGGAGGAGCTGAGACGCGGCCTGCCGCCCCTGGCCGCCGCCATCGAAGCGGTCCGGGCGGTGGGGCCGGCGCTGGTGCTCAGCACCCTGTGCGCCATCATCGGCTTCCTGTCCTTCGTGCCGACCGCCTATCTGGGGCTGGCGGAGTTCGGCATCATCTCCGCCGTCGGCATGGTGGTCGCCCTGCTCATCAGCCTGAGCCTTCTGCCCGCCCTGATCGTCCTGCTGCGCCCCGGCCCCGGCGTCCCGGCGCCGGAGCGCGAGGACCGCGGCTTCGCCGGCTGGGTCACCCGCCACCACCGCGCGATCCTCGCCTTGGCCGGGGCCAGCGCCGTCCTGTCCATGGCGGCGCTGCCCCTGGTGCGGCTGGACGTCAACCCGCTGAACCTGCAGGACGAGCGGACGGAGGCCGTCGCCACCTACCGCGATCTGGCCGTCACCCCGCGCACCTCGCCCTATTCCGTCAACATCCTGACGCCGGACCTCGCGGCGGCGCAGGCGCTGGCCGACCGGCTGCGCGCGCTGCCGGAGTCGGGCGGCGTGCGCACCTTCGCCAGCTTCATTCCCAAGGACCAGGAGGCCAAGCTGCCCATCCTGGCGGACATGTCGCTGCTGCTCGGCCCCAGCCTCGCCGCGCCGGCCACCTCGGCGGCGCTGGACCAGGGCGGGCTGGAACGGGCCTTCACCACGCTGAAGACGGTGCTGGAGGGCTATCTGGCGGACAAGCGCGACGGTCCACCCGAGATGCGCGCCGCCGTGCAGGGTTTCGGCAACGCCCTGGCCCGCATCCAGCCGGCAAGGCTCGCCACGCTCGACGCGGCCCTGACCGGGGGCGTGCCGCCGCTGCTCGACCGGCTGCGCGAGGGCATGGCGGTCGAGCAGCCGGTCACCGCCGCCGACGTGCCGGACAGCCTGAAGGCCCGCTGGATCGCCACGGACGGGCGCGCCCGCGTCGAGGTGCTGCCCACCCACGACATTTCCGACAGCCGCGCGATGGCCGACTTCGCCGACGCGGTGCTGGCCGTGGCGCCCAACGCCACCGGCGCCCCGGTGACGGTGACGGAGGCGGCGCGGGTCGTCGGCTCCTCCTTCCTGGAGGCGACGGCGCTGACGCTGGTGCTGATGGTGCTGCTGCTGGTCGCCGTGCAGCGCTCGGTGACCGGGATGGTGCTGATCCTGGCGCCGCTGATCCTGGCCGCCCTGTGGACCATGGCGACCGCCGGCCTGCTGGACATCCCCTTCAACTTCGCCAACGTGATCGTCATTCCGCTGCTGTTCGCGCTCGGCGTGTCGAGCAGCATCCACATGGTCACGCGCGGGCAGGATCTGGTGCGGGAGGGGGCGTCGGACAGCGCCTTCGGCATCGAGCTTCTGGTGACCAGCACGCCGCGCGCCGTCCTGGTCAGCACGCTGACCACCAGCACCGCCTTCGCCACGCTGGCGCTGTCCAATCACCGAGGGCTGTCCAGCATGGGGGTGCTGCTGGCGGTGTCGATCACCTACACGGTCATCTCGTCGCTGGTGGTCCTGCCGGCGCTGATGATCCTGTGGCACCGCTGGCGGCTGCGTCGCAGACGAGCAGCCCCGGCGCGGTGACCGACCCGGCGATCAGCCGTCCGTTCCAGCCCAGCGCGACCGTGGCGGCGGGGAAGCGTTCACCATCCTCGTCGAGCAGGACCTCCGTCCCGGCGGGCCCGAGCGCCGCGATGCGGGTCGGGGCCGCCGCCCCGCCCGGCCAGCCGTAGCGGTGCAGCGCCAGCCGGAACGGCGACGGGTGAAGCGCCACCAGCAGCCGCCCGTCCGGGGCCATCGTCAGATTGTCCGGCCCGCCGGGGACGGCGATGCGCCGCGGCGGCGCCTGCGGGTCGGACAGGCGGTAGACGAGCAGCGCGTCCTCCCGCGTCGCGGCGACGGTCAGCCGGTCGTGGCTCGGGTCGGCGAACAGGCCGTTGGCGAAGCCGATCCCGCCGATCAGGACGCGGGCGTCGTCGTTTTCGACGAGGCCGACGAAGCCGTGGCGCCCGCCGAGGACGTTGTCCCGGATCACCGCCCCCCAGCCGCAGCCGCCGTGGCTGCTGGTGAACAGGAAGCGGTCGCCGTCCAGGAAGGCGACGTCGTTGCCCCGGCAGAGCAGAGGGCTGGCAATGGTGCCTTGGTGGGTCAGGGCAGAGCCGTCCAGGCGGTACCGCTCGACCGTGGCCGACCCGTCCTCCCGGCGGCTGATGGCGAGCAGGGAGCGCGACCCGTCCGGCTCCGCGCGCAGGTCGATCCCCGCCGGGCGCAGGCCGGTGGCGAGGGGGACGGCGGCAACCGTTGGCGCGTCGAGGGAGTCCAGCGTCAGCAGGTAGAGCCCCCCCGCGGTTCCGGTCCGGCGGTCGTAAGCGGACAGCACCGCCTGCCCGCGCGCGGCGTCGAGCGCCATGTCCTCGATGCCGATGACCGGGTGGCCGTTGGCGGTGATGGAGACGGTGCGGCAGGTGGCTTGAGCGGGATGGGTCAGGAGTGTGAAGAGGAGAAGGGTCATTGCCCCCACCCTCCCCACGGCGTGGGTCCCTTCCCTCCCCCGCTCTCGGCGGACCTTTGGTCCGCCTGACGCGTCAGCGCAAACCTTTGGTTTGCGCGAGAGCTTCGCAGGGGAGGGCCACATTCCCTCCCCTGCGAAGCGGGGGAGGGTCAGGGTGGGGGCCAGACTCCGCAACGCCAAACGCCCCTCACGCCACACCGGCCCCCCAGCGCGCGACGAAGGGCGCCCATTCGCGGTCCACCCGCTCCCGCCCCTCGTCGGACAGGCGGTGGCGGTTCTTCGCGTAATCGCTCACCGCCCCCAGATACGCCTCGAAATTCGGCCGCGCCGCCGCGAATCCCGGCAGGTCCAGCGTCCGGTACAGCCGCTCCACCTCCTCCAGCGGCGCTTGCTCGAAGCGCTCGAAGGGCACTTCGGCGAAGCGGTTCGCCGGCAGGTCCGCGGTGTCGTCGATCAGCGCTTGCATGATGCGTGGGTAGTGGTCCAGCACCACACGCTCCACGTCGATGTGCCCGTGCGGCTGGAGCGCCAGACGCGCCAGCAGAGTCCGGTAGAAGCCCACCGTGGACACGAACACCGCCCGCGGGTCGCGGTGGATGTGGATGAAGCGCGCGTCGGGCCAGATCTCCCGCATCATGGCGACCCGCGCGCTGTAGACCGGGTTCTTCAGCAGGATGCAGCGTCCGCCCTGGGCGATCGACACCTTCTCCAGGAAATAGAGGAAGCGGCGCTTCCAGGCGTCCCGCTCCGCCGCCGTGCAGCCGTCGAAGTAGAGGCCGCGGCGCAGGTTCTCGTCGAAGCGCTCCGGGAAATAGAGCCCGTGGTAGAAGGAGACCGGCGACATGTTCGCCAGCGCGATCTCGTCCTCCTGCGGGCTGTCGGCCTTGACCGGCACGTTGTCGATGTAGCGCCGCTCCGGCAGGGCGCGGGCCAGCAACGGCCGCAGGACCGATCCCAACCCCAGCATGTCCCAGGGCAGGCCGACCGCGAAGGGGTCGATGATGCCGAACTGCGGGTCGCGGCTCAGCACGTTGTAGAGATGGGTCGTGCCGCTGCGCCAGTGGCCGAGGATGAAGACCGGCGGCGGCAGGCCGGCGGTCTTCCGGCGCCGCGCCGCCACCCAACCGGCCTCCGCCAGCGAGAAGGGCGCCCGCCCGATGGCCGAGGCCAACGCCGCCAGCGCCGTGGGCCAGCCGCGCCCCCGCGGCCCGCCGTTGCGCGCCAGCACGGTCAGCAGCGTGACGGCGTCGCAGCCATACAGCGGATGGTCCGGGATCGGCATCCATCCGCTTCCCCTCTTCGCCGATCCACCCATCCGGACACCTCCCTTCGACAGCGTCGCGCAGGAGGATAGACCGGGCCGGACGCTGTTACATCCCACACGGACGGTTGAATCCGCCTGCCCCGAACGGGCAGATTTTCCGTCGACTCTTGCCGGAACAGGACGGGGCGCACCGCGATGACTGGGTCTTCCTCACGCCGAACATGGATGCGCGCCGCGCTCGCGCTGGCCGTCCTGGCGGCTGGCCTGCTGCCGGTCCCCGCCGTGGCGCAGCAAGCCCCCGGCACCGCAGCCGGCAACACGCCGGGCGCCCGCGCCACGGTGGCGCGGCTGAACGAGGCCATCCTGTCGCTGATGCGGGAGGCCGCGGGGCGGGAGCCGGCGCGGGCGCGGCTTCAGCGCTTCCTGCCGGTGATGCTCGACACCTTCGATTTGGAAGCGGCGCTCCGCGTCGCCGCCGCCCCCTATTTCGACCAGTCGGCGGAGCCGGAGAAGCGGCAGGCGCTGGACGCCTTCGCCCGGCGCAGCGCCGCCCAGTATGTCGACCGTTTCGACAGCTACGACGGCCAGCGGCTCGAGATCGTCGGCGAGCGGCCCGCCCCGCGCGGGATGCTGCTGGTCGACACCGATCTGGTGCGCGCGGGCAAGGCGCCGGTGCGTCTGAGCTATCTGCTGCGTCCGGAGGGCGACCGCTGGCGCATCCTCGACGTGCTGGCGAAGGGCACGGTCAGCCAGCTCGCCACCCAGCGCTCGGAGTTCCAGAACACGCTGCGCGGCGGCGGGCTGGCCGCCCTGACCCGCGACCTGAACAGCAACGCCGACCGCATCCTCGGCGGGGCCTAGAGGCGGGGGCGTAGGCGCATGGGCATCACCCTCGTCACCGGGGGCAGCGGCTTCATCGGCGGGCATCTGGTGGCGGCGCTGGCGGCGCGCGGCGCGCGGGTGCGCGTCCTCGACCTCCAGGACCCGCCGGACGGCCTGCCGCCGGACGTGGAGGTCCGGCGCGGCTCCATCCTCGACGCGGCGGCGGTGGCCCGCGCGCTGGAGGGGGTGGAGCGGGTCCATCACCTCGCCGCCGTCGCCACGCTGTGGGACCGCGATCCGACCGTCTTCGACCGGGTGAACCGGCAGGGCACGCGGGTGGTTCTGGACGCGGCGGCGCGGGCGCCGGGGTTGCGGCGCTTCGTCCATTGCTCGACCGAGGCCGTGATGATCGGCCATCCGCCGCCCCGCCGGCTGCCCCAACGGCTGTCCCAACGGCTGCCCCAACGGCTGGACGAGAGCGCCGATCCGGGGCTGGAGGCGCTGGCCGGTCCCTATTGCCGGTCAAAGTATCTCGCGGAAAAGGACGCGCTGGCCGCCGCCGCGCAGGGTCTGCCGGTGGTCGTCGTCAATCCCACGGCGCCCATCGGCCCCGGCGACCGGCTGCCCACCCCGCCGAACGCCATGCTGCGCCTGTTCCGGCGCGGCGGACCACGGCTGATCCTCGATTGCGTGCTGAATCTCGTGGACGTGCGCGACGTGGCGCAGGGGATGATCCTGGCCGCGGAGCGCGGGCGGTTGGGGGAGCGCTACATCCTGGGGGGAGAGGACATCGGGTTGGGCGATCTGGCGGAGCGGATCGACCGGCTGTGCGGCAGGGTGCCGCTCCGCCGCCATTCCGTGCCGCCCGCCCTGGCGCTGGCGGGCGCGCGGGTGGAGGAATGGCTGTCCGACCATGTGACCGGCCGCCCGCCCACCGCGTCGGTCACCGGGGTCCGGCTGGCGCTGGGCGGCGGCGGGTTCGACAGCGGCAAGGCGGTGCGGGAGCTGGGCTATACGGTGCGGCCGCTGGAGGCGAGTCTAAGGGCGGCGTTGGGGTAGCGGCTTGCCCCCACCCTTCCCATGCTGCGCATGGGCCCCTTCCCTCCCCCGCTTCGCAGGAGAGGGAGCTTACCCCCTCCCCTGCGAAGCGGGGGAGGGTCAGGGAGGGGGCTCGTGGGGTGGAGTTAGGTTCTGTTCTCAAAGGCTGTGAGGGTTTGGCTGTGCCCTGTTGAAGGGGGATGGCACGATCTGAACTGAGCGATGAGCAGCTTCAGCATTTGCTGGAGTTGCTTCCGCCGGAACGCCCGTGGACGGGCCGGCCGGCGCGGGACCTGGAGCGCACCGTGCGGGCGATCCTGTGGGTGAACCGCACCGGCTCGCCCTGGCGCGATCTTCCGGCCGAGTACGGTCCCTGGCAGACGGCGGCCAACCGCTTCTACCGCTGGCGCAAGGCCGGGGTATGGGAGCGCGTGTTGGAACTGGTTCAGGCCGAGGCGGATGAGGCCGGCAAGTTGGACTGGAGCCTGCACCAAGTCGACAGCACAATGGTCCGCGCCCACCAGCACGCCGCCGGCGCAAAAGGGGGCAGTTGAACCAAGCGCTTGGCCGCTCGCGCGGCGGCTTCTCAACCAAGATCCACCTGCGCGCCGACCGCCACGGCCAACCGCTCGCTTTCGTGCTGAGCCCCGGTCAAGCCGCCGACCAGAGCGCGTTGACGGTGCTGATGGAGGCGGTCGCAGTGCGCCGAGTGGCAGGTGGACGACCGCGGGAAAGACCCGAGCGCGTGGTCGCTGACCGCGCCTACTCCAGCCAAGCCATCCGCCGCTACCTGCGTCGGCGCGGGATCGGGGCGGTGATCCCACAGCCCTCCAGCCAGAAGCCCTGTGCTCTGGTGGATTGGGCCGCCTATCGCTCCCGCAACGCCATCGAGCGCCTGATCAACCGCCTCAAACAGTTCCGTCGCATCGCCACCCGATACGAGAAACTCGCCGCCAACTACCTCGCCATGGTCCACATCGGGGCTATCCGACTATGGCTCAGGGTTTGAGAACAGGACCTAGGGCGGGGGCTCGTGGCAACAAATCCCCCCACCCTCCTCCAGATCCCGCAGGATCGGGCAATCCGGCCGCTCGTCGCCGTGGCAGGCGTGCGCCAGATGGGTCAGCGTGTCGCTCATCGCCCGCAGTTCGGCGATCTTGGCCTCCAGCTCCGCCACATGGTCGAGCGCCACCCGCTTCACCTCGGCGCTGGAGCGGCTGCGGTCCTGCCACAGCCCGACCAGGATCTGGATGCGCTCGATGCTGAAGCCCAGCGTCCGCGCCCGCTTGACGAAGCGCAGGACGTTCACGTCGCTGGACGAATAGACCCGGTAGCCCGCTGCGGTTCGTCCGGCCGCCGGGATCAGGCCGATCGATTCGTAGTAGCGGATCAGCTTGGCGTTGACGCCGGACGCCTTCGCCGCGTCCCCGATGGTCATGCCGCCCATGCTCATGGCTTCCACCCCCGCAGCGACAGGGCGTTCAGGACGACGCTGACCGAACTCAGCGCCATCGCCGCCCCGGCCAGCACCGGGCTGAGCAGGCCCGACGCCGCCAGCGGGATGCCCACCAGATTGTAGATGAAGGCCCAGAACAGCCCCTGGCGGATCTTGGAGTAGGTGCGGCGCGACACGTCGATGGCGCCGGCGACCAGGGCCGGATCGCCGCGCATCAGCGTGACACCGGCGGTGTGCATCGCCACGTCGGTCCCGGTCGCCATGGCGATGCCGACATCGGCGGCGGCCAGCGCCGGCGCGTCGTTGATGCCGTCGCCGACCATGCCGACCACCTTGCCCTCCGCCTTCAGCGCCGCCACCACGTCGGCCTTGCCGTCCGGCAGCACCTCCGCAAAGACGCGGTCGATGCCCAGGTCGGCGGCCACCGCGCGGGCGGCCCCGGCGCCGTCGCCGGTGACCATCACCGTCTCCACACCTTGCGCCTTCAGGGACCGGACGGCGGCGCGGGCGCTCTCCTTCACCGTGTCGCCGAAGGCGACGAGGCCCAGAACGCGCCGCTCCGGCGCCGTTTCGGCCAGCCAGGACACGGTGCGCCCGGCGGATTCCAGCGCCGCCGCCCGCGCCTCCAGCGCCGCGTCGGACAGGCCGCTTTCCGCGATCAGCCGCCTGCTGCCCAGCAGAAGGGCGCGGCCCTCCACGCTGGCCGACACGCCGCGCCCGGCCAGCGCCTTGAAGCCCTCGGGCGTCGCGGACGGCACGCCGCGCTCCGCCGCGCGGTCGCGGACGGCGCGGGCGAGCGGATGCTCGCTGCCGGTCTGGAGCGCCGCGGCCAGCCGCAGCAACTCCGCGTCGTCGAAGCCATCCGCGGGCACCAGATCGGTGACGCGGGGCTTGCCCTCGGTCAGGGTACCGGTCTTGTCGAAGGCGACGGCGGTGATGGCGTGGGCGCGCTCCAGCGCCTCCGCGTCCTTGATGAGGATGCCGTGGCGGGCCGCCGCCCCGGTGCCGACCATGATGGCGGTCGGCGTGGCGAGGCCCAGCGCGCAGGGGCAGGCGATGACCAGCACCGACACCGCCGTGATGATCGCCGTCTCAGCGTTCCCGGTGCCGATCCACCAGCCGGCCAGCGTCGCCGCGGCGATGCCCAGCACCACCGGCACGAAGACCGCGGCCACCTTGTCGACCAGCCGCTGGATCGGCGCCTTGGACGCCTGGGCGCCCTCGACCATGCGGACGATCTTGGCGAGCATCGTCTCGGCGCCCACCGCCACCGTCTCGACCAGCAACAGCCCGTCCACATTGATGGAGCCGCCGGTGACGCGGGAGCCCGGCGCCTTCTCCACCGGCAGGCTCTCGCCGGTCAGCATGGATTCGTCGACACTGCCGGCTCCCTGCGCCACGCGCCCGTCGACGGGGATGCGCTCGCCGGGTCGCACCGCCACCAGATCGCCGACGCGCACCTGGGCGATGGGAAGCTCCATTTCCACGCCGTCGCGGCGGACGCGGGCGGTGTCGGGGCGAAGCCGCATGAGCGCGCGGATCGCCGCCGCCGTCCGGCCCTTGGCGCGGGCCTCCAGCCACTTGCCCAGCAGCACGAAGGTGATGAGCACCGCCGACGCCTCGAAATAGAGGTGCGGCATGTGCCCCGGATGCGCCGTCAGCATCATGTAGACGCTGAGTCCCCAGGCCGCGGAGGTGCCGAGCGCGACCAGCAGGTCCATGTTGCCGGACCCGGCGCGCGCCGCCATGAAACCGGCCCGGTAGAAGCGCCAGCCCAACCAGAACTGCACCGGAGTCGCCAGCAGGAACTGCGCCCAGGGCGGCAGCATCAGGTCGAGGCCCAGCAGGTCCCCCGCCATGCCGAGAACCAGCGGCGCCGACAGCGCGGCGGCGATCAGCACATGGTGGAGATCCCGCCGGTCGCGGTCCTGCGCCGGGTCTTCCGCCGCCGCCGCGGCCTCGGTCTCGGCGACGGGGGCGGCGGTGAAGCCGGTCATCTCCACCGCCTCGGCCAGCCGGGCGGCGTCCACCGTTCCGGCGTAGGCGGTGACGTGCGCCCGCTCCGTCGCGAGGTTCACAGCGGCGGATTCCACCCCCGGCACGCGCAGCAACGCCTTCTCGACGCGCGCGACGCAGGAGGCGCAGGTCATCCCGCCGACCGTCAGGTCGAAGTCCTGCCTCTGCGGTTCGAAGCCGACATTCTCGATGGCCTCCGCCACGGCCCGCGGATCGGGATCGCCCGCGAAGGCGACCCGCGCCCGCTCGGTGGCGAGGTTGACCGACACGTTGGTGACGCCCGGCAGGCGCGACAGCGCCTTCTCCACCCGCCCCACGCAGGAGGCGCAGGTCATGCCGGAAATGCCGATGTCGAGGTCGGTGGTGGTGGCGGACATGATCGTCCTTTCTTCGCCGTCAACCGGCTCCCTCAGATAAGGCTTCCAATGACTGGAAGGTCAAGGGGCCGAAAACCGTTATGCAACCGGAAGCCCTTCGGCCTCGAAGCCGGCCTTGTCCAGGGCCGCCCGCAGGGCGTCGGCGCTGGGCGCCCCGCCGACGCGGACGTCCTTCGAGTCCAGGTCGATCTGCACATCCTCGACCCCGGCGACGGCGCCGAGCGCGCGGCGGACCGAGGCGGCGCAGCCGCCGCAGGTCATGCCGGGAACCTTGAACGCAACCATGACGAACTCCTTCCCACGAGGTGGTGTTGCCGTCAGCCTCCACCTTCCAACGATTGGAAGGTCAAGAGGAAATTCGCGGCCCTCATCACGGCCCCCATCACGACCCCGATCATGGCCCCGATCGCTGCCGTGGTACCGCCGGAACCAACCGCCGCGCCCGCGCATTCATGGGCCATGGACATCACCCGCCAGCGCAGCTTTCTCCATGACGAAGCGCAATTCGCCCGCGCGCTGGCCCGCGCGGCGGCGGGGGCGATCATCTTCGCCCTGCCCCTGCTGATGACCATGGAGATGTGGGAGCTGGGCTTCTACATGGACCGCTTCCGGCTGGCCCTGTTCATCCTGGTGACCCTGCCGGTGCTGTTCGGACTGTCCTACTTCGCCGGGTTCGAGGAAACCTTCTGCTGGCAGGACGACCTGATCGACGCGCTGTCGGCCTTCGCCGTCGGCTTCCTGATGTCGGCGGTGCTGCTGACCGTCTTCGCCATCGTCCATCTCGACCAGCCCTTGCCGGAGATCATCGGCAAGATCGCGCTCCAGTCCGTGCCGGCCAGCATCGGCGCCATGCTGGCGCGCAAGCAGCTCGGCCAGCAGGACGACGCCGATCGGGAGCGGCGCATCCGCTCCAGCTACCCCGGCGAGCTGTTCCTGATGGGGGCGGGGGCGCTGTTCGTCGGCTTCAATGTCGCCCCGACCGAGGAGATGATCCTGATCTCCTACAAGATGTCGCCCTGGCACGCGGTGGCTCTGGCGGTGCTGTCGCTGGGGCTGCTGCACGTCTTCGTCTACACGGTCGGCTTCGCCGGGCAGGAGAGCGCCGGGGACGACGGGTTCATGTCCGTCTTCCTGCGTTTCTCGGTCGCCGGCTACGGGATCGCCCTGCTGATCAGCCTCTACCTGCTGTGGACCTTCGAGCGGATCGCCGGCCTGTCGATGATGGAGCTGGTCACCGCCACGGTGGTGCTGGGCTTCCCCAGCGCGCTGGGCGCCGCCACCGCCCGCCTGATCGTCTGACGGGAGGGACGCCGATGGCCGACATCCGGGAAAACGACACCGCATCCAGGAGCGCATCCAGGGACGAGGACGGCAGCGCGTCGGTGTCGCGGCTGGCCTGGGTCTCGTCGGGCCTGGGGCTGCTGCTGTTCCTGGGATCGGTGGGGGTGCTGGGTTACGAGGGCATCACCCGCGGCAGCGGCCCCCCGGTGATCGCCGCCGTCGTGGAGGGGGTGGTTCCCGCCGGCCCGCGCTGGCTCGCCCACATCCTGGTCACCAACGACGGCGGCAAGACCGGCGCGAAGGTTCAGGTCGAGGGGCAGCTGATGGCGGACGGCGAGGCCGTGGAAACCTCGGTGGCCGAGTTCGACTATGTCCCCGCCGGGTCCGAACAGAAGGGCGGCCTGTTCTTCGACCGCGACCCGCGGGCGCATGCCCTGCGCCTGCGCGTGCTGGGCTATGTGGAGCCCTGAACCAAGTCGGCCCCGGCCTGTTGTCCTGGCACCGGAAACAGAGGACACCGACCCCGCGATGACCCGCCTGACCATCGACGAGGCGCAGCAGCGCATCCGCCTTTTCCTGACCGGCGACATGGTGGAGGCGCTGCGCGCCGTGGATTACGAATCGCCGCCGCTGGCCGACCGGCCGTCCGGCCTGACGCTGGAGGCGGCAAGGCGGGCCGCGGTGCGCTTCAGCCACGTCGAGGGGGCGTCCGACTGCCTGTACCGCGTCGACGCCTTCGAGGAATCGCTGGTGATGCGGCTGCAACTGAACGTCCGCCGCTTCGTGGCGATCTATCAGGTGCCGGTCGCCGATCCGGTGGCCAGCGCCACCATCTCCCCGCATTTCGAGCGCTGGGCCATCGGTGCCGGCCACGCCGGCTGGACCATCGGCTGGCGCGACGGCACCGACCCCTGGCAGCCCGACCGGCGCGTGGTGGAGACCTACTGCTACGCGATGCTGCCGGAGGACTTCCTCGACAACCCGCTGGAGCAGCTCTACTGGCGCACCGACCTCGTGCAGATGACCCGCGCCTTCATGCTGGAGGCCCGCCGCATGGGCATCCGCCTCGCTGCGCCGGAGGGGATGTGAAGGCCCCCGCCCCGCGATGGGGCAAGGGCCTTCCGCTCGTCAGGCCAGATCGAACAGCAGCACCTCGGCGCTGACGACGCCGTCCAGCGTCAGGGCGCTTTCATTGCTGATCGCGGCGCCGTCGCCCTCCTTCAGGACCGTGCCGTTCAGCCGGACCTGACCGCGGGCGACCTGCACCCAGGCGTGGCGGCCCGGACGCAGCTCGTGGGTCACGCTGTCACCCTCGTCCAGCAGCGTGGCGTAGAGGTCCACGTCCTGGTGGATGGTCACGCTGCCGTCGCGCCCGTCCTGCGAGCCGACGAGGCGCAGGCGGCCCTGCTTCTCCTCCCGCTCGAAGGCCTTCTGCTCATAGCCGGGGACCATGCCTTCCTCGTTGGGCAGGATCCAGATCTGCAGGAAGTGCACCGGGTCCTTCTTGGACGCGTTGTACTCGCTGTGCCGGATGCCCGACCCGGCGCTCATCCGCTGCACATCGCCGGGGCGGATGACCGAGCTGGTGCCCAGCGTGTCCTTGTGCTCCAGCGCGCCGTCCAGAACGTAGGACACGATCTCCATGTCGGCGTGCCCGTGGGTGGGGAAGCCGGCGCCGGGGATCACGCGGTCGTCGTTGATGACGCGCAGCGCGCGGAAGCCCATGTGGGCCGGGTCGTAGTAATGGCCGAACGAGAAGCTGTGCTTGCTGTTCAGCCAGCCCATGTTGACGGCGCCCCGTTCGTCGCGGTTGCGGATCGTGATCATCTCCGGTCCTCCTGTTCCCTTGCGAGGCCCAGTGGCCCCTCGTCTGGAGAGGAATGTGCCCCCGTTTCCGCAAAACAACAATTGCCGGAGTTGCGGCTTATCTGTTCCGTGAGACGCAACAAACGGCTATCATGGCGGCTCCCCTCAACCAGCACCGCCGACCGCCATCATGCCCGCCATCATACCCGACGTTTCACCCCTCCTCCTCGCCATGGATCTGACCGGGATCTTCATCTTCGGGCTGACGGGAGGGACGCTGGCCGTGCGGCACCGTCTGGACATCTTCGGCGTGATGGTGCTGGCGCTGGTCACGGCGCTGGCCGGCGGCGTGCTGCGCGACCTGCTGATCGGAGCGATCCCGCCGGCCACCATGCAGGACGAGCGGTACCTGATCACGGCGCTGGCCTCCGGCCTGTTCGCCTTCTTCTTCCACCCCTTCATCAACCGGCTGGTCAAGCCGGTGATGGTGCTGGACGCGGCCGGTCTGGGCATCTTCGCGGTGGCCGGCTGCGGCAAGGCGCTGGCCTATGGGCTGGGTCCGCTGCCCGCGGTTCTGCTGGGCGTGCTGACCGCCTGCGGCGGCGGGCTGGTGCGCGACGTGCTGGTGGCCGAGGTGCCGCGCGTGCTGCGCGAGGAGATCTACGCGGTGGCCGCCCTGCTGGGGGCGGCGATCGTCATCGCCGGGGCCATGCTGGACCTGCCGAAGGCGCCGGTCGCCATCGCCGGGGCGGCGGCGGCCTTCCTGCTGCGGGTGGTCAGCGTGCTGCGCGGCTGGAGCGCGCCGCGCGCGCCCGGCTCATGACATTTCCGGCTCATGACATTTGCAGTGAACAACCAAAGGCTTCGGCTGTTGGAATGGGCATGAGCGATACCGTGACCGACAACCCGGCCATGAGCCGGTTCGAACTGGACGTGAACGGCCAGACGGTCTTCGCGACCTACCGCCGCCGCGGGACCATCCTGCACATCCCCTATGTGGAGGCGCCGCCGTCCCTGCGCGGCACCGGGGCCGCCGGACGGCTGATGGAGGGGGTGATGGCCATCGCCCGCGCCGAGGGGCTGACCATCATCCCGATCTGCGGCTACGCCGCCAACTGGATGCACCGCCACCGCGAGCATCACGACCTGCTGGCGCGGTAGATGTCATGCCGGCCCCTGCGGCCGTTGCCCGTCTTTCGCCGCGAACACCTCCTTGGCCGCGAACAGCCCGTTGAGAGCGGCCGGGAAACCCGCATAGACCGCCATCTGGATGAGAATCTCGACGATCTCGTCGCGGGTCAGCCCGACGTTCAAGCCGGCCTCGATGTGCACCTTGAGCTGGGGTGCCGCGTTCCCCATCGCGGCAAGCGCCGCGATGGTGGCAACCTCGCGCGAGCGCAGATCGAGGCCGGGCCGCGAATAGATGTCGCCGAAGGGAAATTCGAACACATAGGTCGCGAAGTCCGGCGCGATGTCGGCAAGCGCCGCCACCACCTTGTGGCCGGCCTCGCCGTCGATGTCGGCAAGCGCCCGTTGCCCGCGCTCAAGCCGGCTTTCCTCGCCCCCGGATTCGATTTTGGACAAGTGCGTCATCGTCATTCTTCCTCTGTTCCGTTTCGACATAACCGTCGATCTTGGTATCGAGGACGAGAAGACAGGCGTTCAGGTCTTCGACCTGGGCACGCACGCGCTCGCGGTGCTGTTCCAGCAACGCCCGCCGTTCCGCTTCGGTGCCGGCGCCCGCCTCGCGCAGCGCCGCGTAGCGGAGCATGTCGCGGATCGGCATGCCGGTCGTCTTCAGACGGCCGAGAAACTCGATCCAGGTCAGGATCGAGGCGTCGTAATCGCGGTGGCGGGATTGGTTCCGGTCGGCGTAGGGCAGCAGCCCGATCCGCTCGTAATAGCGGATGGTGTGGGCCGTCAGTCCCGAACGTCTCGCGAGGTCTCCGATCTTCATGCGCGTCTGCTTCTCATCACGATGCACAGGACGCTACGAGTTCGAGCGCGCTCTAAGTCAAGAGAGATTCCGTCACCGGGACCGCCATCACCTCACAGGCCGAGATAGGCCTGCTTCACCGCCGGGTCGGCCAGCAGTTCCTCGCCCGTGCCGGCCAGAACGACGCGCCCGTTCTCCAGCACATAGGCGCGCTGTGCCAGCTTCAGCGAGGCGGCGACGTTCTGCTCCACCAGGATGATCGTCATGCCTTCCGCCGCCAGGGCGCGGATGGTGCGGAACAGCTCCTGCACCATGGTCGGGGACAGGCCGAGCGACGGCTCGTCGAACATGATCAGGTCGGGCTTGCCCATCAGGCAGCGCCCGATGGCCAGCATCTGCTGCTCGCCGCCCGACAGGGTGCCGGCGGCCTGCTCCAGCCGCTCCTTCAGGCGGGGGAAGAGGGTCAGCACGCGCTCGAACGTGTCCTTCGCCCCGGCGCGGGCGCGCGGGATGACGGCACCCATCTCCAGATTCTCGCGGATGCTGAGCGTCGGGAAGATCTGCCGCCCCTCCGCCACCTGACCGATCCCGAGGTCGCAGACGACGTGGCTCGGCAGGCCGGCGATGTCCTTGCCGCGGAAGCGGATGGTGCCGCGGGCCGGCTTCAGGATGCCGGAGATGGTCCGGATCAGCGAGGTCTTGCCCGCCCCGTTGGCGCCGACGATGGCCGTCGTCGTGCCCTCCGCCACCGCGATGGACACGCCGTCGAGCGCCTGGGCGTCGCCGTAGAAGAGGTCGAGGTCGGATACGGTCAGCATGCGGGGTCTTGCGTCGTGGCGGCCTTGGGAAGAAAGGCCGCCACCTTAACGCAGGCGCCGCCGGAACCGAACGGCTTTTACTTCAGGAAGAACAGGATGCTCATCACCAGCCCCACGGCGATGATGCCCGCGCGCAGGATGTGGGACGGGATCTTCCGCCCGACCCGCGCCCCGACATAGCCGCCGGCCACCGCCGCGATGGTCATCAGCGCGGCGTAGGACCATTCCACCGCGCCGCCGACCGCGTAGGTTGCCACCGCGATGGCCGTCAGCACGGTGGAGAACAGGTTCTTCAGCCCGTTCATGGCGTTCAGGTTGGTCATCCCGAACAGGCTCAGCTGCGCCAGCAGCAGGATGCCGAGCCCGCCGTTGAAATAGCCGCCATAGACCGACACCACGAACAGGGTGGCGAGCATCGCCCCCGTCCCGTGCAGCCCCACCGCCCGCAGCCGGGCCGCGAGCATGCCGCCGAAGGCGAACAGCGCGGTCGCGACCAGCAGCAGCCAGGGCACGATGCTGCGGAACACCGAATCCGGCGTGACCAGCAGCAGCGCCGCCCCGATCAGCCCGCCGGCCAGAGTGACCGCCGACAGCGTGACCAGCCCGACCCCGCCCACCGGCTCCAGGTCGTGGCGGTAGCCGTAGACGCCGCTGGCATAGCCGGGCAGCAGCGCCACCGTGCCGGTGGCGTTGGCCGTCACCGGCGGCACCCCGGCGTAGATCAGCGCGGGAAGGGTCAGGAAACTGCCGCCGCCGGCAACGGCGTTCATCGCCCCGGCCAGGAAGGCCGCGGCGAGCAGGAGCAGGGATGTCGTCACCATCGTTCGGGTCGTTGTCTTTTCTTGTTGTTTGTATATCCCCTCGCCCCTCCGGGGCTCAGAGCCGCCGGCCAAAGGCCGGTTGAACGCCGAAGGCGATCAAAGGCGGAGAGAGGGTGCGAGGCTTGCGAGCAACCGGGTTAGGGTGAGGGGGCGCCCGTAGGGCGTTTAAGCACTGCAATGAGGAAGCGTTGTCGGCCTGCGGCCGCCCCCTCATCCCATACTCTTCTCCCCAGAGGGGAGAAGGGCTCAACAACCTACCCCCTCGTCCGCAGCTCGCGCCGGATGATCTTGCCCGTGGTCGTCATCGGCAGGCTGTCCACGAACTCCACGGCGCGCGGGTATTCGTGGGCGGCGAGCCGCGTCTTCACATGGGTCTGGATCTCCGCGGCCAGTTCGTCGCTCGGGCGCACGCTGTCCTGGAGGACGATGAAGGCCTTCACGATCTCGGTGCGCAGGGGGTCCGGCACGCCGACCACGGCGGCCATGCGGACGGCGGGATGGCCGATCAGGCAATCCTCGATCTCGCCGGGGCCGATGCGGTAACCCGCCGACGTGATGACGTCGTCGTCCCGCCCGACGAAGCGGATGTAGCCGTCCTCGTCCAGCTCGCCCTGGTCGCCGGTGACCAGCCAGTCCCCGACGAACTTCGCGGCGGTGGCCTCCGGGTTGTTCCAGTATTGCAGGAACATCACCGGGTCCGGGCGGTGCACGGCGATCAGCCCCAGTTCGCCGGGGGCGAGGCGGTTGCCCTGCCCGTCGATCACCGCCACGTCGTGGCCGGGCGCCGGGCGGCCCATGACTCCGGGCTTCGGCGGCATGACCTTGGCGCAGGAGGACACGATCATGTTGCACTCGGTCTGGCCGTAGAACTCGTTGATGGTCAGCCCGAAGGTCTGGCGGCCCCAGTCCAGAAGCTCGGCCCCCAGCGTCTCGCCGCCGCTGGCGACGGAGCGCATGCTGTAATTCCAGCGCGTCTGCGGGTCCTTCACCGCGCGCATCATCTTCAGCGCGGTCGGCGGCAGGAAGGCGTTGCGCACCTGGAAGTCGGCGATCAGGCGGAAAGCCTCCTCCGCGTCGAACTTCTCGAAGCGGTGGGAGACGACGGTCACGCCATGGTGCCAGGCGGGCATCAGCACGTCGAGCAGGCCGCCGATCCACGCCCAGTCCGCCGGGGTCCAGATGCGGTCGGCCGGCTGCGGGAACAGGTCGTGGGAAATCTCCACCCCCGGCAGATGGCCGAGCAGCACCCGGTGCGCGTGCAGCGCGCCCTTGGGCTGGCCGGTGGTGCCGGAGGTGTAGATGATCACCGCCGGGTCGTCCGCCGCCGTGTCCACCGGCGTGAAATCCTCCGACGCGGCCTCGACCAACGCGTGCCAGTCCAGTTCGCCCTCCCCGGCCTCGTCGATGCGCAGGACGAGTTTCAGCTCGGGCAGGCGGTCGCGGATCTGGGCGATCTTGGCGGCGCCCACGGCGTCGGTCACCACCGCCCGCGCCCCGCAGTTGCCGAGGCGGTACTCCAGCGCCTCCACCCCGAACAGGGAAAAGAGGGGGACAGCGACGCCGCCCATCTTGTAGGTGGCGACGTGGCTGACCGCGGTTTCCGGCGCCTGGGGCAGCAGGATGCCCACCCGGTCGCCGCGCGCCACCCCATGGGCGGCCAGCGCGTTGGCGAGGCGGTTCGACAGGCGGCGGATGTCGGCGAAGCTGTAGGTCTCCACCGCGCCGTCGCGGCGCTTGTGGATCAGGGCGGTACGGTCCGGATCGCGCTCCGCCCACTTGTCGCAGACGTCCACGCCGATGTTGTAACGCTCCGGCACCGACCAGACGAAACGGTCGCGCAGGCCCTCGTAGCTGTCCGCTTCCGGCAGCATGCTTTTCCTCCCGACAGGTTCTTGCCGGCCGCTTGGACGCGGCCATTTGGTTTCATCATAGGGGCAACGGCGGCGTTCCGTCACGCGGACGGAATAGTTTGCGGGGCTGCCATGTTCATGGACAGAGGGATCATGAACACAGGTTCCGTTCCGTGGGGTTCGACATGAAGGCCAAGGGGATCGTTGCGGTTGTGTTGTCCGTGGGCCTGCTGGCCGGCTGCGCCAGCCCCTATGGCTATGGGTATGGCGGCGGGTATGGTGGTGGCGGGTACGGGGCCAACTATGGCGGCGGCTACGCCCCCGGCTATGGCAACAAGGCGACGGCGGGGACGCTGCTCGGCGGCGTGGCCGGCGGCCTTGCCGGGTCGCGCTTCGGCGGCGGCACGGGCAAGCTGGTGGCGGTCGGCGTCGGCACGCTGCTCGGTGCGGCGCTCGGCAACGCCGCCGGGCAGTCGATGGACCGCGCCGACATGATGTACGCGCAGCAGGCGGCGGGACAGGCCTACATGGCGCCGACCGGCGCCACCGTGCAGTGGAACAACCCGCAGACCGGCAACTGGGGAAGCTACACCCCGACCCGCGACGGCACCGGCCCCTATGGCGAGCCGTGCCGGGAGTTCCAGACCAGCATCGTGGTCGGCGGGCAGCTCCAGCAGGGCTACGGCACCGCCTGCCGACAGCCGGACGGAAGCTGGCGCATGGTGGGCTGAGGCCGGCCGGTCAGCCGGCCCCTTCAACCCTGCGGAGAAATGCTCTAGACAGTCGGGCATGGCGACGATCAAGGACGTGCTGGCCGCGGCGCTGGCCCACCATCAGGCCGGACGGCTGGCGCAAGCCGCCGCCGGCTATCAGGCCGTCCTCGACACTCTGCCCGACCATCCCGACGCGCTGCACCTGCTGGGCGTCGTCTATCTCCAGGCCGGGCATCCGGCGGAGGCCGAGCCGCGCATCCGCGCCGCCATCCGCGCCGACGCGACCGTGGCCGACTATCTCGACAATCTCGGCAGCGCGCTGCGCGCCCTGGACCGGGCGGCGGAGGCGGCGGAGGCCCATCGCGCGGCGATCCGCCTGCGCCCGGCCTTCGCGCAGGCCCATTACAACCTCGGCAACGCGCTGGACCGGCTGGGCCGGCTGGAGGAGGCGGCGGACGCCTACCGGCAGGCCGCCGCGCTGCGCCCCGGCTACGCGCGGGCGCGCTTCAACCTCGGCAACACGCTGACGGCGCTCGGCCGACTGGCCGAGGCGGACGACGCCTTCCGCGCCGCCCTGGCCGATGATCCCGGATTCGGGGAGGCCCACGCCAACCGCGCCTCGCTGATGTTGCAACGCGGACGGGCGGCGGAGGCGGAGCGGGCCTTGCACCGCGCGCTGGCGCTGCGCCCCGACCATGCCACGGCGCTCGCCAACCTGTCGGCCGCCCGGCTGGCCCTCGACGCCCCCGCCGAAGCCGAGCGGGCGGCCCGGCGCGCCGAATCCGTGCGCCCGGACTTCGCCGAGGCGGCGCTGCGCCGGGGCGACGCGCTGCAAAGGCGCAACCGTCTCGCCGAGGCCGCCCGCGCCTACGCCCGGGCCGCCGCCCTCTGTCCCGATCTGGCCGAGGCCTACGCGAACCTCGCGCTGGTGCGCCAGACCCAGGGCGACCTGGACGGGGCGGAGGCCGGCTACCGCCGCGCGCTGGCGCTGCGCCCCGATCTGGCCGAGGTGCGCTCCAACCTCGCATATCTGGAGCTGTTCCGGCCCGGCGTGACGCTGGCCCGCGTGCTGGAGGCGCACCGCGGCTGGGACGCCGTGCACGGCGCGCCGTTGCGGTCCGAATGGACGCCGCGCGCCCCGGCGGTGAGGGACGGTGCCCGTCCGTTGCGCGTCGGCATCCTGTCGGGCGACTTCCGCCGCCATCCGGCGGGCCAGTTCGCGGTGCGGGCGGTCGAGGCGCTGCCGGATTTCGGCGTCGAGCTGACCCTCTATGCCAACCAGATGGAGGCGGACGACCTCACCGGCCGCTTCCGCGCGGCGGCGGCGCGCTGGGTGCCGGTCGCCGACCGGACCGACGCTGAACTTGCAACATTGATCCGCAACGACCGGCTGGACGTGCTGATCGACCTCGCCGGGCACAACGCCCGCGGGCGGTTGGGCGTCTTCGCGCGCAAGCCGGCGCCGGTCCAGGTGGCGTGGTCGGGCTACATGGCGACCACCGGGCTCGCCGCCATGGACGCGCTGGTCGCCGACGCCCACCATGTGCCGGAGGGGGCGGAGCGCTTCTACAGCGAGCGCATCCTGCGCATGCCCGGCGCCTTCATTGCCTACGATCCGCCGCCGGACGCGCCGGAGCCCGGCCCGCCGCCCTGCCTGACCGGCCAGCCCGTCACCTTCGGCGCCTTCAACATCCTGACCAAGCTGACGGACGAGGTTCTCGCCACCTGGGCCGCCCTGCTCGCCCGCGTGCCCGAGTCGCGCCTGTTGATGAAGACCAAGGCGCTGTCCTGCCCCGAAACCGCCGCCCATTGGCAAGGACGGCTGGCCGCGGCGGGCATCGCGCCGGAGCGGCTGATCCTGGCCGGGGCGACCGCCAGCCGCGAGCATATGGGCTGGTGCGCCCGCGTGGACGTGGCGCTGGATCCCTTCCCCTTCGCCGGCAGCACGACGACGCTGGAGACGCTGTGGATGGGGGTGCCGGTCATCACCCTGCACGGCGACACCTTCTCCAGCCGCCATTCGCTGGCTTTCCTGAGCGTGGCGGGGGTCGAGGACTGCGTCGCCCGCGACCCGGCGGACTATGTGGACCTTGCCGCCGGCTGGGCGGCCGACCCGGACCGGCTGGCGGCGCTGCGCCGGACCCTGCGCCCGCGCATGGCGAACGGACCGCTGTGCGACGGGCGGATGTTGGCCGAAGCGCTGGCGACGTCTCTGCGCGACCTGACGACGGTCACCTAGCCTTTCCGGATAGGACGGCACCAATCGCTAAATTTGGGGTTGTTTGTCCGCCGGTTTTTCGTCACACCTTGTATATCAGATTCATTTAGGGTCGCCACGCCCAGGGAGGTCCTGGATGCTGAACCTTTCGGCTGTCCGCACCGCCATCGAGGATGTGGAGCAGGCCATCGCCGCGATGCTGGCGCCGGAAACGCTGGCCGCCAAGACGGTGGCCGCCAACCGGCGGGCGCTGGCGCGGCTCTACACCGCCTATGCCCAGGGCATTCTCAAACGGCACGGCATCGCCGTGGATCTGGACGATGTCTGCGGTCAATGCTGCCGCGACTGCCCGGATGGACACTGCGCCCGGCTTCCCTGCTGAGTCACTTTTCCCCGATGAAGCGGACCCAGGGGAAATCCAGAACGTCGAAGCAGCGCACCCGCAGCTCCCGCCGCAGCGCGTCGCACACCGCGAAGGGCGCGGCCTGATCCAGCATCCAGAATCCGCGCCCCTCGCGCAGGAAGGCCCCGATGTAGGCCGCGGTCAGCGCCAGGAAGGCACGGCCCCGCAGGGTCGGCTGGAACGCCGCGAAGCAGACCGTGATCTCCCGCGTCGGGCCGCGCCAGCGGGCGTCGCGCAGCAACCCGACGTCGCTCCCCTCCAGCAGCGCCACCAGCCCTTCCAGCCCCCCGGCCGTCCCCTCGGCCGCCCCCTCGGTCAGCGTGCAATCGGCGTCCAGATGCAGCAGGGGCCGCCCCCAGCGCGTCATCAGCTGGTGCCAGCGCAGGAAGCGGATGCAGGCGTAGTAGGTGGTGCGCCGATGGTCGTCCCAACCCGTGAAGTCCACTGCCTCCCGGCTCCAGCCCAGCGGCAGGCGGTCCCGCCGCCGGGCGAGGTCGGCCAGCGTCTCCGGCGAGGGGTTCACCACATGGACATGGACCGCCACGCCGTCCGCCTGCGCCTCCACCGAATCGAGCAGGCTCATGGCGAAGCGCCGGTAATAGCCGTCGTCGCAGGACACCGCCAGAACCGGCCCGCTCCCGGCCGGCGGTTCGGCCAGCAGCTCCAGCGACGGGAAGGCGTCCAGCAGGGCGTCGGCGTCGGGCAGCCCGTCCAGCGCCCGGCGGCCGGCCCGCACCATCGACCACAGGCGCAGCTCGAAGTCCGCCGCCACCTCCGCCGCCGTGAATCTCCGGGCGACGCGCCGCATGAAGCGGCTGGCGAGATCCGTCCGCCCCCGCCGGTAGCAGCGGTAGGCGACCACCGCCGCCGCCCGCGTGTCGCGCGGGGTCCGGCGCAGCACCGCCAGGGCGGTGCGGGCGGCGCGGTCCAGCAGCCATTCCGGCGCCTGCCCGGCCTGGACGAGCGAAAGCGCCGCCCCGATCAGCGCGTCCGCCGCCGCCCCGTGCCGCGGATCGGCGGCCAGGGCGTGGCCCAGGGCGCGGACCGCGCGCTCCACCAAATCCGGGTCGAGACGCCGGGCGTGCGACAGCGGGCGGTCCAGACCGGCGGCGGCGAGCGCGCTCACCGCGGCGTTGTGGAGAGCGTCGGGATGGGCGGGCGCCAGGGCCACCGCCTGCCGGCGCAGCCGCGCCGCCTCCTCCGTCCGGCCCAGCGCGGCCAGGGCGTTGGCGCGGTTGATGCGCGCCTCCGCGAAGTCGGGCCGCCGGGCCAGCGCCTGGGCGAAGGCGGCGGCGGCGCCCGCCGCGTCCCCGCGCTCCAGCCGCAGCGTGCCCAGCGTGAAGGCGGCCTGGACATCCGCCGGGTCGAGCGCCGCCGTGCGGGCGAAGGCGCGCTCCGCCGCGTCGGCCTGCCCCGCCGCGCGCAGGGTACGCGCCAGATTGCCGAGGAAATCGGCGTCGCCGGGCAGCAGCGCCACGGCGCGGCGCAGCAGCGGCAGGGCCGCTTGCAGGCGCCCGCTCTGGCTTTCCAGGACGCCCAGCAGATGAAGCGCGTCGGGATGGCCCGGCTGGCCGCGCAGGATGCTATGATAGAGGGGCCGGGCCGCGTCCAGCCGGCCCGCCTGATGGTGGCCGACCGCGGCGGCCAGGGCATCCCGAAGTGTCACCATGCCGCCTGTCTACACGCGCCGCCGGGCCGGAGTCCATGCGGTGCCGCGGTCGGGGCGCCGCAAGTTGTCAATCGCCGTTGCGAAGGAGAGACCATGGCCGACCGGCCGCTCGTCAGCGTCATCACGCCAAGCTGGGGACGGGAGGACGTCCTGCCGCTGTGCCACGCCCGCGTGCGGTCGCAGACCGTGCCCGACATCGAGTGGCTGGTGTTCGACGACAGCCCGCGCCCGTCCGCCTATCTCCAGCCGCTCGCCGGGCCGCGGCTGAAGTATTTCTATTCGCCGCGCCGCTACGCCATCGGGGAGAAGCGCAACATCCTGGCCGAGCACGCGCGCGGCGAGGTCATCGTCCATTTCGACGACGATGATTTCTACGCCCCCCACTATGTGGAGCGGCTGCTCGGCTGGCTGGAGGCGGGCCACGACGCGGTGACCCTGTCCGGCTGGTTCCTGCACAGCGCGGTTCACGGGACCTTCGGCTATTGGGACACGGCGCGCGGCGGCTCCCACCATCGCTGGGGCCGGACGACGCGGTCCTACGTCGAGGCGCCGGACACGCCGCCGTCCGACGACAATCGGCTGGGCTACGGCTTTTCCTACGCCTACCGGCGGTCGGTGTGGGAGGCGGTGCGCTTCCCGCCGGTCAACGCCTGCGAGGACGCGCCCTTCATGAAGGCGGCGCGGGAGCGTTTCCGGGTCGCCGCCCTTCCGGACGCCGAGGGGCTGTGCCTGCACACCCTGCACGCCCGCAGCACCAGCCTGTGCCTGCCGCAGTACGAGCTGCCGCCCCTGCTGCTGGAGCGCCTGTTCGGACCGGAGATCGCGGCTTACACCGGGGGCGGGCCGGGTCAGACCTGAATCCGGGTCAGACCTGAACCCGGGTCAGACCTGAACCCGGGTCAGACCTGAACGTCGAGATACATGCCGCGGCGGTAATTGCGCGGCAGCGTCAGGATGCCGTTCACCAGCAGGCTGGCCAGTTCGCGGACGCTGGGGATGCGCTGGCGTCCGCCGCCGACCTGCTCCGCCCGGTTGCGGACGCCGACCGCGCCGGGCGACGCGACTCGCCCGCCCCCGACCTCGGAGCGGATCGGTTCGTTGGAGCGGTCACCGGTGCGTCGCGTTTCAACCATGCTGAATGTCTACAGCAAACGCCGCCCCATCGACAAGGTGGCGCCGGAACGGTCCAATCATTGTCGCGCGGAAGTGCCGATATCCCCTCTCCCCTCCGGCGAGAGGGTTATTAAGAGCCGGATAAGACCAACCCGATTCCCAACCGTCCCGTCGCTTGACAAACTGTTGTATCACCGGTAACCGATACGTCTCTAAACCTTACGGTTTGGATGGGAATAGGTGGTTCGGGGCGTGGGAGGGAAGACCACAAAAACAAGCGCCCCGGCCCACCTTCTCCCCCATCCGGAATGAACCCCTACCGCAACCACGCGGTCAGCGCCGTCAGCGCGCTCAGCACCAGCACATACAGCGCCAGATCGAACAGCGGCGGGTGCCAGACCCAGCCGTAGAACCCCGCCGCGCGCAGGCCGCGGCGCAACAGGCCCGACACGAACCAGGCCGCGATCGCCAGGATCAGCAGCGGGGGGATGAACAGCCCGTAGATGTCGATTTCGCCGATCATGCGGTCACCGGTTCGCGGAGCGATTCGCTGGAGGGGTCGGGGGCGGCGAAGGTCAGGTGCGGGAACAGCGCGCGGCGCAGCCCGGCCAGCGCGATCACCGCCCGGTCGCGCTCCGCCGAGCGCGGCTCGGCCGACAGATTGGACAGGGCGGCGTCCATCATCGGCAGGACCTCCGCCGGGGGCGTGCCGAGACGGCGGCTGGACAGGCCGCGGAAATGCTGCCCGACGGCACCCAGCAGCCGCGCCACATGGGGCGCCGCCGGTCCGCCCAGCGCGCGGCGGGCGCGCTGAAGCTCCGCGACGTTCAGCCCGACCCGCAGGTCGTTCACCGCGTCCGCCGCGGCCAGATCCTGCTGCGGACCGGCCAGCGCCAGACGCGAGGACAGCAGACCCACCCGGTCGAGCATCCGGTTCTCGAAGCTGCCCACCGGAATGCCGGAGCGGGCGGCGGTCATCGCCGCGATCTCCCGCCAGCCGGCGCGGAGCAGCCGCCGGGCGCTCCAGGCCGCGCCGACCGAGCGGCAGAGCTGGGTGACCAGCAGCGCCGTGGCGATGCCCACCACCTGCGCGACGTTGCTGTTGAGGAAGGAGGCGAAATCCCCCGTCCCGAGGTCGAGCAGGCTGAGCGAGCCGACCACGCCCATCAGCAGGGCCATCGCCTTGCCCATGGTCGCCGGCCGCGCCACGAAGACGCCCAGCGTCAGGAAGGTCGGGGCGAGGCCCAGCACCAGCATGGGGAAGCTGTCGAAGGACGGCAGCACGACCAGCAGATAGAAGGCGGCCAACGGCACCGACAGCAGGGTGAAGACCAGGAACAGCCGGATGCCCGGCGCGGGATCGTCCAGCGAGGCGAAGAAGCAGCAGAAGACCGCCGTCATCATCGCCGCCGCCGATCCCGACGACCAGCCCGTGCCGATCCAGAAGGCGCAGACCACCGCGATCCCGAGCAGCGCCGCGAAACCCGACCACAGCGCCATGCCGGCGTCCAGATGGAAGACGTCGCGCGAGCGGCGGCGGGTCAGCGGGTCCAGACGCTCCGGCAGGCTGCCCTTGCCGTCGCGGATGTGCGCCCGCAGGTCGCGGCAGTCCTGGTGGATGTCCACCAGAGACCGCAGCCGGGTCAGCAGGTTGAGAAGCGTCGCCTCCTTCCAGCCGGTGCCCTCGCCGATGGCCGGGGACAGCCGGGCGATCTCCGCGCGCAGGCGGTCGGCGCCGCCTTCCTCATCATCGCCGCCCGCTGATTCGCCGGCGACCCAGCGGTCCAGATCGGCCAGCAACGCCGAGACCTCGGCGGGCAACTGGCCGCGCAGGGCGTCCAGTCGGTCCTCGATCCCCGCGGTCAGCGGCAGCAGATAGGCCATGCGGTCCTGCATCGCCCGCACCGCCCGCGTCATCCAGCGCACATCCGACGTGTCGTAGGGCAGATGGGTCGCCATCACGCGCAGCTCGGTGATATCACGGGCCAGCTTCTGGCGCTCCTGCGCGTTGGCCGCGCCCTCCGGCGCCGTCCCGCGCGACAGGGCTTCGCGCGTCCAGCGCTCCGCGTCGCGCAGCGTGGCGTCGAGGCGGCTCAGCAAGGCCGGACCGACGCTCTGTGGGAAGACCACGCTGTGCACCACGGTGGCGCAGAGGATGCCGATCAGGATCTCCTCGACGCGGGCCAGGCCGGTGTCGAAGATGGTCGACGGGTCGGTCACCGCGGGAAAGCCGATCAGCCCGATGGTGTAGCCGGCCAGCATGAACAGGTAGCTGCGCGGCGTGCGGTCGAGCAGCGAGATGAACAGGCAGACCGCCACCCACAGCCCCAGCGCCAGGGTGAGCAGCTCCGGCGAATCGGCCAGCGCCGGCACCAGGGCGATGGCCCCGGCGCAGCCCAGCGCCGTCCCGGCGACGCGGAAGACCGCCTTCGACCTCACCGCGCCCGACAGCGGGCCGGAGACGATGTAGGCCGTCGCCATCGCCCAGAAGGGCCGCGGCAACCCCATGGAGAAGGCGATGTAGAGCGCCGCCATGGCCGCCGCGAAGGCCTTGACGGAGAACAGCGCCTCGTTCAGCGAGAACAGTTTGAAAGCGGGAGTCTTCACTGCCCGGCCACCCGCTTCGCGGGCGCTCCCTGCTCGCTCTCCCGCACCACCTCGACCGTCACGGTGCGCCCGGCGACGAGGTCGCGGGGGTCGGGCACCTGCTCCAGCGCGACGCGCACGGGGATGCGCTGGGCCAGACGGACCCAATTGAAGGTCGGGTTGACGTTGGGCAGCAGGCCGGTTCCTTCGGTGCGGTCGCGGTCCACGATGGCGTGGGTCACGCTGTCCACCCGTCCGGTCAGCCGCTCCGGCTCGCCCATGATGGTGACGCGGACCGGGTCGCCGACGCGGATGCGCGGCAGCTTGGTCTCTTCGAAATAGCCGACGACGTAGAAGGAATGCCGGTCGATCACCGCGACCACCGGCTGGCCCGCCGTCACGTAGTTGCCCGCCTTGAGCTGGAGGTTGGTGACGAAGCCGTCCACCGTCGCCCGCACCTCCGTCCGCTCCAGGTTGAAGCGGGCGAGGTCGAGCGCCGCCTCCATCTGACGGGCGGCGGCGGCGGCCTTCGCCTGGGCGGAGGCGACCTCCTGCCGCTGGGCGGTGGAGACGACGTTGTTGCCGAGCTGCGCGTAGCGGTCGGCCTCGGCCTTGCGGAAGGACAGCTCGGCGCGGGCGCTTTCCAGATTGGCCTCGGCCTGCTCGACGGCCAGCCGGTAGCGGCTGGGGTCCACGACGAACAGCACGTCGCCCTTGCGGACCGCTTGGTTGTCGAAGACCCGCACCTCCGTCACCAGACCGGCGACGTCGGAGGACACCTGCACCACGTCGGCCCGCACCCGCCCGTCGCGGGTCCAGGGCTCGTTCATGTAGTAATCCCACAGCCACCAGCCGCCGCCGACGGCGCCCAGCGTGACGGCGAGCGTGACCGTGATCCGAATGAGGAGGGAGAAGAGTTTCACCGTGGTTCGTCCTTGCGCTCCGGCGGCGCGGCCGGGAGCGATCGTTCCGTATCCCGCCGCTGCGGGACGCGCTGCTGTGTAGAACCCCCGTCAGCCCTTCATGGCTCGGGCGTTCGACTCAATCGCCGCCATGACCCGCACCGCGCCCGCGATCTCCGGGCCGGAGGCGCCCTGGAGCAGGCGGCGGCGCACGTCGTTCAGCGCGGCGTTCACGCGGGCCAGCAGGTCGCGGCCCTCGTCCGTCAGGTGCAGCGTCTTGGCCCGCCGGTCGTCCGGGGCCTCCCGGCGTTCGACCAGCTTCGCCGCCTCCAGGCTGTCGAGCAGCCGGACCAGCGACGGCCCCTCCACCCCCATCTCCTCGGCCAGCTCGCGCTGGCGCATCCCGTCGCCGAGTTCGTTCAGAAGCATCAGCGGCGAGATGACGGAGGAGGAAAAGCCGCTCTCCGCCAGCACCTTGTTCGCTTCGCGCCGCCACAGATGGGCGGCGCGGAACAGGTGGATGCCGAAGTTGGACGGGAAGTCCGGAGCAGGCGTGGACGGGTCGTTCGATTGCATGCCTATTTAATAGCTTTGCTATCTATTTTCGGCAAGATGCACCACCCCGCCGCCCGGTCATTGCAGGCATGCGCGCATCCGCGGCGTCATGAAGTCCAGGAAGGCGCGCACCCGGTGGGGCGCCCGTTCCCGCCCGGTGTAGACGGCGTGGATCTCCTCGCGGTCCACCAGCACGTCGTCCAGAACGCTGACCAGCCGCCCGGCGGCGAGGTCGGGGCGGATGTGGTATTCGGCCAGCCGCGCCAGCCCGAGGCCGAGCAGGGCCATGTGGCGCACCGTCTCGCCGTTGTTGGCGACGATGCGCGTGTCGATCTCGCGGTCGACCAGCCGCCCGCCGGACTTCAGCGGCCAGACCGCGGCGGCGCGGCGGAAGTTGAAGCCCAGGCAGTCGTGGCGCTCCAGATCGGCGGCGCTGTCCGGCCGGCCCTTGCGCTCCAGATAGTCCGGCGACGCCACGATGCGCCGCCGCACGTCGCCCAGCCGCACCGCCAGCAGCGCCGAGTCGGACAGCCGCCCGGCGCGGAAGGCCACGTCGGTCCGGGCGGCGTAGAGGTCCACCACCTCGTCGGTCAGGGTCAGGTCCAGCCGGATGCCCGGATAGTCCCGCGTGAAGTCGGGCAGCAGCGGCAGCAGGCAATGCCGCCCGAAGGGCACCGACACGCTGACGCGGATCAGGCCGGTGGGCGAGCGGGCGCCCCCCGCCACCTCCGCCTCCATGGCGTCGAGGTCGCCCAGCAGGCTCTCGGCCCGCTCCCGGTACAGTTCCCCCTCCGCGGTCAGGCGCAGCCGGCGGGTGGAGCGTTCGACCAGCCGCACGCCGAGCCGCTCCTCCAGCCGGGTCACCAGCTTGGCGGTGGAGGATGGGGTCATGCCGACCTCCCGCCCGGCGGCGCTGAAGCTGCCCAGCGCCGCGACGCGCAGGAAGACCCTCATGTCCCAGGCCCGGCTGTCGCTCATCGGATGTGCCCTTTCGGCGATCTTGTCATTCAATGACACGATCATGCGAAAACGGACGGCATTCCGCATCCCGGCCTTTTGGCTCATCTGATGTGTCCTGCACAGCTCGCATGGATGGAGCCTTCAGTCATGCCACTCGCACTGCTGGCGCTGGCGATCAGCGCCTACGCCATCGGGACGACGGAGTTCGTCATCGTCGGCCTGCTGCCGACCGTCGCCACCGACCTGAACGTCAACCTGCCGATGGCCGGCATGGTGGTCAGCGTCTACGCGCTGGGCGTCACCGTCGGCGCCCCGGTCCTGACCGCGCTCACCGGCCGTCTGCGGCGCAAGCCGCTGCTGCTCGGCCTGATGGGCCTCTTCATCGCCGGCAACCTGCTGGCCGGGGTCAGCCCCAATTACGAGACGCTGCTGGCCGCCCGCGTGCTCAGCGCCTTCGCGCACGGCGTCTTCTTCTCGGTCGGCGCGACCATCGCCGCCGACCTCGTGCCGGAGGACAAGCGGGCCTCGGCCATCGCCATGATGTTCTCCGGCCTGACCATCGCCATCGTCACCGGCGTGCCGATGGGCACCTGGATCGGGCAGCATTTCGGCTGGCGCGCCACCTTCCTGGCGGTCTCCGCGCTGGGCGTGATCGGCGCGCTGGGTGTGGCCGCGCTCGTCCCGGCGAAGCTCAGCCAGCCGCCCGCCGCCGGGTTGGCCACGCAGGTCCGCGTGCTGGCCAAGCCGCGCCTGCTGCTGGCCTTCGCCATCACGGCGCTGGGCTATGGCGGGACCTTCGTCGCCTTCACCTATCTGGCGCCCATCCTGGAGACGATCACCGGCTTCTCCAGCGGCACGGTCAGCCTCGTCCTGGTGCTCTACGGCGCGGCCATCGCGGTCGGCAACATGGTGGGCGGCAAGCTCGCCAACCGCAACCCGGTCCGCGCGCTGGCGTGGCTGTTCGCCCTTCAGGCCGCGGTGCTGATCGTCTTCACCTTCACCGCCTCCAGCCCGGTTCCGGCGCTGGTCACGCTGGCGGGCATGGGTGCCCTGGCCTTCGCCAACGTGCCGGGGCTCCAGCTCTACGTCGTGCAGCTGGCGCAGCGCCACGCGCCGGGAGCGGTGGACGTCGCTTCGGCCCTGAACATCGCCGCCTTCAACCTGGGCATCGCCGCCGGCGCCTTCTTCGGCGGCCGGGTGGTGGACAGCGCCCTCGGCCTCGCGGCAACACCCTGGGTGGGTGGGCTGTTCGTGCTGGGTGGGCTGGCGCTGACCCTGCTCAGCGGCGCCCTCGACCGCAAGGACGGGCGCCGCGGCGCCACCGTCGCCCAGCCGGCCTGATACATTGATAAGAAATCCACGTTCGAGAGGATCGAGACCAATGCACACCGTGACCGCCAACGGCGCCGCCATCCCCGCCCTCGGCTTCGGCACCTTCCGCATGAGCGGCCCCGACGTTCTGCGCATGGTGCCGGAGGTCCTGAAGATCGGCTTCCGCCACATCGACACCGCGCAAATCTACGGCAACGAGGGCGAGGTCGGCGAGGCCATCAAGGCGTCGGGCCTGCCGCGCGGCGACGTCTTCCTGACCACCAAGGTCTGGGTCAGCAACTACAAGGCCGACGACTTCCGCCGCTCGGTGGACGAGAGCCTGGCAAAGCTGCGGACCGATTACGTGGACCTGCTGCTGCTCCACTGGCCGAACGAGGCCGTTCCGCTCGCCGAGCAGATCGCGGCGCTGAACGCCGTCCAGGCCGCCGGCAAGACCCGCCACATCGGCGTCAGCAACTTCAACCGCAAGCTGCTGGACGAGTCCGTGCGCCTCAGCACGGCGCCCATCGTGACCAACCAGATCGAATACCACCCCTATCTCGACCAGTCGGCGATGCTGGAGGCGGCCCGCCGCCACGGCCAGTCGGTCACCGCCTATTACGCGATGGCCGACGGCAAGGTCTTCAAGGATCCGGTGCTGACCGACATCGCGACACGGACGGGCAAGAGCGTGGCCCAGGTGGTCCTGCGCTGGCTGGTGCAGCAGGAGGGGGTGATCGCCCTGTCGAAGACGGTCGGCGAGAAGCGCGCCGCCGAGAACCTCGCCATCTTCGACTTCGAGCTGTCGGAGGCGGACATGGCGGCCATCCATGGCCTCGCCCGACCCGACGGGCGGATCGTCAGCCCGGACGGTCTGGCGCCCGCCTGGGACTGACGTCCAACCCAGCTGCCGTGGCCAGCTAATGCGGCATCAGGGGCCAGAACAGCGCGATCGCCGTCGTGCCCAGCACGATGACGATCAGCGACAGCGGCAGGCCGAGGCGCGCGTAGTCGCTGAAGCGGTAGCCGCCCGGCCCCATGACCAGCGTGTTGCACTGGTGCCCGATGGGGGTGAGGAAGTCGCAGCCCGCCCCCACGGCCACCGCCATCAGGAAGGCGTCGGGCCGCAAGCCCAGATGGCTGGCGAGGCTGGCCGCGATGGGGGCCATCACCAGCACGGTGGCCGCGTTGTTCAGGAAGGGCGTCACCGCCATCGCCGCCACCAGCATCATGGCCAACGCGCCGATGGGCGGCATCCCCTGCGCGGCGACGGACAGCCAGCCGGCGATCAGCTCCGTCCCGCCGGTGGTGCGCAACGCCTCGCTGACCGGGATCAGGGCGCCCAGCAGCACCAGGATCGGCCACTCGATCGAGTCGTAGGCCTCCTTCAGCGTGATCACCCGCAGCGCCGTCATGGCGACCGCCGCGCCGAAGAAGGCCAGCGTCACCGGGACGAGGCTGGTCGCCACCAGCCCGATGGTCACCGCCATCACGGCCAGCGCGATCCGCCGCTTGCGCCGCCGCCCGATGGACAGGTTGCGCTCGGCCAGCGGCAGGCAGCCGAGTTCGTTCAGCGTGTCCGACAGCCCCGCCGCCCGCGCCTGGAGCACCACCAGATCGCCCGGCTGGAAGCGGACGCGGCGCAGCCGCTGGCGGATCGGCCGGCCGCGCCGGCTGAGCGCCAGCAGGTTGGCGCCGTAGCGCTCGCGCAGTTCCACATCCTCGACGTTGCTGCCGATCAGGGGGGAGCGCGGCTCCACCACCGCTTCGAGGACCGCCAGATCCTCGTCGCTCTCCACCCCCTCCAGCTCCTTCTCGTGCATCAGCTCCAGGCCGGCGTGCTTCACGAGGTCGCCCAGCGCCTGGGTGTCGGCCTCCAGCACCAGCACGTCGCCCGCCAGAAGCACCCAGTGGCCGGACGGGATGTGGCGGCGGTGCCGCCCGCGGATGATCGCCGCGACCGTCACGTCGCCCTCGCCGTAGGCCTCCAGGTCGGCCACCGTCTTGCCGACGAAGGGCGATTTCTCCGGCAGCAGCGCCTCCGCCGTGTAGTCGTCGATGGAGAAGCCTCCGGCGCTGCCCGACGCCGCCTGCCGACCGGTGGGCAACAGGCGGTAGCCGACCGTCAGGAAAGCCACCCCCGCCACCGCGACGGTCAGCCCGACCGGCGTGAAGTCGAACATGCCGAAGGGTTCGCCCACCATCTCGTTGCGCAGGCGGCTGACGATGATGTTGGGGGAGGTGCCGACCAGCGTCATCAGCCCGCCCAGCAGCGAGCCGAAGGCCATGGGCATCAGCAGCGACGACACCTTCGTCCCGTTGCGCCGCGCCACCTGCATGGCGATGGGCATGAAGATGGCGAGCGCCCCGATGTTCTTGACCACCGCTGACAGCAGGGTCACCGCCCCCGTCAGCACGATGATCTGCGCCGGTACGGTCTTCATGCGGGCGCTGAGGGGGCGCATCACCTCCTCGACGATGCCGGAGCGGCCGACCGCCGCGCTGACCACCAGCGCCGAGCCGACGATGATGACGATGTCGTCGGAGAAGCCGCTGAAGGCGTCCTTTGGCTTGACGATCCCGACGGCCACCGCCGCCAGCAGCGCCAACATGGCGACGAGATCGTAGCGCAGCTTGTCCCAGATCAGCAGCGCGATCACCGCGCCGATGATGCCGAAGGCGAGTCCCTGGTCGAGCGTCATGCAGCCCTTTTTTCGGGGATTGTTGGTGCGTCGTTACTGCGATTTGCCGGAGGAGGAGCCCGATGGCGCCGCGTCGCGCCCCTTGCCGGTCCCGCTGGAGCCGGTGTTGGAGTTCGACGGGGACCGGGCGTTCCGGACGAGTTCGCCGCAGTGTGGCTGCTCGTCACTGCCTGGGTCAAGAAAAGGCAGGACGCTGGCCAGCGGCGTCAGCAGGACGCCCAGGGCCACCGCCGCCGCGCCGCGGGCCGCCGATTCCGCCGCGTTCACCCCGATCTCCGGCGCCCCCAGCGTGCCGCGGACATGGACCGGAACGTGGGTGGCGAAAATCTGGGGGCTCTTGGCCCGCCCGAGCACGGTCATGTCGATCGCCTCGCTGCGCAGGTTGATCGTGCCCTCCGCCGTCACCAGCGTCTCCGGGGTGTCGAGCACCAGCGCGCGGCTTTCCGCCAGCCCGTTCTTCACCGTCACATCGGCGACGAGGCAGTTGAAGGGCAAGGGCCGGTCGCCCGACAGGACGACGCCCAGCGTCTCCAGGATGTTGGTCTTCAGCCCCTTGACCGCGTAGCTGGTGATCCGCCCGCCGTCCACCGCGACGCCCAGCTTGCCGTCCGACGCGCCCAGGATGTTGGCGACCGTGGTCCCCTGCCCCTTCAGCTGGATGCGCCCGCTCGCCGTGCCGCCCATCTCCTGCGCGAAGGCCGTCTCGCGGAACAGGCGGGCCAGCTTGAT
Source organism: Azospirillum sp. TSH58 (assembly GCF_003119115.1). Taxonomy (NCBI): domain Bacteria; kingdom Pseudomonadati; phylum Pseudomonadota; class Alphaproteobacteria; order Rhodospirillales; family Azospirillaceae; genus Azospirillum; species Azospirillum sp. TSH58. Next base: position 682,090 of record NZ_CP022367.1, read on the forward strand.
CTGCCGGACGTCCAGGTTGATGTCCAGCGCCGGGGTCTTGCGCCCGCCGTCCAGCACCGCCGTCCCGGCGATCCGACCGCCGCCGACGCCCAGCGACAGCGGGTCCAGCACCAGCCGCCCGTTCTCCAGCTTCGCCCGCGCGTCGAGAGCGTCCAGCGTGGAGAAGGGCGCCTCCACATGCTCGCCGCGGAACTTCACGTCCATGTCGGCGGTGCGCAGCTTTTCCAGCGGGACCTCGGTGGCCGGGATGATCCGCTCGCGCCCCTTGGTCGGGTAGTCGCCGCGGCCTTCCGGGGAGGCGCCGATGAAGCCCGCCAGATCGATCGCCGCCAGCTTGCGCGACGTGAGGTCGCCGGTGATCCGCGGGCGCTCGCCGCCCAGATCGACCGCCACCTGACCGGACAGGTCGCTTTCCCCGACCTTGCCGTTCAGCCCCTCGAACCGCCAGACGTCGCCCTCGCGGCCGAGATGGCCGGAGATGGCGTAGGGCCGCGTCGTCGGCACGGGAATGCCCAGGATCGGGAAGACGTCGGCCAGATCGTCGCCGCGCAGTTCCACCGACAGGTCCACGCCCTGGAGCAGCACCGGCTCGGCGATCGAACCCTCGATCTTGCCGCGGGTCTTGCCGATGGCGGTCTCGACCCGCAGCGGGTAGGGCTTGGGATCGTCGCGCAGATACTCCAGCGAGCCGCCGGCCGCCGTCAGGGTGAAGGGCTTGCCGGCGAAGTCGCCCTTGCCATCCAGCCGGACCTCCTGGTCGCCGTTGCCGCCGACCGCCGTGTTGATGCCGCTGTCGATGTCGATCTTGCGGATCGGATCGCGGAAGCGCAGGCGCCCCTCCTCGACCACGAGCGTCTCGATGATCGGCAGGTCGGTGCGATCCTCCGGCTTGATCGTCTCCTTCGCCGCCTCCTTGCGCGGGTCCGGCCCGCCGAAATTCCAATTGGCGGCACCCTCCCGGTTCTTCTCCAGAAGCAGCTTGGGGCCGGTGAGGCGGATCTCCGGAAACTCGAAGTCGCCGCGCAGCAGCGGCCAGAGTCGGAGCTGGAGGTCCAGCACCCGCAGTTCCGCCATCGTCCGGTCGTCGCTCCACTCCGCGTTGGCGACGCGCAGACCTTCGACGCGGATGCGCAGCGGGTCCCCCAACCGGACGTTGAGATCGCCGTCGATGGCGACCTCGCGGTTCAGCGCCTTGGACGCCTGCCGGGCGATGAAGCCACGGGCGTCGTTCCAGTCGAAGACGGCCAGAGCGATGCCGATGCCCGCCGCCACGGTTACCACCAGCCCCAACAGGCCGTAGCCGATCCATTTCACCACGGCCATCCGCCACGCCCCTCTGCCTGCCCGCACCGCACCCTCTGGCTGAATAACGGGCAAATGACCGGCGGTGTGACGCCCTACCTCCAAAGGGCAGAGTTATGGACGATCTTGTGCGGATTTAACGGAAAATTGAGCGAATCATGCTACGGGTGGTACCGCCCGGCTTTCCACTTCCCTCCCGACCCGAGAACCATGCGTTCACTTACGAATTTTGCTCCCTCCACCTTCGAGGAGCGCGGCGCCGCCGTGGCCTTCACCACCCCGGTGCTGGCGCAGACGCGGGTGCGCAAGGACGACAGGGACAAGCTGGAGGTTCTGATCCCCAACCTGTCGGAGGGGCACGGAGTCTATGTGGTGCCGTGGAAGGGGCTGCCGCTCGCCTTCCCGATGACCGTCCACGACCGCATGTTGCAGGACCTGATCCGCAAGGCGGACGGCTGCTCGCCGGACGACATCCGCAAGGCGGTGCTCCAGGCGGCGCGCTGCGGCCTTGCCGGGCCGCTGGCCGTGGAGGCGGCGGATGCCGCACTCCGCGACGAGGACGAGCAGCGCCTGCTCATCAACTACCAGCTCATCGTCGAGGTTCTGAAGGCGGTCGGGCTGGAATCGACGGACATCCTGCGCGCCGGCCTCGGCTCCGAGAAGGGCGAGCAGCTGACCCGCAGCTACATGACCAAGGCGGCGCAGAGCCTCGCCCTGGAGCCGACCGAGCTGTACGCGCGGGTGGCCGAGCTGGCGACCTTCATGGAGCCGGTGGGCATCGCCACGTCGCCGAAGCCGGCGCGGCTGCGCCGTCTGGCGCGCGACCTGCTGCAGTTCCGCGACACCATGACCGACTGGGCGAACGGCAGCGTGTCGGAAGCCGCCCCCATCGGCACCTTCTGCGCGGAGGTGGCGGAACACACGCTCAATCAGGTCCGCAACGTGGTGAACCAGCTCGACCAGTCGGTCGCCGCTTTTGAAACGCTGCTGCGCCAGTGGGACACCAAGCGCACGCTGGTGCGGAGGGCGACCACCCGTCTGTCCTGGCTGCTCGACGGCTGGGACTTCATCATCACGAGCTGGGCGGAGGCGCAGACCCGGAGCAAGCACGAGCAGGACATGACCGTGCACGAACTGTTCCGCGTGCTGCCCCTGCTGCCCAAGGACGAGGAAAAGTCCGACCACGCGCTGCAGGCCGACCGGCTGCTGGCCTCGAACCGCCGCACGGTGCGCGCCTATGTGGACTGGCGCAGCGGCCAGCTCGACATGGACCTCGTGATGCGGATCGAGGCGATCAAGGCGAAGGCGGCCTGACCATGACCACGGACCCCAAAGCCCTCCTCAGCCTCGGCACCAAGCTTCTCGACATCGACGAGGCCCGCTTCCGGCAGGTGGTCGACCTGCTGCAGCAGATCGGCGACCATCCCGAGGTCCAGCACACCTTCTCGCTGATCCGGCCCCGTCTGGCGGAGGTGCGGCCCAAGCGGCGCCCGACCTTCAAGCGGCTGTTCTGCGAGCCGTTCGAGGATCTGTTCCAGCTTCCCGGCGGCGACCAGCCCGCGCCTTTGAACAAGCTGGACCGCGGGGTGGTCAACGCCCTGTGGCCGCT